>JAFGFF010000269.1 GCA_016931075.1 Pirellulales bacterium | reverse complement strand
GGATGCTGGATTCGGATAATTGGATGCTCTACAACACGAGTTCTGGTGCCTGGGTGACTTACGGCTGGTTCATCAATCCTGCAAATAGTGGCATCCCGTTTGTGTCGTCCTTCTATAATGCACCGGCGGAAGGCAACGTCTTCGTGATCGACCCGCTGGCGCTGGCCACGACGACAAACCCGGCTGCGTTATCCAGATACCCATATCCGCTCGGGCCGACAACGAACAGCATCCCTCGACTGACGCTCGACGACGGAACGGGCACGAACACGCCGATGGGCCAACTCCTGGCCGACCGCATTTTCACCTGGCAGGACGATGAGCTAATCGAACTCAACGCCGACGATCCTGACCGCCGGCCCGAGCAGGTGTATTTGGACGATACGGGCGCCATCGTCGCCTATTCGCAGACGACCGGAAATCTGTTGCATCGTGCGTTCGACGGGGCCTATTCCTGGTTCGCCACGGTCACGCCGGCACTCAACCCGGACGGCACCAGCGATATGAATCGCTACAACGTCTCGATCGTGGTCTGCTACCGGCGCGACCTGCAATACATCGACCCCAACGCCAAGCCGGCGACCGAGCGGCTCGTGAACGTCACGTTCCCCGGTGGCGGCTACGGCGGAGGCGACGCGGCATTGAGCTTGCCGGGCACAGCGCTCCTTGGCGGTGCGATGCCGAGCTATCTGAACCCGGCCGACACCGAGCAGGTTAGCGAGTACCTGTCCGTCCGGCAGAACCGCTGGATGCTCGTATATGGTTGGGAACTACTCCAGGCCAAAGACCCTTCTTCCAGCCGAGGCCGATGGGTTGCCAAGTGGTATCGGGTCGTTATCGCCGACGACGAACTTGTCGAACAGGATATCGACAAGGACGGCGACACGGAGAAATGCCGCTCGGTAACCCTGGCCGGGCCCGACTGGGATATTGACAACGACGGCAACGGCCAGCCCGACCGTTATGCCTACGGCGTCCTCATGGACAACGTCTTGGGCGTGTACACGAAGACGATCGAGTTAGATCGCGGGATGGTGAGAAGGTGAGAAGGGGGATTAGGGATTGGGGATTAGGGATTGGAGAAAACCGAACCACAACACCCCCCAATCCCCAATCCCCAATCCCCCAAAACAACCTACGAAACGGGCCAGGGCAAACGACGTTTCGTAAAAATAAGGTAGACGTAGCGATGAAAACGAAACCCATGACATCGATGCTCCGGCGGCGCGGCGTGTTGCTGCTGGTCGTGTTGGGTCTGTTGGCCACGTTCGGTCTGATCGGGATCACGTTCGTGATCCTCACCGGCCACGAGCGGCGCGGCGCCGAGGCCCAACGCCGCGTCGACCAATACGCCGACCCGGCCGACGACCTGCTCAACCAGGCCCTGCTCGAACTGCTGCGCGGCTCGAAGAAGCTCTCCAACCCGATCGCCACGCATAGCATCGGCGAGGACATCTACGGCTCGTCCGTGACACTTTATGCGAAGACAGAATACGACAACGGCACGGGCACGATGGTCCCCTTCGCGCGCGCGGCGGGGAATCAATTGCTCCAGATGCAGCTTACCTCCGACCAGGCGGGCACCACGGTCGTCCGGCCGACCGACTATGTCGGTTGCGTTGTGACAATGCTCGAAGGCCCGGCCGCCGGGCGGAGCACACGGATCGTCGGCGTCAGCCCTCTCAATCCGACCGTCGTCCAAATGCTCCCCTTCGCCGACGGTCTGTACCCTGACTCAACCAACAAGCTCATCGTCAACTTCCCGGCCTTCAGCGGGACGGGCGTGGGCTTCAACACGAACGCCGATCCCACGAACATCACACCGGTTGCCTTGCCTACTCCACCATATCCTGCCGGTTCCCAGACGTTCGCGCAAGAACCGCTACTCACAGCCGCCGATGCGACACACCATTGGTTGATGGCCCTGACGCCCAACACGGTCGGTTTTGGCGCCATGTACGTCCCGCCAGCCATCACCGGCTATACCGACCCGGTCGGCCCGGGCGGGGCCAACGAGCCGTACGACGCGCCCGACTTCCAGACTATGTTCCTGGCCTGGCAGTTGCCGATCGACTCCGGCTCCACCCCCGCCGGCACCACCCCGATCCCCTCGTTCCACCGGCCCTCGCTGGTGAACTATTGGGTGCATCAGAATGCGACCGTTTTGGGTCTGCCGAGCGGATCAGCGGCGGTGACAGAATGGCAAAGCGCAGTCATGGCAGGAACCTGGCCTACATTCTTCCAAAACACGACGAACATTGTCGATCCTTTTCTGCGTCAAACAACTACTGACCTGAAACGCCGCATCCTTTTACGGCCGTTGCCGGAAGACCACTTTGTAGATGGCTCAGGTCCGATGCCCGGTTTCTATGACGCTGGCGAGTCCTGCTTTACTGGCAGCAATCTGCTGTTCAATGCGACTTGGGACGGCATTACACCGCCCTTGCCCGGCTTGGTCGGCTCAAACTGGGACGTCGACTGCGACGGTGACGGGATCAACGATGCGATTTGGATCGACTTGGGCATGCCCGTCCGCTCGACGAGCGACGGCCGGCTCTTCAAACCCTTGTTCGCCTTCCTCGTCGTCGACATGGACGGCCGCCTGAACGTCAACGCCCAGGGCTGCCTGGCGCAGACGCGTGGTGACTACTACGGCAACGTGAGGATCGACTCGTCCAATACGGTTGCCCGGTTCGGAACCTCCGTGGGCACTCATCTAGCGACGGTCGCCCGCGGCCAGGGCTTTGGACCGGCCGAGATCAACTTGCTGCCCGTGCTGGGTAACATGGGCGACTACGAAAAGCTGCTCACGGGCGCCACGACATCCGGCAAAAACGTTGACGGGCGATACGGGGAACGGGATCGGTTCGCCAACCCGGCCCTGGCGGCTCTTTCCATGATCGGGCGTTCGGACTACAGCGATCCGCTTTGCAGTAACGCGTTGTCCTGCTATCCAATCGACTACACGACCGACGCTGTCCAAGCCAACTGGACGCCGGCCGAGATGCGCGACCGGCTCAGCGGGTTCGGCTCTCCGCCCGACCTGAAGGGAAGCACGGCCATCGCCTTGGACCCACTGGGCCAACCGGTCTACGTCGGGCTAGGCGACCGGCCCACCACGGGTGAAGTCATCGGCTCCCGTGCCCAAATGCGGGAGGCCCTTCGATATGCGCAATATGACCAACCCTACGAGCTGGACCTTTCGTGCGAGGGTTCTTCGGCCCTGACGAGCCCTTCGCCGGCCGAGACGGACAACCCGTTCACGCCAGCCGAACTCGAGCGGCTGCTGCGTCCCTTCGACGTCGACGCGCCCATGCTGCCCGACCGGCTTATCAACCTCGTCCCAAGTCTGGTCGATCATCGCCACGAACTGACCACGCTCAGCCAGGACGTCCCGACCGGTCCAGGTGTGTCGCCGCGATGGTTACTCGAAGGAATCACCGACGCCGGCCAGCAAAATCATCTGAAGGCGTTGCCACTGAGATCGACACCTCAGATACTTCGGGCACTCCTCATCCGGCAATTGTTCTTGGAAGGCAAGACCGTGGCTCAGGTCAGTGCCATGAACACGGCGGGCACGCTGGATGGCTACCTCCGCCATCTCTGCCCGCCGGAACTCATGGCCAACCTCCGGATGGACCTGAACCGCCCCTTCGGCGACGGAAAGGACGACAACAACAATGACGAGGTCGACGAGCCGGGCGAGGCGGATGTGAAGGGCACCCCTGAAGATCAGGTTGTTTTGCAGCTTCCCTCAGGCGGCACGGTCTCTGTCAAGATGCATCTGGCGCGGGGCGCGGACGTCAACAACGACAACAAATCGGACATCTACGACGATCTTCTCGCCCGTCAGCTCTACGCCAGGCAGTTGTTCATTCTGGCCATGTTGCTGCGCGATCCGAACTACGTCGAGCCGTCCATCGTCGAGGGAGACTTGAGCCGCGACCAACTCGAGGATCTGACCGTGCGCCGTCTGGCCCAATGGGCGGTCAACGTGGTCGATTTCCGCGATCCGGACGCGATCATGACGCCGTTCGAGTTCGACTATGAGCCATTCACCGACGCCAACGGCGACGGCAACCCGTGGGACGTCGACGGCTACGTCGGCCGGAAGCCCGGCGGCATGGCTAGCCCGGACAACGGCCTCCCTTACCGCGGCCTTGTCTGGGGTTGTGAACAGCCGGAACTATTGATCACCGAGACGTTCGCCGACCACGACTTCCGCGTGGCCAACACCGACCGTGGAACCAAGAAGCTGGGTCCTGGCGCAAACGACGACGAGACGGCCGACCAGATTCGCATCCCGGAGGGCTCGGCGTTCATCGAGTTGCTGTGCGTGCGCAACGCCAACCACAACAACGGCGTCGCGCCGGGATCGCTTTACACCTACAATCCGACGACGACGAAGTGGCATCTGGATCTGGCACGAAGTTCGCCGGCGGCGACCAACGGGCAACAATATCCCGTGTGGCGTTTGGCGATCACGGAAAGTCACCTACAAGCCCCGAGCAACGACGTGAGAGCTCGACGGGAAGCGCGTCCGGACAGTTTTGCGATCGAGCCGGAGCAGTCGGATGACGAGCCGGGCCCGAAAGCGCTCCAACGCTCCACCCTGCTTCGACCGCCGCCCGCGGGCACGTTGCCCGCGGACACAGCCGCCATCCAGATCGAGCGCCTGGTTTGGTTCACGGACACGCCGCCAATCCCTACGCTTGACGATCACAACAAGGTGTTCTATCGACGTCGCGGCAGCGCGTTGCTCGAACCGGGCCAGTACGCCGTCGTCGGGCCCCGGATAACAACCCAGTTTGGAGCGAAGATCCCGGACACCCCGCCCGGTCCCAAGAAGGGAGAAGGATCGCCTCACCAGGTCACCCTGGCCGCCTTGGGCGTGGAGACCCACGACCCGCTTGGCAACTCCTTGACGCTTACACCCGGCCAAGACATTCGTGCGGCGATCACCATGACCGTCGCCGCGGATCCACCCAACACAACTTGGAACGGAATCCGTCCAGACGGCATCGGCCTGAATATCTCCGAGCCACTTCCCCAAAGCGGCAATTACTACCCGAAGCCGACCGCGAACAGCGGACGAGGGGACTTGGCCGACGCCTATACCGATCTGGACAAGGGCACCTTCCCCGAACCACTCGTGCTGCCCACTGGAGAGACGGAGAATGGCCCGTTCGACCTCGACACGAACCGTCCGCTTGGCGCGGATGGACTGTGGTACGAGAAAACGGCGCTGAATTACAAGACGGTCTTGCTGCAGCGTCTGGCCAACCCGCTGTTGCCGTATGATCGCGAGGCGAATCCGTACATCACGGTCGACTGGATGCCGATCGACTTGAATTTGTTCAACGGCGAGGACGGAGTCAAATACCTCCACCGGGACCATAAGCCCCCGAAGAACGAAGAACCGGCCAACTTCCGCTCGCGAGAGCGGGGATTCCGGGGAACCATCTGGAATGCCGACATCGACCTGGACCATGGAGATCCACCCAGCGCGACCACGCCAACCGCGAAGACCTATCAAACACGGACCCTGCGGCACACGTTGGGTTATCTGAATACGTGGTTCTTCGATGAGGACAAACGAGACGACTTGCGCAACTGCTATCATCTGCCGGGGATAGACGGTAAAGCGATCGATCCGGCCGACCCAAATACGTGGCGATGGTTGTTGAAGACTACCGCCATCGCGACGCCGGACGCTTACATCGGGGCGCCCAAGTCTGTCAAGACGTTCCCCTGGCTAACGTGGAACAACCGGCCGTTTGCCAATCATCTTGAGTTGACGCTCGTTCCGTCCGGGTCGCCGGCGCGGCTGCTGAGCGAGTACGGACACCAGACCAACAACGACCCGTATGCCGCGGAGGTCGCGACGACCCCGGACCAACGTCGACTGTCCAGCACCCAATACGGCGGGCTGTTCAATTTCTTCTCGGCCTCGAACCAACCAAGCGGCACGGCCGGCGCATACGCCGACAACTACTCGCCCCAGTTGTATCGGCTGCTGGACTTCGTCTGCGTTCCGTCGCGGTTCGCGGGGACGAAGTTGCAGGGTGATCCGCAGAACTTCGAGGCGACGGCGTTCGATTCCAGTACCACGCCGCCGAAACGTTTGCACGACTTCGCGCCGCCGTTCCACTGGATTCCCGATTACCGGGAGCCGGGGCTGGTCAACCTGAACACGATCGCCAGCCCGGCCGTGTGGCAGGGATTGACGAACTATTTCCCGGATATGGACTGGAGCAAAATGCCGGCCAGTTCGTGGCGGTGGGACGAGTTCGTCACGAGTCGGCAAGGCTATAACGCGGCAGGCGCCACGTCATATCAACGCGAATTCGGTTTGGATATGACGACAAACCTGCCCACCCGATTCGCTCAGCCGTTCCGACCCGCTTCGTCAGCGGGGATGGTCCCGTTGCCGCAGTTGATGAAGGTGGTTGATAATGATTTCAACCCCGCGAATGATATTGACGCGACAGACGTCGACTCAACCCTCCTGCGCCGGGTGCATCAGGTGGGCGTAACACCTGACGTACCGCTCTTTGCCCTGCAACCGGCCGAGTCGACGAACAAACCGGATGCCAACCCGTTTTACTACTTCCAGGGCATGGATCGGTTGGGCAACATGGTTACGACGCGGTCGAACGTCTTTGCGGTGTGGATCACGGTCGGTTATTTCGAGGTCCACCCGCGGCCAACGCGCAGGCACGCGGACGGTAGCTTCTGGACCGATCCCGAGTACGCGGCCGTCTATCCTGATGGGTATGCTCTGGGGCAGGAGTTGGGTTCCGATACGGGCGAAACCAAGCGCCACCGGGCCTTCTACATCATCGACCGCTCGATCCCCGTCGGGTTCCAACGCGGAGAAGACCTGAATGTGGAAAACACGGTCATTCTGCGGCGGTTTGTGGAGTGAGAGGGGGATTGGGGATTGGGGATTAGGGATTGGGGGCTACCGGCGCCATTCGAGGGTGATGAAGGCGCCGTGGTAGAGGGGGCTGCCGGTGGTGTCGACGCGGGCGGCGCCGGTGGTGACGTCGGAGACGGGCACCTGGTCGGAGGCGGCGGCGACGCCTTCGAGCCAGAGGAGTTGATAGCCCGTCTTCAACACGCATCGCGGCGTCAGACGCAACGTGCCGACAAAGGCCACCTCGCCCGAAAAGGCCGTATGGCTCAGTGTGGCGGCCGAGCCGAACGAACCTCCCACGTTCTGATGGATGCGGACGCGGTTTCGGGCCCGATTGTCGTAGATGCCCGACTTGACCAGCCCGCCGATGCTCACCCGGCCGGCCGAAAGGAGCGTGCCTTCGGCGCCGATCTGGAACCCGCAGAGGTCGTTTGTCGCGCCGATGTCGTGCCAGGTCGTGTTCAGGCCCGGGCCGATGTCGTGGACGAAGCTCAGGCCCTGCTCGGCCATGCCGACGTAGCGGAACCCGGCCAGCAGCTCAAACCGGTGGCTCAGGCGTCGTCGGGCGTTGAGTTCCACGCTGTTGAGCATCGAGCGGTAGGAGCCCGACAGTTCGGCCGGAAAGGCCACGTTGCCCAGCGGCGTGGCGTAGCGCACGACCGCCCCGCCGGCCGAGCTGATCGGCCCGACCGTCGCCCGCCAGGCATCGAGCCGCACATAGCGGGCTTCGAGGTCCCAGCACGAGTTCAACTCACGCCGCAGGCCGATCTCCCAGCCGGGCTCGTAGCGGAACTGGAAATCGCCCGCGTTGACCAGCTCGTTTCCGCCGGGGGCAAAGTTGTCGGTCACCAGCGTCAGGTTGTTCGGGTTGGACCGGGCCAGGAACAGGGCTCCGGACGAAACGGTCCACCGCGGCGCGGGCCGACACGTCCGACACGTCCGGCATGGGACCGACATCATGGCTTCCGGCACGGGCGAATCGTCGCCTGCGATCG
>JAFGFF010000033.1 GCA_016931075.1 Pirellulales bacterium | reverse complement strand
GCTCCGCCAGGTATCAAAAAGAGCCCGCCGCTGGAAGAATCCCTTCCGCCGGCGGGCTCTTTTTGTGTTGTGGCCGTTGTGGCCACCAAAGCGCGGAGGAAGGACCGCCATGCCCTGCGCTGGATAAAAAAGATGAAACGAAGTGTCAAAAGTGTTTTGAAATGGGCGCCGGCCGCCATGTCGTGAACATGGCACCCATGGCTTGAGAACATTTCAAAGGGCCTACGCGTGATCAAACCGGGCATTTGTCGCAAAACGAGTGGCCGCGAGTTATTAATGACTTACCCATGCACCCCATTCACACGAGATTACCGTTTTTTCTCCTTGGCCGACCTCCGACGGCCTCTCTTATCGTGCCGGAACGATATCGAGGTGATATCACCGTGATATCACTATCTGGCAGGCTCGATAGGTCAGGCTGTGCCCTTTTCCACACCGCTGGACAATCCAGTAGAAACCCTCTGCGATGGGTGCCGCTGCCGGTTTTCATAGTCGGTGCCGAGGGCGTCCGCTATAATTTTCCGATTGGCGGCCCAATATTCGGGCACCGATGGCGAATAGGCCCAAAACAGGACTGCAAAACAGGACTGGGGCTCGCAAGGGCCCGAAGACATCTCCCCCTGAAGGGTGCCCCTGGCAACGGGCCGTACGTCCACCATCCCCGGTCGTTGTTGGGGGCACCTCTCTCCCCTTCCAACACGCCTCGAACGCGAGGCAGTGGAGAATGCTTATGCGCAAAGCCACTTTGACCCTCCTGGCGATCGTAGTGCTCATCGCCACCCCCGGCCTGGTTGCTCAGGCTGAGGATTCCACCGCGCCGGCCAGTCCCAGCCCGGCGAAACCGGCCGTCGTAGTATGTGCCGGCAGCTACAACCAGTGGTACGGCAATGTCGAAGCGATGGGCCGGCTGACCGGCAATCCCGACCTGGCCAAAGGTCTGGAGGCCATGCTGAAACTCGCCACCGGCAACCGCGCCCTGGACGGCCTGGACAAGACCCGGCCGCTGGGCGCCCTGGTTATCCCCACGCCCGACAATCCCAAGGGCGGCACACTGTGCTTGTACGTCCCCGTGACCAATCTGAAGGAATTGTTGTCGACTGGGCTGGAGCCGTTCAGACTAGTCACTGAAGAGCAGGACGAGGGGATCTATCGCGTTCGTCCGCGTGGCCGACGCTCCCCGGTCTTCGTCACCCAGCGAAACGGTTGGGCTCTGGTTGTTGAAAAGCGCGAGCAGCTCGAGGCGGTTCCGGCCGACCCGACGCCGTGGTTGGACAAGCTGACCAAACAGTACGACCTGGCCGTTCAGATCCACGTGGCCAATCTGCCGCCGAAAGTCCATGAGTTCATCGCGGCCAGGTTGGAGAGGGCCGAAGAAAGGATGCCCCCGATCCAAGGCGAGAACGCTGTCCAGCGCGAACAGCGTCGGCGCGTGATCGGCGCGATCGCCAAGGCAATCTTGACCGCCGCAAGAGACCTCGACCAGTTCACCGTCGGTTGGGTCCTGGACGACGAGACGGGCCGGAGCGTCGTTGACATAAGCGTCACGGCCCAGCCCGACACGCCCACTGCCCGCCACTTCGCCCACCTGAGAGGGGCCCAGACCCGATTCGCCGGGTTCCGCCTGCCCGAGGCCATGGTCACCGGCAGTTGGGCCTGCAACCGGTCGACGGCCAACCCGAGTGTCGTCGACCTCGTCTTCGCCATGCTCGACCAACAGGCCGAACGGGACATCAACGCCAAGACGCCGGATGCCGATCGGGCCAACGACAAAAAGCATCTGGCTAAGCTACTTTTCGGGATCGCTCGCGGAATGGTCCTGGGCGATCGGGTGGACGGAGCCGTGACCCTGATCGTCCAGCCCGAGGCGGCCACGTTCCTGACGGCCCAGTACGTGGCCGACATGACGAAACTCGAAGGCTTCCTCAAGTTGCTGGTCGAAACGGCCACGAAGTACAAGCCGGAATTGGCCAAACAGATCCACTTGGACGCGGACGAGTTCCAGGGCGTCCGACTGCACACGGCCTCGTTCCCCGTCCCGCCCAAGGCGAAGGACCGCGCGCGGGTCGTCCGCCTGGTGGGCGAAACGATCGACGTGGTGGTCGGCGTGGGCGACGAGAACGTGTACGTGGCGGTCGGTCGCGACGCGATGAAGACGCTCAAACGGGCGATTGCCGCCTCGGCCCAACAAGGCCCTCAGCCGGCCGTGCCTCTGCAATGGTCGGTCTCGGCCGCCGAGATCGCCGAAGCGGCCGCCGCCCTGGGCCGCCCGAAGGATCGCGACAGGGCCGCCCTGGTGGCCAAGGCCCTGAAGAAAACCAACGGCAAGGACCACCTCAACGTGTCGGTCGTGCCGATCGATCGGGGGCTTTGTGCCCGGGTGGAACTCGAGGAAGGACTCCTTCAGATCCCGCCCCTGCTTCGGTCCCCGCTTCCACCCGACGTCAGCCTGTCGGACCAGCCGTAGGCAAAAAATTCGAGATGGGATCGGAGGCCCCCCTCGTACAGGGGGCTTCCGGTTTCTTGGGATGCAAGAAAGGGACGGAGCCCGTCCGGCAACCCCGGGCAAGGATGCTGCCATAACGTAGACTCACGAAGACACATGCCCTGCCCGTGCGTCCCCCTGGTGAGGGCCTGGACGGGCCGGTATCATTTGAAGTGCAACAAGGTTTCCACGACGGAAAAGGTGCCAGTCACCTTTTGTGCAAAGCACCCGAAGGGCCGTTCCGGCAAAAGGTGACTGGCACCTTTTCCGTTTGGAGTGCAACAAGGTTTCCGACTCTTTCACTGAACGAAAAACGCAGAAAAGGAGAGTGGATTGTGAACAGGAACTCTCTCTCGGTCCTGGCTCTTGTCGTCGCGCTGGGCGTGGCGATGCTCTGTCCGACCCCTCGGGCTGCCGCCCAAGACATTCAGCCCATCGCAACGATCTCGATTGCCGGGTATGACGCCTTGTGGTCGGACATCGAATTCTTCGCCAAGCTGTCGGGCAACGAGGCGGCCATCCCGAACATGAAGATGATGGTCGAGATGACCACCGGCGGGTTGGCCGGTGTCGACAAGACACGGCCGGCCGGCGTCTTGTTGCTGCCCGACCCGATGTCCCCGGTCCAAGTCAAGCCCTTGGGCTTCGTCCCGGTGACCGACTTGAATCAGGTGCTGGGTCTGGTGGGCAAGATGGGCATGCTCACCCAGCCGGCAGCCGACGGGGTGACGCAGATCCAACCCAATCCCATGGCCAAGCCCGTGTTCGTCAAGCAGCAGGGCCAATGGGCCTTTATTGCGATGGCGCAGGAACACCTGGCCAGCCTGCCCGCCGACCCGACCGCCCTGTTGAGCAAGGCGGCCAAGGGTTGCGACGTGGCGTTGGCCCTGCACGTGGCCAAGATTCCGGACGGCACCCGCAATACGCTCACCATGTTTCTCGACATGGGAGCCGAGATGGGGCTCCAGCCCAAGCCGGGGGAAAGCAACGAAGCCTTCCAACTGCGAGCCAAGTCGACCCGGCAGTCGATCCAGCAGTTCAAAACGGCTCTGAACGAGTTGGACACGCTGCTTGTCGGCCTGAACGTCAATCCGACCGACAAAGCCGACACGATGAGCATCGACGTGCAGGTCACGGCCAAGCCGGGCACGAAGATGGCCGACACCATGGCGCGAGTCAAGAAGGCCACCTCGGCCTTCGCCGGGTTCGCCGCCCCCGGAGCCGCGGTCACGGTTAACGTGGTCGGGACCATGAGCCCGGACGACATGGCCCAAACCAAGGCCATGCTCGACATCTACGAGGCCACCCTCGTCCAGAAGATGGAGGACGACCAACTTCCGGAAGCGGAAATGGCCAAGGCCAAGAAGTTGCTGGGCGAGCTGTTCGGCGTGCTGAAAGACACGGTTGACGAGGGCGTCTCCGATTTGGGCGCCGCGGTGCTCGTTTCGCCCGACGCGGCGACCCTGGTCGGCGGCCTGCGGATCGCCGACGGTCCGAAGCTCGACAAGACGCTCCGCGACCTGGTCAAGGCGGCCAGCGAAGAGATTCCCGACGTGGCCGGCATGGTCAAGCTCGACGCCGGCAGCCACGGCGATATCACGTTCCACTCGGTTTCGATCCCGCTTCCGCCCCTCGATCCGGGAGACGGAGCCCGGGATGTGAAGAGCCGCGAGGCGGCCGTTCGCCTGGTCGGCGAGAGCCTCGAAGTGGTCGTCGGCACTGGCCCGAAGGCCGTCTACTTGGCCGCGGGACGTGACGCCATGACCAAGCTGACCGAGGCGATCGACCGATCGAAGAGCGAGGCTGGCACCGAGATCCTGCCGTCACATGCCGTGATCGACCTGAAGCCGATCATCGACACGGCGTCGGCGTTTGTCGACGACCCGAAGGGCCAGCAGATGATGGCCACGGCCAAGGACGTGTTGGACCGGGCCGGTAGCGACACCCACATCACCATGACGGCCACCCCGATCCCCGGCGGCATGCAACAACGCCTCGAGTTCGAGAAGGGCAGCCTTGAGGTGATGGCGCAAATGGTCGGCGAGGCAGCCCGTGCGGCCCAAGAAGCAGCCATGCGTATGCAGCAAATGCGTGCGATGCCTCAGGAGTTCTAGACAACCGCTCGCGGCATTCCTATCATGACAGTACCCGCGGCGCCGGCCCCGCCAGGTGGCCGGCGCCGCTTTGTTGTTTCTGTTTAGTCCGCTTTCGATTTTCGCACGACAGTCCCGCCATGCCCGAACCGCCTTCCTATCCGACTATCCGCACTCACATCGCCGGGCTTCCGGTGGCCGAGCTAGCCGGCCAGTTTGGCACGCCGGTTTACGTCTACGACGCGGCGACGATCCGCCGACGGTTGGCCGATCTGGCGGCGTTCGACTGTGTGCGCTACGCCGTGAAGGCCTGCTCGAATCTGGCCATTCTCGACCTGCTCCGCCGCGAGGGGGCCGTGGTCGATACGGTCAGTTCGCAGGAGGTTCGCCGGGCGTTGGCCGCCGGGTACGAGGTCCAGGGCACGCCTCCGCCGATTGTCTACACGGCCGACATCTTCGACGCCGCGTCGCTCGAACTGGTCGTCGGGCAAGGCGTCCACGTCAACTGTGGCTCGCCCGACATGATCGACCAGTACGGCCGCCTCGCCCCGGGCCGCGAGATCACGCTGCGGATTAACCCCGGCTTTGGGCATGGCCACAGCCAAAAAACCAACACGGGCGGCGACCAGTCGAAGCACGGCATCTGGCACGAACAGTTGGGCGAGTGCCTGGAAAAGGCGCTGAAGTACGATCTGCGCGTGACCGGGCTGCACGTCCACATCGGCTCGGGCTGCGACATGGAACATCTCTCTCAGATCTGCGACGCGATGGAACGCCTGGCCCGACAGGCCGGTCCGATGATTCACAGCGTCAGCACGGGCGGCGGTGTGCCGATTCCCTACCACGACGGCGAAGCCTACGTCGACCTGGACGCCTACTTCTCGCTCTGGGATAGCACTCGCAAGCGGCTCGAAGAGACGTTCGGCCACCCCGTCCGTCTGGAAATCGAGCCGGGCCGCTATCTGGTCGCCGAAAGCGGCTATCTGATCGCCGAGATCCGCGCGGTCAAAAAACAGGGTCAGAACTGTTTTTATCTCGTTGACGCCGGGTTTAATAATCTTGCCCGACCGATCCTCTACGGGGCCTACCACCCCATCTCGATCGTCCCGCATGACGGCGTGACCGATCGGCCCGAGCAGGACGTGGTCGTCGGCGGCCCCCTGTGCGAGTCGGGCGACATCTTCACCCAGGAAGAAGGCGGCTACGTCGCCCGGCGTCGCCTGCCCGAGGCGGCCGTCGGCGACTGGCTCGTCATCGAATGCGCGGGCGCTTACTGCGCGTCGATGGGCTCGAACTACAACTCCCGGCCCATGGCTGCTGAGGTCCTGATCGACGATGGCCAAGCCGCCCTGATCCGCCGCCGCCAGTCGTTTGACGAAATTGTCGCCGGCGAAACGATCCCCAAGTCGAGCTAAACGGTGCCGCGACAATACCTCCACTTCTGCTTTTGCAGCATTATTTGGTTCCAGCTACAATAGCACGGCAGTTGGTGATTTGCGCAAGGCAGGCGGGTATCTTTACCCCGCCTTAAACCGGTCGCAACGACGTGTATTTAATTACCAACTCTTCTCTGCCCCTTCTGGGCGGGTCAGAATCATCACACCTCTATTGTGTGTGGCTGAACGGTCGTAGTTTGCCCACTTCGCGATTCGTAGGATTCACCAAGGCCGGTTGGAGACTGCGGAAAGTGCGTAATCTGGTGGAAGGTAATCCATTTCAAATCCACCAAACTGGCAAATATCCAGCAAGAAATCCCGATGCGATTTGTCAGCTTCCGGCGTTCGTCGGCAAACAAACTACACAAGTGGGATTTGAGTCTGCTTAAGGATCTCGGTATCGACCAATGTACTAGCATGTGTCCCGCTAGAAGGAGGGTGGTATGAGACGATTGGTTGTGATTGGGCTTCTGGGCATTGCCGTGGGCTTGGGGCTAATAATCTCAGGAGCTTATGCGGCGACGGAAGCTCAGAAGCGACAAGCTATTGACGACGGGTTGGCTTGGCTTGCCGCCAACCAGCAGGCAAACGGTCACTGGAACGACGGGGACGAATACTACGACACGGCTGCCACGGCAGCCGCTGTCTTGGCGTTCGTCGAGGATCGTGACAAGCGTATTGCCCAAGGCCAGAATCCTGGCGATCCAGGTGTACCTGACTACTCTGTTCAGATTAACAAGGGCATAGAGTACCTGTTGAGCAAAGCAACGGTCTACTCCATCTCCAATGAGCCAACCGGGAATCCGGACGTTGACGGAAACGGTGTGGGTGTCAAGTTCGTCACTGGTGGAAACAACAATCGTGATACATATGTCAGTGGTTTGGCCGTACCAGCGATTGTGGCTGCGTCGAAGAGCACACCCAACGCACTCGTGACCACCGGGCCGCTGGTTGGGCGGACCGACGGGAGCGGTGCCGGAGGCGCGTGGACGTACGCAGATGTCGCGCAGAATGCAGTCGACTACTTTGCCTACGGACAAGCCGATCCAGGCAACAACGCGCGGGGTGGCTGGCGTTACTATGCCGACTACGGCCAGTCAGACAACTCGACTGCCCAATGGCCCGTGATCGCCATGATGTACACCGATAGCATGGGCGCAACAACCCCACAGTTCGTCCGAGACGAACTGAGGTACTGGGTGGACTACATCCAGAACACGTCTGGTACCCCTGGCACGGGAAACTATGGTTCCAGTGGCTACGATTCGCCTACCAACATGAACAACGAGTCGAAGACGGGCGGTTTGCTGCTCGAAATGCTCTTTGCCGGCTCGGACTTGTCCAACGTACCATACGACCTGAGTCATCCAGATCTCCTGGCCGCGCTGGATTACTTGAATCGCAATTGGCAGGATGCGGCGTCGGGTTACAACGGAAACTTCGGCCATCCGTACGCCATGTGGGCTATCTACAAAGGCCTGGAAGCCACCATCGGCTTGGACGACACGACGTACATTACCAACTTGCACACGTTCGACCCAAACAACATGGAACTCGACCCGGGTGATGTCTGGAATTGGTGGGAAGACTACTGCGAATGGCTCGTCGACCACCAGACGGGCAGTGGTGGTTGGAATGGCTTTAGCAGTTGGACCCCGTTCATGACGACCGCCTGGAACATCAACATTCTTAACGCGGTCGAGATTCCCGATAATTACGACATTCCCGAACCGACGTCGATTCTCGTCTGGTCGATCTTCGCGGTCCTCGGGATCACTGTTGGGTGGCGTCGCGTACGCCGCTGATCTTCCGACACCACGTGACTTGCACAATTCGCTCGAGCCACCCGACCGGCGGGCCGTCTGAATCCTGGACGGCCCGCCGCATTTCTTGCGCCTCGGATACGGCAATCCCAGGTTGAATTGCCCGAGACCTAGACAAACTGGGCCGGTTGGCCGGTGGCGCCCAGTACAAGGGACCAGAGTTCGCCTTCAGGATCGATCTGGCGCTTGCTGCTAATTGCCAGGCCGATGGGCACGTGGACGAACTTGCCGTTGCAGGTGCAGAGGAGCACGTCGGTCTTGCCGGCCATCGCCGCGTGGACGGCACGCCGGGCGAACTGGTCGCAGAGGATGCTGTCCTCGCAGTTGGCCGTGACGCTGCGGATGATGTAGCTCGGATCGATGTACTTGACCGAGATGGGCAGGTCGCGGTGGCGGAAGTGGTCGAGAATCTGCTCCTTCAGAAACGTCCCGATGTCCCGATGGATCAGGTTGCCCGAGGCGTCCCGCTCCGATGGCGAGGCGCCGAACAGGTCTTGCCCGGCCCCCTCGGCCACGACGATCAGGGCGTGATGGCGGTCGAGAATCCGTTTCTCCAACGCGGCCAGAAATCCTTTGGGACCGTGGAGGGCGAAGGGCACCTCCGGAATGAGCGTGAAATTGACCTCCTGGCTGGCCAAGGTCGCTCCGGCGGCAATGAAACCAGCGTCCCGGCCCATCACCTTGACCAGGCCGATCCCATTGAATGCCCCCCTGGCTTCCATGTGGGCCCCGCGGAGCACTTCGTCTGCCTGGTCGATGGCCGTGATCAGCCCGAAGGTCTGGTCGCAGTAGGCGATGTCGTTGTCAATCGTCTTGGGCACCCCGACCACGGCGATCGGCCGCCCGCGGCGGGTCACCTCTTCGTAGATCTGATGGGCCCCCCGCTGGGTTCCGTCGCCGCCGACGCAGAACAGGATGTCGATCTGGTTCGCTTCTAGAAAATCGACGATTATGGCCGGATCCTGTTCGCCGCGCGACGAGCCAAGGATGGTGCCGCCCTCCTCGTGGATCGTATCGACCAGGTCCATGGTCAGCCGCAAGGGCGGCTCGGCCGCTGCCGGGCTGAACCCCCGGTATCCGTAGCGGATGCCCCACACTTCCGGCACGCCGTAGTTCATGCTCAGTTCGAGGAACAGCGACCGGATGACGTTGTTCAAGCCCGGGCACAGCCCGCCACAAGTGACCACGGCCGCCCGGGTTTTTGCCGGGTCGAAAAAGATCCGCTCGCGGGCCCCGGCCTTCTCGAAGAAAAGTTCCTCGCCTGGTGGTTGGTCGGCGTGGACATGCACCTCCTTGCGGACCATCAGGCCCTCGGGCACGAATCGCGCCAGCCCCTGGCCGGGTTCGGTCGACCGCTCCAGCGGCGATGGAAACATCGCCTGGCCCAACGTCGCAATGGGAACCGGCCTTGGATTGCTCGTCACGGACAGTCTCCTTGCCTCATGCCCACGGTGTTCAATTCCTGGTTTGCGGGAGAAATCCAGTGCAACAGGCTGCCGTTCAACTTCAAGTCATGGATTCCGGGACGGCATCGCCGACCAGAGCCGCCTCGACCGACATGGGGGCCTCCAGAGGCAAGGTTACGCAGACGGTGGTCCCCTCGGCCGGTTTGCTCCGAACGTCGATCGTCCCACCGTGCTGGCGAACGATGCCATAACTAATGCTCAACCCCAAACCAATTCCTCCGCGCTCGGGTCGGGACGTATAGAAGGGATCGAACACTCGGGCGACCTGCTCGGGCGTCATGCCGCACCCCTGGTCCTCGACGAGAATCTGGACGGCCCCATCCGCGGTCGTAACCCGGACAACCACCTGGCTCTCTGGCTCCGAGGCATGAACGGCGTTGGAAAGCAGACTGACGACTACCTGCCCGATCTCGGTTGAGTTCATTACCATCGGCGGAAGATCGTCTTCGATCTCCAGGTCGAGGGTAACTTCCTGGTTCTTGGCGAAGGATCGGGCCATGTCGCGGGCACGGCGGACGACGTCGGCCAAATCGCCCAGCGACTTTTGCGAGACTTCATCCCGGGCGAACTGGAGCACGCTCTTGACGATCCGGCCGCATCGCAGGGCGCTGGCCCGTATGTTCTCCAGCGCCACCCGCAGAATCTCCTCCCGGTCGGCCTGCTCTTCGGCCAGGGTGACCGCGTCGACGCTAAGGGTGATGGCGCCGAGGGGGTTGTTGATTTCGTGGGCGATGCCGGCGGCCAGGGTCCCGATCGAGGCGAGGCGTTCCGCTCGGCGCAACGCCTCTTCCGTTCGTTTGCGTTCGGTAATGTCCTCGATCATCATGAGCACGCAGAGCATGTTTCCTTCGTGGTCATGCAGGACGGTGGCCGTGACGCGCCCCCAGACGACACGCCCATCGGCAGTGAGACAACGTTTTTCCCAGGTGTGACGCGGCAAGTCGCCGTGGGCCAGTTGTCGCAGCACGGCGGCCGAACCCGCGGCGTCGTCCGGATGGACCAATTCGGCCAGGCTCTTGCCGACCATTTCCTCGGGCGAGAAGGCCAGCATCTGGGCGAGTGCCCGATTCACCTGCAGAAGCGTGCCATCGGGGGTCAGCGTGGCCATGCCCAACGGTCCTTCCTCGAACACGAGTCGGAACCGTTCCTCGCTCTCGCGCAGGGCCTGCTCGGCCTGTTTACGGTCGGTGATGTCCTGAGCAGCGCCGAAGATGCGTAGAGTTCGTTCCTCCAAGTCGTCGCGGATCGGGCGGCCATAGTCGCGCAACCACCGAGTCGCGCCCGATTTGGTGATAATCCGAAACTCCGAGATGTGGGGCTGCCCGGCCAGCAGACACTCGGTCCGTTTGACAGCGACTTCTCGATCGGCCGGATGGATCAGCTTGATCGGGCCCCCAAGTTGTTTAATCTCGTCAAGCGTGTAGCCGGTGATCTGGACAAAATCGCCAGTGACCCATTCGGGAAACAGATTGCCTCCGGGCGCCAACAAGGCCGAGTAGGCATAGGTTGAGGTTAACTCGGAGATTGTCCGATAACGGCTTTCCGACTCGCGAAGAGCCTGTTCGGCCAACTCCCGGTCGGTCACGTCCTGGCCGAAGCCCGTGCAGCCAACAATGTGGTTCTGTTCGTCGTATCGCGGTCCAACGTGCAACTGGAGCGTCCGGCCTGCCCATTTCTGCTCGTATGTCGAGGCCTCTCCCCCGAGTGCTCGATGGTGGGCACCCAACGGGGGGAAGGGCAGACCGTTTGTACGAAAAAAATCGGCCACGGGCATCCCTAGTGCCTCGTCCAATGGGGTCGAAATAGGAGAGGAACCAGTTCCGGAAAACATTGTCAACTGGAGTTGGTCGTCTGTTGTCCACGCCATCGCCGTAACGTTGGTCCAGGGGAGACGGACCGGATGGGCCTCGGAACGCGGGGTAGACGGCCATTCTGGGTCGGTAGCCATGGTATGCCCATTCCCCGAGATTGAAGCCTCAGCAACAGAAGAACTGGTCGCACTTTACCGCAATTCGGCAACCGTTGGCAAGGGGCCAGAAGTCGCCGACCACGGGGGGCATCTACCACATCTTCAGACGGGAAATGTATGTTTAGAAAGGTCTAGTGGCGTTTATTATTGATGAGAGAGACGGTGAATGTTTACTCTGGAGTAAATATTGGCACATCCCGCAATAAAATGCGAAAATGTCGCACTCCACCTACCCGAAATCGGTCAAACGTCGACAATCGGAACCCAGCGAATTGCTCCAAAAAAGCCTTGGAAATCCCTGGGGTTCCTGGGATACTTATGGGCTAGCTGGGGCAGCCCGCGATGGAATTGCCTGATCCGGGAGCATCGGGTACGGACGGATCGAGGCGAGGGAGTTGCGATGAGTTCTTGGATCTCGAGAGAAGCTTCCACCGATTGTCTTTCGGAGAGAGGCGCTGCCCATGACGAATCAACCTGTTGTATACATTGTCGATGATGATCCACAGGTTCGCGAGTCGCTGAACCTGTTGATGCGTAGTGTTGGATTCAATACCAAGGCCTTCGAGTCGGCCGAACAATTCCTCGATGCCTACGATGATACACCCGGTCCACCACGTTGCTTGATTTTGGATGTCCGGATGCCGGGGCTCAGCGGTTTAGGCTTGCAGGAAAAACTTGCCTCGAGCGGCGTCGAGATTCCAACCATCGTTATTACCGGCTATGGCGACGTTGCCATGGCCGTCAAGGCGATGGGGGCGGGGGCCGTCGACTTCATCGAAAAGCCCTTCAGTCGCCAGGCTCTTCTCACACGGGTCCAGGAAGCGATCGACCGGGACGCCGCCCAGCGACGTACTCGGGCACGGCGCGCCGACGTTGCCGACCGGCTCGAATCGCTCTCCCATCGCGAACGCGAGGTCATGGAATTGCTGATTGCCGGGCGTCACTCGAAGCAAATCGCCTCGCAGCTCGAGATCGGCGAGAAGACCGTGGCCAAACACCGCGCGCGTGTTTTCGAGAAGATGCGCGTCGACAGCGTCGCCACGTTGGTCCATTTGGCCTACAGTTGCGATTTCACCCCGGCCAACATCGAACTCCAGTCGCTGCGATCCTAAGCACGCTCGTTCCATCGCCGAGTCCGAGGGCCGTTCTCGTCCTGAAACCGGCGGCTCGCTTTCCGCTGGCGCCATGGGATCATTACTTGCAGATGTGCGCGATTGTCGCGGCCAGGCTGGACACGGCGTAGAAGACCATCATCATCCAGCAGGTCCGCCGGGCGATGGGGTGCTCGACCTTGCCGGTGGCGAGAACTATGGCCGCTGCCATCGCGGCAATTCCGGCCAACGCTGCCGCGATGTGCCATTGCCACGAGAACGACGCGATCACGCCCAGCATGAGCGCAATGACCGTCGTCAAGATGAACAGATCGGAAAGCGAGTACTGCAGCTCACCCAATTCCGCCCGCGAATCCGAGCCAGGCTTATCCTGAGGCGGAGGAGCGGGGGCCTCGAAGACCGGCTTGATCGGTACAATCTCCGGATCGGGCGGGGCGACGTCGTACATCTCGCCCGGCTCGTCACCCGTGACGGGCAATCGTGATTCTTCCTGAGGATCGACCATGCCCTTATTGTCGGTCATCAGGAGGCGGGCGGTCAATGGGCGATCCATTCCGAAGAACATCTTCCTTGGCGCCGGGGTGGCTGGGGCATAGCGTAGCGCTGCCCCAGACTGGAATAACCTGGGGCAGCGCTACGCTATGCCCCAGCCACCCCGGTCACGAGTCAGGACTTTGGCTGGATGAGCCGATCGGCGTCGGGCCGAGGGCGGTTGGCGGCGGCGTCCCAGTAGGGCGAGACCTGGCGGAGGCTGGCCACCACGCGGGGGAACGTCTCAAGAATCCGATCCACGTCCGCCTCGGTGTTGTACCGGCTCAGGCTGAATCGGACCGAGCCATGAACAGCCGTGAAGGGGACCTGCAAGGCCAACAGGACGTGGGACGGTTCGAGCGATCCCGACGTGCAGGCCGAGCCGCTGGACGCGCAGATCCCGTCCTCGCTCAGCCCAAACAGCATCCCCTCGCCCTCGATGTAGTGGCACGAGATGTTCGACGTGTTGGGCAGCCGGGGAGCGCCTTGGCCGTTGACCTCGACGAAAGGAATCCGTTCAAGCAGCGTTGTTTCAAGCCGGTCGCGAAGCCGCTTGATTCGGGCGGCGTCCTCGTCGTGGGTCTGGGCGGAGAGTTCGACGGCCCGAGCCAAGGCGACGATGTACGGCACGTTTTCCGTGCCCGCGCGGCGCCCTTCCTCCTGATGCCCGCCGATCATGAACGGCCGGCACGGCGCGCCGCGCCGGACGAACAGGGCCCCGACCCCTTTCGGCGCGTGAAGTTTGTGGCCGGAAAAGGACAGCAGATCGACGTGCCGGTATTCGCCTTCCAAGTCGATCGGCAGCTTGCCCATCGACTGAGTCGCGTCGGTGTGGAAGACGATCGCCGGATCGGTCTCCTTGGTCAGCCGGGCCAGTTCGGCGATGGGAAAAATCACGCCCGTCTCGTTGTTGGCGTGCATCACCGACACGAGGAGTGTTTTGCCCGGGCGGATCGCGCGGATGAACTGGCCGACGTCAAGGTTCCCCTGCCGGTCGACCGGGAGGAAAGTAACCTCGTAGCCGTCCCGGGCCATGTCCTTGCAGACTTCCAGGACGGCCGGGTGTTCGACCGCCGTAGTGACGAGGTGCCGGCGGCCCGGGTTAGCCCGGGCCGTGCCGAACAGGGCCGTGTTGTTGCTCTCCGTGGCGCAGGACGTGAAGAGGACTTGCTTCGGATCGACGTGGCCCAGATGCCGGGCGATCGTCTGCCGGGCCTGGCCCAGGGCGTCGGCCGCGTCCCGGGCCGGATCGTACATCGAACTCGGATTGAAGTACGTCTGGGCGAAATACGGCTCCATCGCCGCAATCACTTCCGGCGCGACCTGGGTGGTCGCGTTGTTGTCAACATAGACGACGTCCATGACCCAGGTCGCTCCTTCCGCGTCCGAGCGCTACTTCTTTTCTTTTTCTTTCGAGCCCTCTGGCTCCGGCAGGGGGTTCCATTCTCCAAAACGCTCTTCGAAGACGCGAGTCGGTCCCTTTGTCTGCCACTCCGCGTGGGAATTGTAGTCCCATTGGAGCAAATTGGAAGGGCCGCCCCCTTCGGTCGTGATCAGGTAGCCGGCTCGCCGGTTGCCGATCGGGGCCCATCGCGACGCGGGATTCGGGAAATAGGCCCGACCCGACGACGGGTCCATCGGCACCCAACCGTAGTTGGGCAGATAGACCTCGGGCCAGCGGTGGAACAAGCCCGGATCGGTCGAGGCGTCGTCCTTGCGGAGGACGACGGAACCGACGTAGCGGGCCGGCAGTCCGGCCGCCCGGCACATGGCGATCATCGAGAACGAGTACTCCGAGCAGGAGCCCGAGCCACGCTCGAGCACCATCGGCGCGACGTTCCAGGAGCCGTCCAGGTTGTAGTGCATCTTCCTGCCAAGGAAGTCAAACACCTTGCGGGCGATCCAATAGCAGTTCTTTTCCTTACCGACGTTTTCTTTGACCCACTTCTTGATCCGCGGGTCGTTGATCCAGAACTTGCCTGCGTCGCCCAGGTAGCGGTCGCGGATTTCCTTGGGGATATCCTTCAAGGTGCCTGTTTTCTCCGGCAGGAGGAAGAACCGCGTCTGCCGCAGCTCGACGTCGACGTTCATCGTGACTTCGGCGATCTTGCCCGGTGCAAGGTTATTGAACTGGAAATGGGCCACTTTCTGGCCCCATTGATCGGTGAGGTACTCCTTGGGCTCGGGTTTGAAAACCGGCTTAGTGAGGAGCTTCTGCGAGACCCGATCACGCGGGACGGCGAAATAGAGGTCCAGTTTGAGCATTTCGCCCGGTCCCTGGTTGCGGACCTCGTGGATGTATTCGCAGTGCTCCCGTTTCGTTTCGAGGGTTTTCAGCGGCTCGTCATCCCGGGCGACGAGTTTGTAGATCTGGTCCGACTCGTAATCGACGTTCCAAAGGTACTTGCCATCGAAGGCCAGCCCACAGGGAAATTTTGAAGGCGAGTCGAAGGCCTGGATTACGGTTCCAGCCCTGTCCGGATGGACCATGTAGATCATGTCGTCCAAGCGGTCGGCCACCCAGAGGTACTTGCCGTCGAACGTCAGGCCACGCGTGTCCGTGGCCGGCGAGGGCATCTGGTGGACGGTCGTGCCGTCTTCGGTCGAGATCTGGTAGAGCCAGCCGTGTCGGCCGTGACCGTTGCGGCCGACCCAGAGGAACTTGCCGTCGGAAGCCAGCCCGCAGGGGCGACTGCACGAGACCTCGATGCTCCGCTCGGTGACGCCCGTCTCGGGATTGAAGCAGTGGACCCGCGGCACTTCGCTGTCGAGCACCCAGAGGCGATTCTTGTACCAGGTCAGCCCGCTGACTTGGTGGCTGGGGGCCGGCATCGAACGCAGCACCTTGCCCGTCTTGGGATCGACCTGATAGAGCATGTCCGATCGTCGGTCGGCGACCCAGAGCGACTTGCCGTCGAACGTCATTCCAGTGGAACAACGATACGGGGCGGCAAACTGCTGAACCACGTCGCCGGTGGCGGCCCATGCCACGGCCGGCAGACCGACCGCGATGACCAACAGAGCAAGAACGGAGAATCGCAAGGAATCCTTCATGGCGGCACACCTCCGGGAGAGAGCAAATGGAAGGTAGGTAAGGCAGGACGGTAGGGGTGTCAACTTGACAAACCCCACTTGTTGGTTATTGTACACGGTCAACAGGCGCGTGTCCAATCCCCGGCGGCCGTCCCGGCGCGTCTTCCCCGGCCTGGGAAATCCGGGGATCGAAGGATCGCATTTTGCCGGGTGGAACGGGCGTCGTGTGCCCAAAAAGGCCCTGGCAACGCCGCATCCCGGCCGCGTCTGCCCTCATTTACCCATCACGAGCCCCTTTGCCGAGTGCCGATGGCCCCTCCCCTGATCAGCAACCCGATCGGCGTTCTGGCGGTGCTGACGGGCGTGGTTTCCTTCTTCTTCCTGCTGGAGCGGCGGACGCAGTGGCGGCTGTTCCGCTACTTCCCTCCGCTGCTGTTCATCTACGCCGTGCCGTTGCTCCTTTCGAATATCGCGTGGCCGGTGATCCCCAGAGACGCCAAAGCCCCCGTCTACCAGTGGATGGACGCCGTCGTCCTGCCCATGCTGTTGATCTTCATGCTGCTGAACGTCGACATTCGGGCGGCCGTGCGCGTCATGGGCCGAGGGTTCATTGTCATGTTGATGGGGACGGCCGGGGTAGTCATCGGCGCGCCGATCGCCTATTGGCTGGTCAAGAACCAGCTCGATCCGGACGGCTGGAAGGCGTTCGCCATGTTGTCGGGCAGTTGGATCGGCGGCTCGGCCAACATGGCGGCCGTGGCACGGGGGCTCGAACCGGCTGGCGAGGCCAACTCGCCCAATCTGACCATGGCCATCATGGCCGATACGGTCATTTATGCAATCTGGATTCCCATCTTGCTGATCGCCAAGGACTTCGCCGGTTGGTTCAGCCGGGTTGCCAAGGTCGACCCGGATCGGGTCGCGCGGCTCGAGTCGATGTCCGGCGATCTGGGCAACGACAAGGGAAAGCTGGAGATGCGGCACGTCATCTATCTGCTCTTCCTCGGCCTAGTCTGTGCCTGGTTGGGCACACTGGTCAAGTCGGTTGCCGGCGGGATCATTCCCGCGGATAGCAAAATCTTGACGCCAGCTATGTGCGGTATCCTGACGGTCACCACGCTTGGAATCCTCCTGTCGCTGACGCCGGCCAGGACCATTCCGGGCAGCCACGAGATGGGCGTCGCCTTGGTCTATTTCTTCGTGGCCAACATGGGTGCCCAGGCCGACCTGAGTCGCGTGACCGGCCAGGCCGCCTGGTTCGTCGGGGCGGCCATCCTCTGGATTTTCATACACGGTGGTTTTTGCCTGTTGGGCGCCTGGATGCTCCGGGTCGACATCCACACGGCGGCCATCGCCAGCGCGGCCAATATCGGCGGCGTTGGCACGGCGACGGTCGTCTCGACGCACCACAACGAGAAGCTCGTGCCCGTGGCCGTCCTCATGGCCCTGATCGGCTATTCCATCGGAAATTACTGCGCGCCCATTGCCGGGAAGCTATGTGAACTGATTCAATAGAGCTAAAGAGCACAACCTGAACTTCCCTCCTCCGATTGCAGGAGGGACCGACAACGGAGCTTGATACGTTCGTTTTTCAAATCCGTCTTCTTCAGACAGTCGAGTATCCCTCGCCATGAGCCAAGACCAATCCAGCGTAACTTCCGCCAACCCGCAAGCCATGGTCCTAGGCCAGCCAGCCGGGCTGTATATGCTCTTCTTCGCCGAAATGTGGGAGCGATTCTCCTTCTACGGCTTGAGGGCCCTGTTGATCCTCTATCTGACCAAAGGATTCCTGAGCTACGGCGACAGCAACGCCTACACGATCTACGGGGCCTACCTGGCCCTGGTCTACATGACGCCGTTCTTCGGCGGCATGTTGGCCGACCGGCTGATGGGCGCCAAACGGGCGGTCGTCTTCGGCGGGCTGCTGATGGCCTGCGGCCAGGGATTCATGATGATCAAGAACGACTATTGCCTCTTCACCGGCCTGGCCCTGTTGATCGCCGGAGGAGGCTACTTCAAACCGAACATCTCGAAAATCGTCGGCACGCTTTATGAACACTGTCCGACCAAGCGTGACACCGGATTCACCATTTTCTACATGGGCATCAACCTGGGCGCGGCCGTCGCGCCGCTGATCTGCGGTTATGTGGGCGAAACCATGGATTGGTCGTACGGATTCGGCCTGGCCGGCATCGGCATGTTGCTCGGCTTGGGCGTGTTCTTGCTGAGGCCCTGGATGGCCCAGGTCATCATCGCGGGTGCGGTCGGTGCGTCGGTGATCGGATTGACGTGGGTCGCCTACATCCGCGGCGACATGATCACGATCGCCGTCACCGTGTTCCTCGTGGTCACCCTCCTCGTCTCGGCCGGCATCGCCATTTTGGCCATCTCCCGGGGCGGACTGCCGCCCGGGGCCGGGGACCCGGTCGAGCCTGAACGCCTGAAGCGGCGCGTGGCAGGCTTGCCCATCATGTGGGTCGTCTACCTGCTCTCGATCCTGTCGGTTCCCGTTTTCATGCTGCTGGTCTCCGGGGCCGCGCCCTTGCAGGACGACAAGGCTCCCACGGTTCTTGTCAGCAAGGACAAACTCGAAACCATGGCGGAAAGCGACAACGCGGCCACCCGTGCCGCTGGCGTCGCGCTGAAGCAGGTCAGCACCCCAGCCGGCGTGTTCCTGAGCATCTCCGCCATTCTGGCCTTCGGCTATCTCGTGTTCGAGACATTCCGCCTCGACACGATCCCCCGCCATCGAATGATCGTCCTGCTCACGCTGGTCTGTATCTCGGTTGTATTTTGGGCGTTCTTCGAACAGGCCGGCAGCTCCATGACCACGTTCGCCGACCGCAACGTCAACCGCATGGTCAATACCGACTCGTTCACACCCGTCACAGCCGACGAGGTGGGCAAGACGATCATGATCCAGCCCACCCAGGAACAGGTCGGTTTCCACAACGGCGACGAACTGTTCACGCCCAGCATGTTGAGCGACCTGCGCGACGCGCACAAGAAGAAACTGGACGCGGAGGAAAAGAAAGCGAAGGAGAGCGGTCAAAAACTCTCGCCCGAAGAAGAGGAAAAACAGAAAACCTTCACAATTCCCTGGAAGGTCGCGCCCGACAACGTGCCGTCCGAAAATCATGAGGGCATGCTTCTCGCGACCCGCAGTGACGAAATTCCCACGAGCACGTTCCAATCGGCCAATCCAATCTATATCTTGCTCCTGGGGCTCCCGGTCGCGGCTCTCTGGTCGTGGCTGAACACTCGGAAGATCGAGCCGAGCATCCCGACGAAGTTTTCCATGGCGTTTGTCCTGCTTGGCGCCGGGTTCGTGGCCTTGTGGTACGGCGCCCAAACGGCCGACGTACGGGGGATGGTGGCCGTCGGATGGCTCTTGTTGGCCTACCTGCTGCACACGGCCGGCGAGTTGTGTCTCTCGCCGGTCGGCCTGTCGATGGCCGTGAAGCTCTCGCCCGCCCGACTGGTCAGCACGGTCATCGGGGCCTGGTTCCTGTCAACCGCCGTGGGCCGGTTCGTCATGGCCATCATTTCGCAGTTCACCAACGCCGATATCAAGGGCCAAATTCCGCCGCCGACCGAAACCGTCCACATCTACGGCAACGTCTTCGGCTGGATCGCCGTCGCCTCGGCCGTCGCCGCCGTCCTCAGCTTCTGCCTCGTCCCGCTGCTAAAACGGTGGATGCACGAGGGGGAGGATTAGCGGCCCATTTAGAAAGGGATTTATTTGGGTGCCATGGTCCACGCTTGCGTGGCCATGTTGGGAATCGCTGACTCTACCAATGCCGAGTTGAGTGTGCCACTGGCAGGAACAGTGGCGCACGGCGATGGCTTAAAGTGCGAGTTCCTTGTCCTGTGCATCGAGAATCCGAAGGACCACGCCGGCCCAGCAGTCGTTGAGGTTGGGCGTGTCGACCAGGCGGAGGAGGAGGCGGTTCTTGCCCGGGGCGAGAGGGGCCTTGATGCGTTGGGTGGTCAGGCCTTCCCGCAAGGTCATGTCCGAGTGGATCTTCTTCCCGTTCAGCCGGACTTCGATCGGATCGTCGTAGGAGAGTTGGAGGACGACCGTTTGAGCCCGAGGGCTGGTTAGCTCAGTTTGGGCCATCATCGCGCGAGGTTCGTAGCCGAGATACCCGCGCGAGCCCCGGTGGATGACGTGGCGGTAGATGTAAGTCAGGTTCAGGTGCGGTCCGACGGCCCGCTGTTGGGCCCAGCCGTGGTAGGTGCCCTGGTGGCGGCCCAGGACATTGTATTGCGCGACGGCGTCCTTGCCCGCGTCGAGCGCAGCCGGGTCGGGCAGGGCGGTGAACAGTCGGGCCGGGTTGGAAACATCGGGCGTGTTGCCGTCCTTAGTTGTTGGAACAGATACCGGTCCGAACACGGACCATTTCCGCCCGAACGAGAGTTTGCCCGTCGAGGTTAGATCGGCCGGAATATTTTGATACCAATAGGCGACCGAACGCGGCGACGTGCCCTGGAGCACCGACCAGGCGATTTCCAGTGAGTCGTGAAAGACGTACGGATTTTCCAAATGGAAACGAACGCGGCCCTTCTCGTTGCTCACCGCTTCGCTATACGGAGGATTCTGCCCGACGGCGTGCCAAGCGAATGAAAAGTAGTCCTCACCGTTGATGCCGTGCAGCAGGAGCGGCCGGGCCGAGCGGCCGTCGATCAGGGCGAAATCACCGCCCCCGTGGTTATGGCCCGTGTTGTAGAGACTCATGCCGATCCAATGGCCACGGCCCCGGGTGCAAAGCACGGGCGAGGGAAACCAGCCTTTCGCATCGCTCTCTTTGTGCGACTTCGCATGAAAATAGCCCCACGGTTTGTCGAATCGTTTGACCGGCTCGGCGTCGACAATTAGCCGTGACTCCTTTTCGGGATCCATGCCAGTGATTTCAATATCCGCCTTGATCCGAAACGGCATCGGCAAGCGGCACGCGCCGCCACCCAGCACCGGCCCACTAAATGGTCCATAGAAATCGGCCAGATTGGCATCAACCGCGGCGGTCGACTCGCCGTCGAATCGAATCCGCAGCCGGGCGCCTTGCCGAGGCGTCTCGACGGCCAGCCGGCGAATGATAGCCGGCCCCTGGACAACCAGGCGAGTACTTCCAGTGAAAGTAGATTCAAGGTGTTTGGTGGCGCGTGGCTTCGTTGTTTTCTCGCTTGCCCGGTTATCGAGACCCTCGTAGAAGAGTCTCATGTCTGGGCCTTCGCCCTGCTGTTTCAAGCGAATCCCGGCCATCGAATCGTCGTCGGTTCGATAGTCAAGCTGAAGGAAGATGCTCCTGGCGGCGCCGGTCGGGATCAGTTCGACGCGGAGCGACTTCTCAAAAGGGACCGGAAGATAGAGGTTGTACGATTCCTTGGGAACCACGCGCCCAGGCACGGTGACAAACGGCTGTTGGCACTTCACAGCCGCCGCGATGAGATGATCGAGCCGACCGCGCAGGCTGGGTTCCTTCTCGCCGTCGACATAAAATTCGAGCACGAACGCCGGGCCCTTCTTCCCCTTCACCCGGTCATGCGTTTCCCAGATATGCCTCAGGCTGCCCTGGCCTTCCACCGCGAGAATTGTCTTTCTCTTGCTCGCTATGACCATCTGCGGCAGCCCAGAGATCGTCTCCTGGCCGAGGACAAAGGAGTTCTTGTGCGTTCGATAGTCCCACAGCAGGTGGAGATCGGACAGTTCGTGAACGAATAATTTGTTTGGACGGGTGGCATCTTCGGCCAATGCTTCGACGGAACCAACAAGAAACAGGACGCCCAGCAGGATCAGGCCAAGCCATGTCGTCCGGGGTGTTCCCTCGATATTCGCTTGACAAGAAAGACTGGTCTTGTAGACGTCAGTGCTCTCAACCCGATTGTCGATGTAGTGCATGGCTTACGAGAGCTTGCGGAGCTTCTTTTCCATGTCGTGACTGGGGGTAAAACGCCAGCTCTTTCCAACTTTCCGCGCTTCGAGAAGACCTCGTTCGGCCAGGTCCAGAAGATCGCTGCGTGCTGTCTGATAGACGATATTGTGGCTCAAGCGATGAGATTCAATGGTGTAAATTTGTTGTGGATGATGAAGGGCGTGGCCCACGAGGGCGCGTTGTCGATGGTTGAGGACGACCACTCCGCGCAACTCCGCTTCGAGTTGACGTAACGCCGAGGTCTTCTTCTTCAGGTACTTATGAAGCTCAGCGAGAGCGCGGTGCATCACGTCGAGATGATAGAGGACGAAATACGTCAAGTCGTTTTCGTCGGTCTCTGTATAGAGAAAAGCGCGGCCGTACTTCACCGGACCCTTCCGGATGATTTGTGATATGGAGATGAACTCGAAGAGCCAGTACTTATACCGCAACATGGACCAATAGAAAAGAGCCCTTGCCGTTCGGCCGTTGCCGTCAACAAATGGGTGATCGTAAGATAACCAGAAATGCAATAGTATCGACCTAATAACCGGATTGATGAACTCCTCTGGCGTTTCGCCATTGGCAAAGCCGCACATCCGCGACATTCGTTCCTCGAGTTGTGCGGCAGGGGGAGGCTCGTGAAGAATCTCGCCATACATGTCGTCCACCACGACGGTCTCGTCACCGTGGCGAAATCGGCCAACGGCTGACGGATCATCGAGAACATGATCTGTCACGATCTTGTGTATCTCGAAGACCAATTCCGTGGATAATGGTTCCTCCTTCAATTCGCCAATCCGTTGCATCGTGCGATAGTTGTTGAGAATCATCCGCTCGCTTCGGTCCCGAGGTTTCCTGCCCGTGCGAATCATCTCCTTGGCAATCAAACGGGTTGTGGCGGCGCCTTCGAGTTGGCTTGACGTAATTGCCTCTTCGATAAGGGAGCGTACATAGTACCGATCTCGCGTTTCCGGATTCGTGATCTGTTGCATCCCTTCAGGAACCTCAATCAATCCCCCGGTTCCAAGATCAAGTTGGTGCAGACGCTCTGGAATGGGATCTGCCAGGACAAAGGCGAAAGGACGACCATAATGGTCCGTGAGAGGGATCTCTCGAGCCAGACTTTGCCGGCTCAGTTTCAAGGCGAACCACCATTCCTGGTGACTTATCCCAGGAGGAGGATCATGATGCCTCAGCTTATCCCAGTGTAAATACTTCCCGTCGACCGTGGGGCTTCGAAAATGCCTGAGCAGCAGGCCGATTCTCTCGGAGTCGATTTCCTGAAAGAGTTGATCCGTAGTGGGGGCTTTTCGTGGCTTCCGCATGATATAACCCAAACGTAAATAAGGGTTTATATGCACACTAGAGATCTACTAATATGCGAGATATTAGTAAACTCGCCTCACTTGGCACAGGTTCAATCTACTAATCCTCGGTTCTTTAGTAGAAGCATACCTGCCATGCGGAACGGATGCAACCAGCCTTTTGCGAGACGGCCTTGTTGCCCCCCTGCCGAGTGGGTATTTGCTTCGGCATCTCGGAGCTGCCCTGTGTCCCTGCTAAGTCACCTTCGGAATCGTAAAGAACGCAATCACGGCAGCGACAGTGGCGATCAGGACGGTGAGGACGAAGTCGAAGACGCCGAGCCGATAGAATGCGCCACGCAAGGGCAAGAAAACGAGAAAGATGCAGAGCATGATCGTCAGGTTGAAGATCACGACGGTCAGCAGCAGGGTCTGCTTTTTCTGCTCGGCGCTGGTGGGAGCGGCGGCCGGCTTGGGCTCTTTGGCCGGTTTTTCCTTGGTCGGTTTTCCGGCTGGAGTCGGGGCGACGGCGGCTGGGGCGTCGGAGGAGTAGTGTTGGGCGACGGCCGCGTTGATGCTGGCCGGGGTGCAGAGGACGGTCCGGATCGTTTTGTTCAGGCGGAGCCGCAGGTCGTCCTCGACGTCGGGGATCAGCGGATTGGGCGAGGCCATGAGGACCTGGTCCTCGTCGGCCATCACGGGCACGCAGGAGTGCTGTCGGGCGGTCGAGGGCGGAATCAGGGGCACCAGGTCGGTCGCCACGCCGACGTCGTCCAGCTCGATGTAGGGCAGCCCGATCGCCTCGGCGTAGGCCAGCATCACTACGTCGGGCGCGGCCAGCTTCTGCTGCAAGACGGCGTCGCGGACGTCCAGGCCGACCGCCTTGGCGTAGTTCCGTGCCTTGTCGAGTTGGGCCTGGTCGACGACCTTGTTGACCAGCAGAATCTCCTCGAACGACCGGCGGCGCAGCTCGCCCGCGTCCGATCGGCCCAGTGATGCGTCGTACTCGCGTTTCCGCTCGCGGTCGGTCAGGCAGAGCATGGCCTTGGCCAGTTCGTTCAACAGGGCCTGCGACGCGGCCGCATAGTCGCCCGAGGCGTACTTCCGCACGTGGGCGTTCATCTTGCGGTAGTGCGTTCGGATCTTCGCGGCGTCGTCCTCGAACTGCTTAAGGCGGAGCAACTGATAGTGGTTCAGCGGTCGAGCCGCCTCGGTGATGCCGAGCCATTCGCGATAAACGTCCGGTGCATTGGCCATGCGAGTTACCCGTCGGAAAGAATAGGGGGACTTCTTGTCGACTCCGGAATCTTTATTCCACTTTATACTCGCTGGCCAGTTTGGTCAGCGTGTCGATGTCTTGTTCATCGAGTCCGCCGCGTCGTTCGATGGCGATGGATGCTTCCTTGCCGCCCGTCTTTTCCTTGGCCCGGACCGAGATCCGCCCGGCCGTGTCGAAGGCGTAGGTGACGTCGACGAGCGAGCCTTGGGGCAAATCGTCGGGCAAGTCGACAATGCGGCATTTGCCCAGCAGGGAGCAGGCCTTCGGATCAGGGGCGTCGCCTTCGAGCACTTGGACGCTGATCCGCTTCTGCCCGGCCTTGCGGGTGCGGAACGTCTGGGTGCGTTCGAACGGCAGGGACGTGTTCCGCTTGATCATGACGTGGTTGATTTCACGGCCCGTTTTCGGGTTGGTCGCGATGACGCCCAGCCCGTGAGAATTGACGTTTTCCTGCTTGACCGATTCGAGCATTTTGCGGAGCTTCTCAGCCAGTTCGCTTGTCTGGCCTCGGTACTTGGCTTCGAGGATGGCCGCGTGGATCGCGGCGCCCTGGGCGACGGACGTGTAGGGCGAGAGCCCGGCGTAAGGCTCGACGCCCGTCACGCGATGAAGCATTTCGGGCACTTGCGGCATGAGGGTCGATCCGCCGACCATGACAATCGCATCGAGTTGGTCCGGCTTGATGCCGGCCTGCTCGAGGACCAACTCGGTCGTGTCGGCCGTCCGCTGCAGGAGATCGGCCGTCATCGTGGCGAACTGTTCGCGTGTGATCGTCACCGATAGGGCCTTGCCCTCGTGGCGGACAATCATCTTGGTCTCGGCATTCTCCGAAAGATCAAGTTTGGCCAGGTCGCAATCGTTGCGCAGCGTGTGGACCATTTGTCGCGACTCGCGGAGGTCGATTCCATGCTTAGCTTTAAACTCCTCGGCGACGTGGTCGAGGATCCGGTCGTTCCAGTCGACGCCGCCTAGCTCGACGTCGCCGTCGGTGGCCAGCACCTGAAAATGGGTCGGCGTGTAACGGACGACCGTGACGTCGAACGTACCGCCGCCCAGGTCGTAGACCAGCACGAGGCGTGGTTTGGAGGCCGACGGCCCGCTGGCGCCGAGCTCGCCGCAATGCCAGGCGTAGGTGAGCGTCGCGGCGGTCGGTTCGTTGATGATGTCGATCACGTTGAGCCCGGCGATCCGGCCGGCGTCCTGCGTGGCCTTGCGCCGTGCGTCGTTGAAGTAGTACGGGACGGTGATGACCGCGTTGGAAATCTTGCCGATTCGCTTCTCGGCGTCCTGGCGGAGTTTCTTCAGGATCAAGGCGGAGAGAAACTCGGGCGTGATCTCGCGACCGTCAAACGTTCGTTGGAACGAGACATCGCCCATCCGGCGTTTGATCCGCTCGACGACGTGGTCGGGATCCTCGACAGCCGCTCGCATCCGGCTCGGCCCGACGACCACATGGTGACTGTCGGTCAGGAGGATCAGACTGGGGGTTTCTTCTTGGTCGTCTTCGTTGGGCAGCGGCACGGGCTTGCCCGTCTCGTCCAGTTGCGCGATCGTCGAAAAGGTCGTGCCCAGGTCAATCCCGACCGTGTGGCCTTCTTTGAACTCCATCACCGATCCTCATGGGGTGTATTGATCGTCAGCGTAGCGGGTGGGTCCGCGAGTGTGATCCTGCCGTGTCGAGCACCTGATTTCGCAGGCAGTGCCGGGGAAGAATTCGGCAGCGCCGGTTCGACGGCTGGCCGGGTCTATTGAGAACCGCATTGCCAATAGACGCTTCCCATGTCGCTGGTGAACCATGCGCCTTAGTTGCGCGGGAAATAATAATAGTTCCCTCCTAGGCTACTTGGACCAGACCCGGTGCGTCAAGAAAAGGAGGGGAGCGAGGGGGAAGCGGCCCAGCGCCGCCCTATTCCTCGATGACTTCCTTGACCAGCCCGACGAAATGCGGCGTTTTCTGGGACGTGCTGAGTTGCTCGGCCTTTTCGTCGGCAGCCGCCCGATCGGCATACTCGAACAGGGCCACCCGGCGGAGCGACTGGTTGAACACACCCCAAAAGGCCTTCAGTCGGACTTCCTTGGCCGACTTGGCTCGGCTTTTGCGTTTGGCCGGAGCTTTTTTGGCCTTCGTAGCCGTTTTGGTCGTCTTGGTCGCCGTTTCGCTCTTTTTCGAGGTGGTCTTAGAGCGTTCCGCAGCGTCGTTCTCCTCTCGCAACTGCTTACGACTTACAACTTTGCGAGCCATTGTGTACCCTCGCGGGGGTTGGCGGCGTGGGATGGCGACCCACCCCGAGTCGGACGGAGGAGCGTATGCGGCCCACCTTCCCAGGGGGCCACAGTCCTCAGAAACTCCATCATAGTCGACGCAGGCCATTTTGGCCAGTGGAGGTGGGACCGATAGCCGCACGGAGCATGCAACCCCACTTCGGGGGTACACGTCGGACTGTGCCTGACATGAATCGAACACCCTGTAGGGAACGCCCTCTGTGGCGTTCCTGCGGTTTCTGCAGGATTGTTGCCTTCAACACCGGAACGCCACAGAGGGCGTTCCCTACAGGTATGGGTTGCTGCCAGGCGCCATGCCTAGACGCTAAAAAGACGGAATAGAAACGTCAAATTGTATTCACTGGCACTGGCTGTGCCTGACCTACGGAACTAGCGAGAACGCGTATCAGTCGGTGGCGACCGCCAGTCGCAAGGCCACGCGGCAGGCCTGGCGGAACTCATCCAGGTTGAGGCGTTCCGAGATCGTGTGGGGCGAGATCTGGCCAGCGCCGATGGTTACGGTCGGCGCGACGTTCGTGCTC
>JAFGFF010000268.1 GCA_016931075.1 Pirellulales bacterium | reverse complement strand
GTATTTGCCCCAGATGCTAGGGCTGCAATTCAAGCAGCCTGGGGTAAATACCCCAGCCGCCCGGCGGAAGAGGAACCTCGACCAACGTCAATCCCCCAACAAAGAGCCCTCCTGGCTCGCGGCATGTCCGCCGGACTGGAGGGAACGAGGGTACTGGCCAAATCAAGCGGTTTTGAGCCCAGATGCAGTGCCCGAGCCGGATGCACGCCGGCCGGGTGGGATGGAACGAGGGCACAGGCTAAATCAAGTGGTTTTGTGCCCAGATGCAGTGCCCGGGCGACGCTGCACAGGAGCAATTCGGAATCGGCGTCGGTCGACGCTCGAATCCCTCCGAATTTTCAGCGTCCATGCTAAAACAAGCCGTTTTCAACCAGGATTGAGCGCTCAGGGAGAACCACGCATCCGCGGTTCGGAAATATTGTCTGCGTTCGCCGTCACAAAACCCGGGGATGCGCGCGTTGATGGAATATCAAGCCGTTTTCAACCAGGATTGAGCGCACAAGGAAAATCACGCATCCACGATTCGGGATCGGCGTCGGCTGACGCTCAGCCCCCCCGATTTTTCAGCGCCCACGCGAAAACGAGCGGTTTTCAACCAGGGTGCCATGCTCAGACGCCGCCCAGGACACAGTCTTTATGTTCAACAGCCCGCCAGCGGCGGATGAGCATGTCGGCGCTGCCATCTCGAACAACATGCCCATCCCTTGCTGAAGCGATGTCTGGGCATGGCGCCCGGCCGGCCTGGAGGGCCACGCTCCGTCGTGGCCGCGTCATTCGGTGCACCCGGCCACGACGGAGCGTGGCCCTCCATTCGTGGTGTGTAACTGCTTCGGCAGAACTTAAAAAAGAACGCATAAGAATCCCCCGGATTCCAAGGGTTCATCCCAAGTCACGCCTCTTTCAGCGACACCTTAACGCACCACGCGGACCACCTTTGCACGCGCAAGAAACCCATACCTGGCATTAGCAAGGACCACCTGACCGGGTCACGTCTCATGCCAGTTTGTCCGCTCCGAAGCGGCGCCGATCGAGGTCGTTGACACGGCCAACACTGTCTGTGCGCGCCGGGAACGCCCGTCGCCTGTTTTCCTCCCGGTTGCACCTACGCCAAAGATTCGGTGTCTTCGGTCACCGAGCGGCGCATGAGAAAGACGAGTGGAATCACCGCCAGAGACAGAAGCGCATCCAAGATGAATCCATCAAGCACTCGGCTATCGGCATAAGCAACATCGTGGCGAGGCCGCCGGCAGTCGATTAGGGAACAGGAGCGAAAGGCAAGCGATAAAAGGAATGGGAAACCGAATGGGCAAGCTTGCGGTTTTGGCAAGCCGACGGGTCGCAGTGGCGGTCCAAGAAATGAACGTGCAATCGGCCGCACAGTGTGGTAGGCTCAGGGGTGCAGTCGGTGGCTTGTGTAATCGGTGCCTTGGAGGTGGACTTATACGACTCACCTGCGGAGTTGGCGTTTCCTAAGGCGAGGCATCCTTCTGGGAATTGTGGACAATGGGAATCAAAACGATGCATCGAATGGGTCTTTGTCGAACGGTTTCCGTCGCAGTCGCGCTGCTTTCCGCGTGGTACGGAACGTTGGGGTTGAATGTGTCAACCGCGAATGAGGATACGTTACACACCAAATCCAACATCCTGCTCATCCTGACCGACCAGCAGGCGGCCACGGCTTTGAGTTGCACGGGCAACGCGGACCTGGAAACGCCCGGGCTGGACAAGCTGGCGGCGTCGGGCACACGGTTCGATCGGGCGTATGTGACGCAGCCGCTGTGTCTGCCGTGCCGATCGAGTCTGCAGACAAGCCGGTTCCCGCATGAGATCGGCGCGGTGAATAACGGGCGGAAGATACGCGGGGCGTTCCCCATGCTCGGCAAGCTCATGAGCGAGGCCGGCTATCACTGTGCCTACCTAGGCAAGTGGCACGTCGGCACGTCCTTCAAGAAGGCCGGCTACGTCGAGGCCGACAAGGTGGGGCTCGATCCGGCCAAGACCGAAGCGGCCCTGGCGTTCCTGCGACGCAAGCACACGAAGCCGTTCTTCCTGACCGTGTCGTTCATGAACCCGCACAACGTGTGCGAGCTTGCCCGGGGACAGAATCTGCCCGATGGACCGATCGGCCAGCCGCCGACCGAACTTTCCAAGCTGCCGCCGCTGCCGGCCAATTTCGACGTGCCGCGGGACGAGCCGTCGTTGATCCGGGCGATGCAGAAGAAGGAGCCGAAGTATTATCCGACGGCCGACTGGGACGAACTGAAGTGGCGGCAGTACCTCTGGGGCTACTACCGGTTGGTCGAGAAGGTCGACCGGCAGATCGGCCAGGTGCTCGACGTGCTCGACGAGGCGGGCCTGGCCGACAACACGGTCGTCCTGTTCACCAGCGACCACGGCGAAGGCGTGGCCGCACATCGGTGGAACCAGAAGCAGGTCCTTTACGACCAGACCACCCGTGTGCCGATGCTCTTCCGCGTACCCGGCGGACCGAAAGGTCGGGTCTCGGCCGAGCTGGTTTCGACCGCCCTGGACATCCCCGTCACGATCCTCGACTTCGCCGGCGTGAAGCAACCTTCGTCCATGCGCGGCCTCTCGTGGCGGCCGGTGATCGAGGGTGAGAAAATAAAAATGCCGCGAAAGCACGTCGTGGCCGAGACCATGTTCACCTACGGCAAGAACAAGCCGGGTGGCACCGGCCGGATGGTTCGGACCGACCGCTACAAATACTGTGTCTACTCAAGCGGCCAGCATCGCGAGCAGCTTTTCGACATGCAAACCGACCCCGGCGAAACTCGCAACCTGGCCCCCGACCCGGCCCATCACGAGATCCTCAACCGCCACCGCCGTCTCCTGCTCGATTGGGCCAAGGAGACGCGGGATGAAGGATTTCCACACGTGAGTCCGGACGAGGACTAGTGGTGGCCTCCGGAAGATTGGCCGAGGATGATGGCCAGGACTTCCATGCCAAGCCGGCTGTTGGCCGAGGCGATTTCGGCGATGGTCTGTTCGAGGTTCTCGACCTGAATACCCTTTTCCTTGAGCCGTTCGACGGCCTTCTCGGGCGTGCATTTGGCAACCTGGGCCATCAGGTGCAACGGAGCCTGCTCGAACGCGCTGGGATTGAAGGCGGTCCGGTGCCGAGGCGGTCGGCCGGGCGCGAGGAAGGCCGCCCCCATGGCAACGCAGAGGATCGCCACAATGGCGACGGACGCCGGCTTGCGGAAGTAGGCGAGAAAGGCCTTCCAATTGACCACCACGTGGGCAAGCCCTCCCACGATCAGGACCCAGCCCAACCATTCGTGTGCCAGCTTGCTCAGCCCGACGTTCACGTGGAAGAACAGCATCACGCCCGTTACCGCCATCACGACGAACGATCCAATCGTCAACGCCCCCGCCCAGGTCTTCAGTTGAAAAAGGTCTTTCATATTCGATTCCTATTCATTGTTATTTGAGAGAGAATCCGTAGGGTGGGGCACACTTGCCCCACCAGGATATCGCAAGGCATGAAACTGGTGGGGCAAGTGTGCCCCACCCTACGAAAACTACGAGGTTCTAGTTGTCCTTCTTCAGGCTCGTCACATGCAAATAATCGGCGATCGGGCGGCCGATCGCGCGGAGATCGTCGTGGGTGACGCGCACCGGGCGGGTGACGGCCTTCATCGAGGGCGTCATCTTCACGTCGCCGCTGGACGTCATGAGGATGATCCTGTCCTTGACGCCGGGCATCCGCCGGCGGACCCGGTCGGGCGTGCCCAGGCCGAAGCAGACGTGGCCCCCGCCGCAGAGGACGACCGCCGTGCGGTCTTTTCCAGCTTCGGAGTTCAAAAACGTCGCCAGGACCGAGGCCATCATCTCGTCCCGTGCCATTTGGGCCTCGAACATGGGACGCATCCGCTCGCGGGTGGCTGCCATGTGGACCGGCATCCGCAGGTTCAGATACTTCATGTAGTCTGGATCGTTGAGCTTCATTTCCTCGGGCAGTTCCTTGCGAAGCTCGGGGGCCAGCTTGTCGACGCCGCCGCCCCGGGCTACGCGACGGATGGTCGTCGCCCGGGCGTTCAGGGCCAGGATCGGCGCCTTGGCCTTCCGGGCCGCCTCGAGTGCCGGGCGGTAGTCGGTGTAGTTCGACCAGGTGTGGCTCCAGTCGGTCACGTTGGCCAGCTCCTCGAAATCGATCTCGCCCCGGGCGTAACGGTCCAGGTGGGGCTGGTCGATCGCTTCCATCTGTTCCAATCCCAAAACGAGCGGGACGTTCCGCTTGGCCAGGTCGGCCACGATCCGCTCCTGAAGACCGTGATGCCGGACCACCCCGTGACTCTCGCCCAAGTAGACCACCCGGGCCGTGGCCAGGTCGGCCAGCACGGCATGGTACGGCAAGGGCTCCGCCTGATAAAGATCGATCCAACACTGCAGCCGCGGCGCGTCGGCCGCTTTCTTGGCCTCGGGTTTCTCCGGTGTAGATGCCTCGTCGGCCATCACGACCGAGGTGGCGAAGAGCACGGTAATCACGAACAGACTTAGCGGACGAGGCATGGTGTTTACTCCCTAGGTCTAGGTATCGTTCTCAGGATCCGTTGAAGAACAACTTCTCGAATTGAAGTCATCACTGTCACTGTAGGGAACGCCCTCTGTGGCGTTCCGTGAACCGCGAGTTTGGCCCAATTTCCGAGGCCCGCGGAACGCCACGGAGGGCGTTCCCTACAGAACAAAGCAAGTAGGCCGGGTCGTGACCCAGCGGTTCCAGCCTTGCCGGGTCACGACCCGGCCTACGGGTTTTTCTGACATCAATCCATGGAAGGATCAGCGGTTGCGTGTCGCGTTCTGGCAACACATGGTGTTGAAAAAGGACAACCTTGGCTCGGGTCGTCGGACTGCCGAGCTGGTCCGGTAGGCCGGATCAGGCCTATTGTACTGGTAAATGGCCGATGGTGGTTTACGGATCGAATGGTCGGAAACCGTCCTTCTTCTCCGGGTCAATTGGCGATCAGGTCCTCGGACCCCTGCCGACAGGGTGGTTCTCGAAACTTCCGACAACACAAGGGTTTGCGTCGCCGGGCGTTGCTAGGCGCGGGGGGCGTGGCTATGATGAACGGGTCGGTCTGGCACGCGGCTGGGCCGGTTCTCGAGTCCTATCGGAGAGGGGGTCGGCCTACCGGTGCTCATTTTACTGACCAACGACGACGGAATCCACGCCCCGGGCCTGGCGGCCATGGAACGGCAGTTGCAGCGGTTGGGTCAGGTGTGTGTCGTGGCCCCGGCGACCGAACAAAGCGGCGTGGGCCATTCGATCACCTATTTGACACCCCTGATCGTCAAGGAGGTCTACCACGGATCGACCCGATGGGGTTGGGCCGTCGAGGGCAGCCCGGCCGACTGCGTCAAGCTGGCCGTCAACGAACTTTGCCCCCAAACGCCCGACCTCGTCGTCAGCGGAATCAACGGTGGACTGAACGCCGGGATCAATGTGCTCTACTCGGGCACGGTCGCGGCGGCGATCGAAGGGGCCTTTTTTGGAATCACGAGCGTGGCCGTCTCGTTGGAGTTCGACGAGCAGGCCCCGTTTGAACGAGCGGCCCGATTGGCCACCGACATTATCGAACAGGTCCTCGCCCAGAAAGGACCCGACCCCCGGCTGTTCAGCCTCAACATCCCGATCGCGGCACTTGAGAAGCAGTCGCCTGAGATCCATTGCGTGCCGATGGACACGAGCCGCTACGGCGACGAGTACGAGCAGCGGACCGACCCTTGGGGGCGGCATTACTACTGGGCGACCGGCAAACCGGCGGCCCGATTCGCCGACGAGACCGACCTATCGGTCCTGTCGGCCGGCCACGTGGCCTTGACGCCGTTGGGCTACAACCTGACGGAACAGCCGGTCTTGCGGCAGATGGAACAATGGCGATTCGACGTCGAGTCGCCCGGCGAAATAGACAAATCGACCACGACCGCCCGGCCCAGCCTGCCGGTGGTCCGGTCGATGCGGAAGATGCAACGCGTGACGGTGGACCCGGCCGAAGTCGAGCCGGAAGACGACCCCGAAACAAAAACAGGAACCTAGCCATGAAACGGATTGCCGCGGTTTGTGTATTGATGTCGATGTGCCTGGTCTGGGCGGGCTGCGACTCGGTCGACCCGCCCCCGGTCAACTCCACCAATGCGAATACGAACACCAAGACGGCCCAATCGCCGCCGGCGCCGGTCCAGCCCGAGCCGGACGCCGATCCGGCCTTGCCGCCCGCGCCACCTGAGATTCCCATGCCGGTCGAGACGCCTCCGCCGGTGGAGACTCCCGCTCCGATCGAGCCGGTGCCGGCTCTGCCCGCCCCGAAGATGGGCAACGAAGGGCTGCAAATGCACACCACGCCGGCGGCTGGATTGAACGTGGTTCAGGAGAAGGCGAACATCGGAAGCGGCAAGGGCAACTACAGCGGACCGCGGATCATCACGGTTCCTCTGGCCTCCTACTGGCGGGCACAGGACCGGATGGACTTGAACCGGATCGTCTACAGCTTGAAGCTCTACATCGCCGAACACGGCCGACCGCCGAAGACGCACGAAGAGTTCATGGAGAAGATCTTCAAGCCCCTGCGAATCCAACTTCCGGAACTGGACGAAGGCGAACGCTACATCTACGTGCCGGAAAAAGTCAACCTGCCCGACCACACCGGCCTGATGGTCGAGCGCACGGTCGAGCAATGAATGGTGTTACGACGAATGAGAACACAACATTACAGTTTGTAGGAGGCGACTCCTGTCGCCGAAGATGTTCCGAACTCCCGATCGGCGACAGGAGTCGCCTCCTACAAAATCGAATTCCCGGACACCCTCGGACAAGCCAGCAGTGCCACCCAGCGAAGTGTGAGAACACAATATTAAAAGACCCTCGACAAGGAGACTTTGGGACGGAACGACGCGAGCTTTCTTATCTCCCAGCAGATTGACTCTCCCCCATGATTAAGCAACAAACTCTGTTTAGGCAACGAACTCCGCAAAGGCAACTCACACTGGTCAGCCTTGCTGTCCTCGGCCTTCTGGTCACGGCCTTGCCCGCGGCGGCCGATTGGGCCTTCAAGAAGTCGTACTACAGCCATGACCCGGCCTCGGGCAATCGCGTGGCGCAGTATTCGCCCGGGACGACGCCTTACACGACGCCCGAGTCGAACTACAAGCGAAGCGGCTATCACCACCATCGGATCCGTCAGCGAGGCCCCGGCGGCACGGCCGACAACCTCCACCTGGTCGAGACGTGGGGCGAAGGCGAGTTCATTCGTCCCTACGGCGAGTGGGAATATCCCTATCGGGCCGGCGCGACGCCTTACGGTCCCTGGGGCAATCCGCAAGGTCCCTGGACGACCCCGTTCGGCTCTTGGGTCAACCCTTACGGCCTCGGCCAGTTGCCCAACCCGCCCTGGTTCCCCTGGGGCTTCCCCGGCTACCGTCCGCCGATGGGCGGTCCCATGGGCCCGATGCCCATGCCGATGCCGGGACCGTAACGGTCTGATGAAAGAAGGCTGACGGCAATTCACACCGCGCAATTAATCTGTAGGGAACGCCCTCCGTGGCGTTCCTGGTCTAATCCAAAAACCCGGAACGCCACGGAGTGCGTTCCCTACAGAGGAACGTCACCGGGTGCCGTGCCCATCCGTCGTTGACACGACGTCTGGGTATGGCACCCAATACGCTGGGGGATTCGTCGTCTTCACGCCCCGTTACGGCCCATGCGTTGGGCCTTTTCAAGAATAGTGGGCCGGGCTTCTTCCATCATGTCGCGAACGTCCTCGTAGCACATGGTCCGTTGCTCGAACGTGCGCTTTTCGATCGCGCCGAGGAACCGGCCTTCGAACTCGGCCAGGTTCGAGCCGTAGATGTGGTAGCTGTCGGCCATGTGGCAGTAGCGGCCCAGTGCGACCGGTACGCCCGACAGCTCGGCCACCCGGGCGGCGATGTTCGCCTGGAGCTGGACCAGGGCGAAGATGTTCATGAAGGCCGCCTTGTAGGCGTCGTTGCTGCGGAACCGGACGTTCATGCTCAGCACGCGCCGGCCTGACGCTTCGGTAATACGGCACCAGACGCTCTGCAGGCAGGCCGGGTCGTAGCAGTGGCGGTCTTCCCAGACCTTCCAGGTGACGGCCTGCGCCCGGCGGGTGTGCGGCGCGTCGGCCAGTTGGCGGCAGAGGCCCTCGATCTGGTCGATCGGTTCGATCGTCGGCGCGGCGTAGCCGAAGAGCCGTTGGTGATAGGTATATTCCCACCGTGTGTCGTCTGGGTCGTCGGGATCGCGAACGCAATGGTCCTTGATGCCCTCGCAGACCTCCATGACGTATTCCTGCAGCTCCTCGAATCCGCCGGGGAAATCGCGGTGGATCCGCGGCTCGGCCAGCGGGTTCTCGACGGTGAGGATCATCGTCGCATCCTTGCTGGGCGGGTCGTCGGGCTTGTCGTACTGGGTTGAGACGTCGCCGCCTGCTCGATAGAGTTCCAAAAGCGAGTTTTCCCAAGCCCGGGCGATGCAGTCGCCCCGGACACAGAGAACGGGAATGCCTTCCATGGTGCGAGAGTCCAGTTGGTAAGAGGAAAAATGGCCCGGGCCCCGATGCTCTGCTGGGTGCCACTGCTGGCTTGTTCAGCAGTGCGAAGTGAAAAAGCTTTAGGAAACACTGCTGGACAAGCCAGCAGTGGCACCCGTTCGCCGAAGGCCCCTATTGTGCGAGATGACCCCCTGGCTGACAAGGCCCCAACCGTCACGGCTGGGGGCATGTCGGGACTGGCCGATGCCACGGGCCCGTTTTCGGGTATAATGCCGACTGACTCGTCATGCCTCCGCTGCCATAGTCGGGGGGCAAGGCAGGAACCCCCATTTTTCGGCTTCCACTTCTCGGGAACACGGTCAGGGTGACGGAACCACTCCTGAGCCCCCGGGCGATCACTCCTTGTGGAGGCCGGCCCCCGGACAATCGTGTCGATGATTACTGCTCCGCTCTCATACAATCTGGCGATTCTGGTCGTCGACCTGGCCGTGATCGCCGCCATTCTTCTTTGTAAACGAACAGCCTGGTCGTGGTGGACGTCCCTGCTCGCCGGCGGGGTGACAGTAGGAGTATTAGCATTGGGCTTCACCGGAGGCCTTTTGTCTTTCTACACGGCCAGTCTGGTCGCCTGCGCTTTATTTCTTCACGGACCGGTCCTGCTAACCATTTGCGCGTGGCTCTTGCGGCGGACGGCGCGGAAAACTGCCTTGCTGTCGGTCGTGACAGCCGTGGGAATCGTAGGCGTGGGCATCCATGCCTTCTTTATCGAGCCGACCTGGCTCGAAGTGACGCACCACCGGATCGCCAGCCCGAAGATCGAGCGGCCCGTGCGGATCGTGGTCCTGGCCGATTTCCAGACCGACGCGATCGGCCCCTACGAGCGTCGGGTGCTCCAGACCGTGATGGAACAGCAACCGGACGTGCTTCTCCTAGCCGGCGACTATCTCAGCATCCCTGGGTGCAAATGGAACGATCAGGCCCAGGTGATGAACAACCTCTTGAAAGAACTGGATTTTAACGGCAAAGAAGGCGCCTTTGCCATCGGAGGTAACATCGACGTTTGGAATCCGTGGTTTCTTCTCTTCCAAAACACGGCCGTCATGCCGGTCCCGCGCACCCGGACCTTCGACGTGGCCGGCATCCGGCTGACGTGCCTTGCGGTGAACGACTCGTTTCGCAACGGTATACGAATTCCTACGCCTTCGTCCGACCGCTTTCATGTCGTCCTCGGTCACGCGCCGAATTATGCAATAGAAACCACCGAGGGCGATTTGTTGCTGGCCGGGCACACCCACGGCGGCCAGGTCCAAATCCCCGGCTTCGGGCCCATCTTCACCGGCTGTCGCGTCCCCCGCAACTGGGCCTCGGGCGTGACCGAACTTTCCGAAGGCCGAAAGCTGATCGTCTCCCGCGGCACCGGCCTGGAACGCGGCCCCGCCCCTCGGCTTCGCTTCTGCTGCCGGCCCGAGATCGTGGTCATTGACCTGGTGCCGGAAGAGGGTGAACCGAAAATGGATCCATAGCCCCTCGGTCAACAATGCCGTCTTGATCCAGGGCATTCGGACCGGGTATAAGGGAGACACGACATATCGCCAAATGACGGCCTAGTCCCTCGATTATCAGAAAAAGTCCATCATGAGCGAACCGTCCACCACCCGGCGCGTCATCCAGGTCGAGCAGAGTATCATCGGGCCGACGCCGCCGAGGGCGAAGACGTTGCGGACGAGGAAGGTGGACGACTATCCGAACGTCTCGCAGGTTCATCGCGACTTGGCGCAAAAGCTCTCCAGCCCGTTGTTGATGGGTCCGCCGATCTGCGACGAGTTCATGGCTTTCGTTACGCACACGTTCACCGAAGAGGAGGCGGCTGTCGCGCGGCACGTGGGCAAGATGCGCGGTCGCACGGCCCAGCAAATCGCCCGGGCTGCGAGACGCCCCGTCGAGGAAATCGAACCGATACTCGAACGCATGGCCTCGGAACTTCGGACGATCGGCTGCGAAGGGCCGACCGAGCAGCGACGTTATCGGTTGATGCCGGTCATGCCGGGCATTTTCGAGATGGTGCTGATCGGCCAGGCGCCCGACGAAATGAACGACTGGCACCGGCGTTTCGCTGAGCTGTTCGAGTCCCTGTACGAGACGGGCTACATGGTCGACTACCAGCAGAAACGGTCTTCAATGATCCGGTTCCTGCCCATCGGCGGCATCGTCGGGGCCCATCCGGCCGCCCTGCCCGCCGACCGGCTCGAAGTCGTGCTCGACCAGTACGACACGTTCGGCGTGGGCTATTGCCAGTGCCGGATCGCGAACGCTTCGGTCGGCACGGCGTGCGACCGGCCGTTGGAAGTCTGCACCCCGATGGGCAAGTGGGCCGCGCAAGGAATCGAAGCCGGCTGGCTCCGTAGTATCTCGAAACAGGCCCTGTTGGACGTCAAACGCGAGGCCGAGTCGCACGGGCTGGTCACCTGGATCATGAACGTCGCATCGAGCAGTGGCCAGGCGTCCTGTTCGTGCTGCGGGTGTTGCTGCAAAGCGATGCGGACGGTCAACGAGTTCAACGCCCCGGGCATGATGGCGCCGCCCCACTTCATGCCCCGCTTCGACACCGAGGCGTGCATCCATTGCGGCCGCTGTGCGAAGGCCTGCCCGATGGGCGCGATCACGGTCGACGTTCCAGCGAAGTCGCTCACCCACGAACCGGCCCGATGCATCGGCTGCGGCCTGTGCCTGTTGGCCTGCGACCGCCAGAAGGCGATCCAGATGGAGCCCGTGCCCGAGTTCCGGCTGCCCTACAAGAGCTGGCTCTCCTACCTGCTGGGCACGATGCCCGGCATGTTGCGGACCTCCTGGAAGGTCTGGCGGAGCCGGCCCTAACCGACGGGATGGGCATTCCGGTGTTTCTTTCCGGTCTCGGCCCCCCGGTCGAGGGCATAAGCTACACTTTCTGTAGTTGTCTTTTCTAGTCCGAGCAAGGCTCTCTTGCTCCGGCGCCAAACGCGGAGGTGCAGCATGAGTTTTTCGACACGGGCGTTGCGATGGTTTGGTGCGGTTGCCGTCATGATGTTGTTCGTGGGTCCGCTCTCGGCCGACACGCCGATCGAACTGAACACGCAGGACATGACCCCGCTTGACATGCCGCTTACCTTTTCCCTGGAACGAGCTACCTGGAGCGAGGGAAACCTGCTGATCTGGGGTGTGGTGACCAACCAGGACACGTCGCCGCGAACCAAGGTGATGGTCCATTTCACGGTGGCCGACGAGGGCGATCAGTTCCTGGGCGAAGGTCACTGGGAGAGCGATCCGCCCACTCTGAACGAAGGCGGCCAGGGCCAAATCACGGCCTGCACGATCATCACCCATGGCAGCCAGCCTGTCTCGCTGCACTATTGGGTGGAAGGCACGGCGGTCAACCAGTAGTGCTCCACCCAGCGGAGATTTTGGGTGCCATGCTCCACGCTTGCGTGGGCATGTGGAACCGGAGCAAGCCACTAAAACATGCCCACGCAAGCGTGGAGCATGGAACCCTGTCACCGTCTTCCACGGCCTGCAATCGTTACGACCTGCACAACTCGAACCGTGAGAATCGGCTCGCTAGCCGGCATTTCTTGCCCTGTGAGCTATTCTTCTAGAGACAGTCGTGCGCGATGCGAGTACGCATCACGGCGGTTGGCGGCCTGCCGAGTGGCGGGACGTCTCGCGTGAACCCCCACCGGAAATCCTGACGGAGGCCCGAGTCCCATGTCGTCATCCCCGTCGAAGAAAGCTTCGCGTAAGCACCTGTTCGTTGATCCGAAAGTACAAGGCGCGCTGGTTTGGCGCGTGATCCTCTACTGGATGGTCTGCATCGGCACCATGACGATGATGCTGCTCTGCTGGCGGATCGTCACTGGCCCTGCCCGGATGTTCTACACGCATCTGGACGACATGTGGTTCCACTACGGACCGGCGCTGATCGTCTCGTTGGTGATGGTGCCGCTGGTCGTGGTCGACATCATCCGTCTGAGCAACCGTTTCGCCGGGCCGATGCTTCGGTTGCGTCGCGGCATGCGTGAACTCGCCCGGGGCGAACACGTCGAGCCGATCCGCTTCCGCGACGGCGACTTCTGGCAAGACTTTGCCGAGGAGTTCAACGTCCTGGTCGAACGAGTGCAAAGCAGCCAGAAGCCCGACGCCACGTCGTCGTCGACGCCCACGTCGACGACCGCCCAGCAAGAGGACGGCCAGGAAGAGCCCGAAGCCGCCTGGATCATCGCGGAATAGTTCACGTTCTTCCTTTCCTTTCGGGGAAAGGGCCGAGGTGAGGGCACGTCTCCATTGCATGGGTGCCATGTCCACGCTTGCGTGGACATGCAGAGGCCGCGATACTCCCAGGAAAACATGTCCACGCAAGCGTGGAGCATGGCACCCGATGTAAGAACGGCCTACTTCGCCAGCACGCGCCGATACACCTCGGCCACGCCTTGGGCCATGCTTCGGGCGGAAAAGTGCTCGGCGTGTCGGGCCAGGGCGCTGAGGCGGAGCGATTCCCAGTCGGCCTCGCCTCGGATGAGCCGCCCGAGCGCCTGGGCAAGGTCCTCGGGATCGCCCGGCTCGACGATCAGGCCGTCTTGCCCGTCGCGGATCGTCTCGGGGATGCCCTCGACCCGGCTGGCCACAACCGGCACGCCTGCCGACATGGCCTCGAGCACAACCATCGGCAGCCCTTCCCCAAAAAGGCTCGGCAGGACGAAAGCGTCCATTTGGGCCAACTCGGCATCGACGTCCCGCCGGAAACCGGTCCACTCGATCGCCTCGTTCACCTTGAGCCGCAGGGCTAGGTCCTGGAGCTTCCGTTCGTAGTCGGGCGTCTCGAACCCGCCGATCGCCCGAAGCTGTACCGGCAGGCCCTCGGCCCGCAGCCGGGCAAGGGCTTCGATCAGGATCTCGGTCCCCTTTCGCGGCCGGAACAGGGCTAGCGTGCCGAGCGTCCAGGTTGATGCAGTGGTCTCACGCGGCGGTCGAACCGCCCGACCAGGCACGCCGTTGGGCACCACGGTGACCAGCGACTCGGGGAAACCCTCCTGGCATACATGCCGGCCCAGGCTAGACGAAACGGCGATCAGGGCCGACGCCCGGCGGAGCGAAAGACGCTCGATCAGGGCGTTCAGCCGGTTCTGCCACTGCCGGGTCGAGTCGCGCGACGTGGGGCTATGGACGTGATAAACCAGCTTCGCCCCGCTCAACCGGCAGGCCAACGCGGCCAGCATGGCGGTTCGTGGGGTGTGGGCGTGCAGAAGGTCGTAGCCCTTGCTGCGGACCAGCCGGGCCAACCGCCAGGCCGGACGCAGGTCGAACCGACCCCGCATGGGCAGATCCACCAGCGGCACGTCCCGGGCCTGACGCATTTGGGCGAACTGGCCCGGCTTGACGCAGGCCAGCCCGACGTCGAATCCCAGCCGGGGTAGCTCGGCCGCCAACAAGTCCTGGACCCGTTCGGCCCCCGAATAGTGCTCCCCGTTGATCACATGCAGCACCCGGCCCACCACCGGCGGGCGTTCCAGCGTCTGGCGCGCCTCGGGAGACTCGGGAGTCGGATTTTCGACCATAATAGCGTCATTCATACGCAAGTGTACCTCCAAGGAGGGGCCATTGAGGTCAAATTCCCAGATTTCTGTAACCAGCCTGCAACCGGACGCATCGAAACAGAGTGACACCGAAGCGCTCCGGGTCTGCGCGGGGCGGGAGATTCTGCCCGGATTGGCTTCCTTTGCCAAACGGGGCTTCTAGTCGCCGGTCATCGCAGCGGCGTGCCGTGGCTTTGTGGAGGAGCCACCGCACCTGACGGGGAAGTGCCGTTCCCCTAGCCGACCGGCCGTCCTGTTGTTGCTGGCCTCGGAGGTATTGGACGTGATACATTGCGAAGAAATCCTGGCCATCGTCAACGAGTATCTTGACGGGGAGTTGGACAAGGAGACAAGTGCGAAACTCGACCGCCACCTGGCCGGGTGCGCGGCCTGCCGGACGCTGATCGAAAACCTCGAGCACACCATCGCCCTCTACGCCCAGGGCCACGCCGTCGACGTGCCGCCGGACGCCTGCCAGCACCTGACCGACCTCTTGCGCGACCGCTGGGCCACCAAGTTCCCGACCGACCGGCAGGCGGAGTAAGGCGATTCGTAGGCCGGGTCGTGACCCGGCGGGAATCGCGCAAACCGAACCCCGCCAAGCCGGGTCACGACCCGGCCTACCTGGCTTGTGCCGGACATACCGAGGTTTTACCCACACGGTCCCCAGGGCGATGCCCTGGGCTGGGAGAACCGCAGGGCCTTCAGCCCAGTAGGGATTCCGATGAATAGCGTTCTCCATTGTGCAAAGTGCGGAATGCACCCATCGCCACGCGGGTGCCATGCCCAGACGTCGCTTCAGCGGCGGATGGGCATGTTGGCAAGGCTGGTCTCAATCTCATGCCCATCCGCCGCCAAGGCGGTTGTCTGGGCATGGCTCCCGGCTTGAAGCAACTCAGCGAAGTGTCCACGCCAGCCCCCGTGGACACGGCACTTGTCCGATCGCACTCACGCCGTCTCGGATTGACTCTTTTCGGCTCCCCCGGTAGGGTATTGACGGTAATATAAAAACCCCTTTTCCGACAAAGCTGGCAAGGCCGGCAAACGGAGAGACACGATGAAACGCGGATGGATCGCGGCGGCGTGGGATTGGGCCGGGACACTGTTATTGTGGGCGGTGGGGATCGCCATCCTGGTCGCCTCGGTGGTCGTGGCCACCAAGGCCGTGTCGATCTCGGTCACCTGGAATAAGAAAATCCCGCCCGGCGAGGCACCCATCGAACCTCGGCTCTTGCTCGACGGCGCCCAGACGGACGAGGTCCACGAGGTCGCGAAGGACGATACGGAGGAAGCCGTCGGGACCCTTCGAGCGGCGAACCGAAGCGAGGTCTCGTCCCGTGTCATGGCGCGGATCACCAAGATCAACGTCGTGGCCGGCCAGGAGGTCGCCAAGGGAGACGTTCTGGTTCTGTTGGACGACGTCGACCTGCAGGCCCAACTTCGCCAGGCCCAAGCCAGCCTGGCCGCGGCCGAAGCCGAGCGGGACCAGGCCGAGATCACCCTGCGGCGCGACGCGAGCCTGGTCAAGACCAACGCCATCAGCCAGAGCCAATACGACCGGTCGCTCAGCAGCGCCAAGGTCGCTCGAAACAACGTCCAACGCGCCCAGAGCGCTGTGGCCGAAGCCCAGAAACGGCTCTCCGACGCGACGATCCGGGCGTCGCAGGCGGGCGTGGTCGTCGACCGACTGGCCGAGCCGGGCAACATGGCCGTGCCGGGCCAACCCCTGCTGGTACTCTACGACCCAGGCTCCCTACGGCTGGAAGTGCCCGTGGTCGAAAGCCTGCTCGACAAGATCAAGCGGGGCGACAAAGTGAAGGTCCTGATCGGAAGTTCGAAGAAAGAAGACGAAAACGGCAAGGCTCACAAAGAGGTCATCGGCACGGTCGAGCATATCGTCCCGCAGGCCGAGGCGGCCAGCCGTTCGTTTTTGGTCAAGATCGCGCTGCCCCGGTCCGAAGGTCTGATCGAAGGGCTTTTCGGCCGCGTCGAGATCCCGATCGGTCCTCGAAAACACCTCTGCCTGGCCGAAGCGGCCATCGAACGGATCGGCCAGCTCGAAATGGTCGACGTCGTCGTCGACGGCAACCGCCTCCAGCGCCGCTTGATCAAAACCGGCCGCACCGGCCAATGGACCCCCCAAGGCCAGCCCCTCCGCGTCGAAGTCCTCAGCGGCCTCGATGCCAAGGAAAAGGTTTTGCTGAGGCCGGATAAGCTCGCGCAACAGAAGAACTGCACGAATTGCCCCGTCACAAAGCCGTGATGCAATGAAGCGTCAAACACTCTCTCTGCATTCATCTGCGTTCATCTGTGGCCCCTTCCTCTTTCCTCTCACAACTAACCCAGCGCCATGACCAGCACGGAAGCCAAGACGCCGTTAATGACCCGATTGGTGGAGGTCTTCTTGAGGGGGGACGTGACGATCATGTTGATCGTCGTGTCGCTCATCCTGGGGCTCGCCTCGCTGTGGCTGACGCCGCGGGAGGAGGAGCCGCAGATCGTGGTGCCGCTGGCCGACGTGATGGTCTCGGCGCCGGGCCTCTCGTCCGAGGAGATCGAACAGCAGGTCACCTCGCGGTTGGAAAAGCTCCTCTACCAGATCGACGGCGTCGAGTACGTCTATTCGATGTCCAAGCCGGGCCAGTGCATCGTGACGGTCCGGTTCTACGTCGGCGAGGACCGCGAAGACTCGCTGGTGAAGCTCTACAACAAGGTCCAATCGAACGTCGACCGGATTCCGCCCGCCGTGACCGGTTGGGTGGTCAAACCGGTCGAGGTCGACGACGTGCCGATCGTCAACCTGACCCTCTGGTCCGAGACGAAGCGCTACGACGACCACCACCTGCGACGTCTGGCCGAACAACTTCAAAACGAGTTGCAGGCCATTGAGAACACGAACCGGGTCACCGTGATCGGCGGGCGGCCCCGGACGATCCGCGTCGAGCTGGATCCGGTCCGCCTGGCCGGCCGGCACACGTCGGCCTTGCAGGTGGCCCAGGCCCTCAGGGCGAGCAACGTGACGCTCCGGGCCGGAAAGTACGAGCAGCAGGACAAGGAGTACGTCGTCGAGGCGGGGACGTTCATCCGCGACGCCCAGGAGCTGGGCGATCTGGTCATCCAGTTATGGGGCGACCGGCCCGTCTACCTCAAGGACGTCGCCACCGTGATCGACGGCCCGGCCGAGGCGGACAGTTACAGTTGGATCGGCTTCGGTCCGGCCGCCGAGAACCCCCGCGACGCCAAGGACCGGCCGATTGAAGCGAACGAGGACGACAAAGAAGAAGGCGAGGACATCGCCAAGGCCGCGCCGCTCGAACCGGGGCAACTCTTCCCGGCCGTACACATCGCCGTGGCCAAGCGCAAAGGGACCAACGCCGTTTGGGTCGCCGAGGCCGTCGACGCCCGCATGTCCGAACTGGCCCCGAAGTTCCTGCCCGACGGCGTCTTCTACCGGATCACCCGCGACTACGGCGAGACGGCCAATGCCAAGGTCAACGAGCTGGTCGAAGGGCTGGCCATCGCCGTGCTGACGGTGATCGGGCTGATCGGCATGATGATCGGCTGGCGGGCCGCCCTGGTCGTCGCCCTGGCCATCCCGGTCTGCTACAGTATTACCTTGTTCATCAACCTGATGGTCGGCTACACGATCAACCGCGTGACGCTGTTCGCGCTGATCCTCTCGTTGGGCCTGCTGGTCGACGACCCGATCACCGACGTCGAAAACATCGCCCGCTACTTCGCCATGAAGATCCTGCCGCCGCGCGACGCGGTGCTTCGGGCGATCCAGGAGGTCCGGCCGGCGTTGATCCTCTCGACGCTGGCGATCATCGTGAGCTTCCTGCCGTTGATGTTCATTACCGGCATGATGGGCCCGTACATGGCCCCGATGGCCCTGTGCGTACCCTTGACGGTGACGGCGTCGATGGGAGTCGCCTTCATGATTACCCCGTGGCTGGCCCTGGTCGCCCTGCGCCGGCTGCACGAGAAGGGGGGCGACGAGGAACCGGCGTTCGACCTGACCGCCCGGCCGTTGTACCGCTTCACCAAAGCTATGCTGGGGCCGATCCTCGACCGGCGCTGGCTGTCGTGGGCGACGCTCGGGGCCGTGATGCTCCTGCTGGTCGGCGCCATGTTGCTGCCCGCGCTGCGCGTCGTACCGCTGAAAATGCTCCCCTACGATAACAAGAACGAGTTCCAGGTGCTCGTCGACATGCCCGAGGGCACAACGCTCGAAGACACCGAGGCGGTCACCGAGTCGATCGGCCGGTACCTGGCCGGGGTGAACGAGGTCCGCGACTATCAGCTTTACGCGGGCGTGCCCTCGGCGATGGACTTCAACGGCATGGTCCGGCACTACTTCCTCCGCCGGGGATCGAATCTGGCCGAGATCCGGGTGAACCTGGCCTCGAAGGAACACCGGTCGCAGCAGTCGCACGGCCTGATCCTGCGGATCCGCAACGACCTGCAAGCCCTGGCCGACGCGGCCGGCGCGAAGATCAAACTGGTCGAGGTGCCGCCCGGCCCGCCGGTCATCGCCACGATCACGGCCGAGATCTACGGCCCGGACGACGCGAAGTATGACGACCTGATCGCCGCCTCGCGGACGGTGGCCGCGCGGATGGACCGCGAGCCGGGCCTGGTTGACGTCGACGTCAGCGGCGAGGACGATCAAACGCGATACACGCTGGTGACCGACAAGCACAAGGCGGCCCTGTCGGGCGTCTCAACGCAGGACGTCGCCCAGACACAACAGCTCGCGCTGTCCGGCCTGACCGTGACGACCATCCACCCGCCGGGCGAGGTCAACCCGTTGCCCATCGAGCTGCGGTTGCCCCGCGAGATGCGATCGGCGATCGAGGACCTGAAACAGATCTATCTCGTCGGCCAGGCCGGGCAACTGGTCAAGACCGAGCCGCTGGTCGAACTCGAGACGGGCGTCGACGGCAAGACGATCTATCACAAGAATCTCCGCCGCGTGGCCTATGCGTTTGCCGAGATCGCGGGCCGACCGCCGGCCGATGCCATTCTCGACATGCAATGGGACCGCGAGCCCGACGGGACCGCCGTTCAACCCGCCGCGAGCCCCCGGCCCGTCGAAAGTCGCACCTGGCTGAACCCCGGCGGAGGCGACCCCTGGGCGCTGCCCGTCGGCTACACGGTCGATTGGGCCGGCGAAGGGGAATGGAAGATCACGCTCGACGTATTCCGCGACCTGGGCCTGGCGTTCGCCGCCGCGCAGGTGGGCATCTTCATCCTCCTCATGTTCCAGACGGGCTCGCGGCTGCTGCCGATCGTCATCATGCTGGCCATCCCGCTCACGCTGATCGGCATCCTGCCCGGCTTCTGGCTCTTGAATGCCCTGGTCAACCGGCCGGTCGGCGGGTTCCCCAACCCGGTCTTCCTAACGGCCACGGCCATGATCGGGATGATCGGGCTCAGCGGGATTGTAGTCCGCAATTCGCTCGTGCTGATCGACTTCTTCCACCACGGCCTGGCCGAAGGGCTGTCGCTGCGCGAGGCGATCCTCCGGAGCGTGGCCGTCCGGACACGGCCCATTCTGGCTACCTCGGGCACCACGCTGCTGGGCAACTGGGTCATCACGCTCGACCCGATCTTCTCGGGCCTGGCTTGGGCCATCATCTTCGGCATCTTCGCCTCGACCGCCTTCACCCTGGTCGTGATCCCCGTCGTCTACTGGCTCTTGTACCGCAAGAAGCACGAGGCGGCCGCGTAGGCCGAGGCATACTGCCCCACCCGAAGAAAGGGCTCCCTCGGACAATTCCGGGGCGGCAATGACGCCATTTCTTGCATTGGACCCCGGTGATTTTCTATACTGGGCGTTCTCGTTTATGTGTGGCTGTCTGCCGCCTGTTGGGTTGAACGCACTGAGTCTGCATCTTGGACGCAGTCATGCCCCGATCGCTCGTTGCGATAAGTTTGATGCTGGTCGTGTTGGCTGCCGGCGCAGTCACGGCGGGCACGATCCGCCATGATCGCGACGAGGCGCTCTACCTGGCGTTGGCCGACGATCCAGCTTACGCGGCCGCTGGGCAAATTTGCACCGGCAGCCTCCTGGGAAGCGGTGTTTTGATTTCTCCCACGTGGGTTCTCACGGCCGGCCACATGGCCACCGCGCAGGCTTCCTTCCGGCTCGGCGACGAGACCTATAACGCTGTTGCATCGACCATCGTAAAATACCCGGGCGAAGACGTCGGGCTCTTCCAGCTCGACCGGCCAGTGACGGACGTGGCGCCGGCGAAGCTCTACTTGCCCGAGTTCGGCAGTGAACTGGGCCGTGAAGCGGTCACCGTGGGTTTTGGACGCTCGGGCACGGGCCTGACGGGCGAGACAACCTACAGCGGCACGAAGCGAGCCGGTCAAAATACGATCGACATGCTCGGCTCGGTCTGGGGCTGGTCCGAGAACCTTTTGTTGGTCGACTTCGATCGGCCCGACGACGACGGCGCCGGCAATCGGATGGGCTCGCCCGAGCCGCTGGACCTGGAGTATTGCATGGCCCACGGCGACAGCGGCGGGGGACTGTTTGTCGACATTGAGGGCCAGACCTACTTGGCCGGCGTCCAAACGGCCCTCTGGTACACCGACGGCTCGGCCAACGCCAGCTACGGCGACGGGGGAACCTTCGCCCGGGTGGCGTCGCTCTACGATTGGATCACCGGCGTCGTGCCGCCGAACCGCCCACCAGTGGCCAAGAACGACGCATACGCCACGTTTGAAGACGTCACGCTCCGTGTCGAGTTGCCCGGCGTGATAGCCAACGACCTCGATCTGGACGGCGACGTTCTACTCACCTCGACCAGCCTGACGTTGCCGGCCAACGGCACGCTCTCCTTCGATCCCAGCGGGGAGTTCATCTACATGCCCAACCCGGGCTTCATCGGCGCCGACTCTTTCACCTACGCACTGTTCGACGGCCAAGCCTGGTCGGAACAGGCCGCCACGGTGACGATCGACGTCCGGCCCACCCCCGCGCCGGGCGACGCCGACGGCAACGGCCGGGTCGATTCGGCCGACGCCTCGATCCTGGCCGCCCACTGGCTGCAATCGACCGACGGATTCTGGACCGAAGGCGACTTCAACCACGACGGCCGCGTCGACGACCTCGACGCCTCGATCCTGGCCGCCAACTGGTCCCTCAACCCGCCCTCGACACCCACGCCCGAGCCCGGCACCTTCCTCTTGCTGGCCTGGAGTCTACCCGTCCTGTGGCTCCTCCGTTACAGAACAAGCCGGGTGTCGTACACGTGGCTTGCAGGGCTGTCGCCCGCCGAACTCGAACATGAAATCGCATACCAGAATGCCCAGAATCAGCCTATGCAGCTCGGCGGAATTCCCCTAGGGCAGCATTCAATTTGTACAGGGCATTTCATTCCTTTTTCATTCTTTTTCATTTGGACAACCGTAGTGTGTGGCCAAGGCATTCTCCTTGCGGATCGCTGCGTAGATTATCGGGGTCGCTCCGAGGAGTCCGCACGCGAAGGCCAAAGCAAGGAAGATTATGATTCCGTCTGTGCAGGCTCCTAATCTAAGGTGCCACGCCGCCGTAGATTCGCGCGGATCGTCGGGGTCGTACCGCACCTCGATCCGGTCGCCAACGGCGATGTCTGCCTGACGACCATCCTGCAAATCGTCGATTCGAGAACTATCGTTCTCGAAAGTAATTCCTTGCACCTCATAGCGGTACGATACAACAAGGTGCGGCTGAGTCTCTGACTTTTCCATGTCTATCGACTCGATAATGCCCACGGCCAGTTTCCATTGTACGAGGTCTCGGTAATCTAGAGCGATGCGTCCGACACCGAATAGAGCCAATATGGCGAGAAATAGCCCGAGGAGCATCGCACCTCTTGATTCTTTGCGAGACATCGTAGCTGACAAGCCACGGACAATGGGCTTCAATAGAACTGGTCGCGTGATTTTCTCGTCGTCAAAAAGCGTGACGCCTGAGACTTCACTCAGCAATCTTGCCAGCCACTGACTCACTTCGTGATGCCAGTGCGTCATTAGTTTGACTGTGCCATGGGGGGTCTCGATTGCAATGCCACCACCGCGACCCCGAAGATACGACACACCGCTCTTAACGTGAATTTGGCGCTCGGTTTTCCTCTTGTATAGTACTCGGACCGACTTGATATCCTCCCAGGGAAACTCCATCGCGCTGCCACCTTCCTTGATGTAAACACTTTGGTCGCTGATCTCGATGTTGCTCCTGATGACGAGCGGCGGTATAAGGATCGCAGTCATCGCGATGGCAGGCAGTAAACCTAGGAGTCCGACAGCGGCCCACGCTGCGATTGCCCACCAGCTAGGCTGATCAGAGGCAGACAAAGTCACGGCAAGCGAGAGAGCAGCGCCACCAAGAACGACACCTGTCGGGATGAATAGAACCCCGCAATAGCCGAGAGTTTTTGAGATGCCGGGGCGAATACCAATACAGATGTGACTGTTGCTTTGCGTCACCGAAATCTGATCGCCAGACATTGTGGAGACTAGCTGGGCAACACTGGGAGACATCGGTTGATACACCAGAAAACCCTCTGAAAGCAGTTTTAATTACCAACCTGGAAGAAGAACTTCAATTTCTTGATAAAACGTGGTGAGCAACAGGGGCAGGTCCGTGGATTGGTGCGAAAGCACCGTAACTGACGGCCCTGCTGTCCGGCGTTCGTCTGTGGTTCCCTCGCCTGCCTATTCGTCCTTCTGAAGCTGTCTTCACGACAGCTTCAGCGTCGAGTCACCCCAATCATACCGACAAATGACTTGGTATGCGATAGCGACACCCCTGTTCACAGCGGCTAACAGGAGAAGCTGGCCCCATTCCCTTTTCGCGTCCCAGATTCACCCTCGACGCCCGCGCCCGAGCCCGGCACATTCGTGCTGCTGGCTCTGGGAGTGCCACTCGTGTGGCTTCTGCGTCGCCGCTCGGGTTTGCCGAATTGTTGGTTTAGTGTCTCGCAATTGGTGACTTTTATCATGGACAATCTTGGCACTCTGTAGGGAACGCCCTCCGTGGCGTTCCCCGGTTGACCGAGCCATCGGAACGCCACAGAGGGCGTTCCCTACAGGCACGTGTCATTGTGATAAATCACAATCCGGTTGAGACATTTCACTAGCGCTTCGACGGTCTAGCCCCGACCGAATTTCCGGCCTTCGTCGAGCATTGCCAGGTAGTGATCCAGAGGCATGAAGTTCGGGATCGAGTTGCCCGAACCGAGCACGTAGCCTCCGCCGGGCTGACAGACTTCGAGCGTTTCGCGAACCCGCTCCCGGATTACCTGCTCATCTTGTCGGCAGAGGAAATCGACGTCGATTCCGCCGAGAATCCCGATCCGATGGCCGTATCTGCGTTTCGCCTCGGTAACCGGCATGATGGCGTCTTCGAACGAGTGTTTTGCGTCGACGCCGACGTCTTCAATGAAGTCTTCCATGAGCGCATCCACATTTCCGCAGGAATGCAGGAAGTACAGTTTCCTGTGTTCATGGGCGATGCGGGCCGATTCCTTGTGCCAGGGCAGGACCAGTATGCGAAGCCACTCAGGCGAGAGGAGTGTTTGCGACCTGAACCCCAGATCATCGCTGTCGAAGATGGCCCCTACACGGGAGAACTGGCAGAGCACCTCGGTGAATCCGACGCATAGCTGGCCCGCCTTTTGTGCCACGGCCTCGACCAGTTCCGGCTCGTCGCACAACTTCAGGCAGAGATTCTCGTAGCCGAAGAGTCCGAAAAGACGCTCGAACACCTGATCGTTCCAGCAATACACGGCCATGCCCTCGGGCAGGTTCTTCTCGCACCACTCGAGAGGACGTGTATCGAGGTTCTTGAGATCGGGCCAAGGATATTGCTCAAAGTCGCTCCAAGAACCGATCGGGCCGCGGTGTTCTTCGATCCAGTTGCGTTCCCGCTCGGGGTGGTCGTTCGTTGCGTGGGTCTTGTTGGCCGTATTCCAGTGAATCGTGAACTCGAAGCCGGGGACTGCCACGGGAAATATATCATAGCCCAGGAACCGGTGCACGACCGTATCGCGCCGCAGCCGGTAGTGGGGATCGGTCAGATCGAGGTTGCCTACGAGATCGAATCGACTGGCGATCTCCGAGATGATCTCTTCGTCAAGGAGCAGTTCGATGTTATGGACACGCTCGGGCTCCCCTTGACGCAAGATGCATCGGCGCAACCCTTCGAAGTCCGGTTGGATTTCGATCTCAAAGGGATTCATCCGTCTGCTCCCACGGTCCTCGCCCCGAATCAGCACTTGCTGGAATCCTGAGGTGCGGCGCGTCTGCCCTTGCTCAGGGCCGATTACTTCAAACCAGTGCGGGTCGAGCCGTCGGCAAGCGCGCCTTCGCCTCGGCTTTTCGGTCGAGAAGGCACGCCCCGGGCCGGAGGGTGGCCTGAAGCATGGGCGTCAGGAACCCTTCCCTTCCACATCTCCGTGAAATCTCGAATGGTGTGAAATTGAGCGCCTTCCGCTTTGAGCGCCGCAATCAGGGCGTCAAGCGTTCTGACGGAAGCATCGCCCGTGTTCTTGCAGATGAGATCGTGGAACTCGATCCGACATTCGTCCGTCGTGATGGTCTGGGGCATTTCGACATATTCCCAGGGATGAAGATAGAAACAGGCCAAAGCCGGGTTACCCTGCTTCTGCTGCCGATCATGTTCACGCCAGATCATCTCCAATACGGCTTCAGCCCCCTTCAATCTCAGGGTGATCCAAGGATCCTCCTCGAGCCAGTTGTCGGCGTCACGTTCCCCGTACGCCATGTCACCGCCGAACAACGGGACTTCGAGGACCGTCAGATCACCGGGCTGGGTCCAGTCCTTGGCCGACGGATAGTAGGGAAGCGTGTGTTGCCGGTGACAGGCGGCCATGTAGGAAGAATCCGCCACGTAGCCTAGCTCCTGTAGCGTCCGAAGCGCTTCGGTGCTGGCCCAACCACGCGGCGCCCGGAAACTGATCGGTCGGGTCCCTGTTTTCGCTTCCACCATCTCCGTGGCTTTTGCGATGCGATTGGGGACTTCCTCGGGCAGTACGGGCTGCACGCCGGGACAACGAAAGCTGGGATTGCCGACGCTCTCGTGGTGCAAGGTGTGGCAACCGATTTCGTGCCTGGCGGCGGCTAGAACCTCACACGCCGATTCCGGGCAGTTCAGCAGCGCGTCGCCCGTGAAGAAGAAGGTGCTCAGGACGTCGTATCGGTCCAGCACCTCCAAAATCCGGCCGGTCCCCTTCGCGCAACCGACGTATTCATCGGTCCAGCTCCCAATGTCGCTCTCCATGTCGAAGGAGAGCAGAATGTGCAAATCGCGACAATTCATGTGCGTCTTATCCTTTTCACCTCGCACCGGCCATAAGCCGGACTTGGGGGCAGCTCCTACATATTTGTACCTGGTATTTGTAATAAGGACAACTCACCGAATTGAGGGAATTGCTGTTTCTGTAGGGAACGCCCTCCGTGGCGTTCCGCGAGCCGCGGAAAAAAGGCCATACTCGCGGTGCATGGAACGCCACGGAGGGCGTTCCCTACAGAACATAGTCGGTAACTTATTCCTTGGCAGCGCCTTACTGACTCCTGTTTTGTTAATCATCACCTGGACGCCATGGGCAAATCAGCGGTTATCAGGTCCCGGTACAGATTTTATCCAGTTTCGCGCTCAGCGGCACGGCTCCATCCTGGGTGATTTCGTATCCGGTTTCGATCCGGGCTCCGTTGTATTCGGGATGGCCGAAAAAGCTGACGTCCACGCAAACCATCATGCCCGGCTCGAGCACGTCGTTACTGCCGGGACCGAAGAAGGGCGATTCGGCTTCGTGCAGGCCGATGGTGTGGACGAACGGACAAACGAGGTATTTGGAGAATCCCTCCTTCTCGAAAAAGGCCCGCGGCACGGCGTCGATTTCTCGGCCGATCTTGCCGGGCACAAGCTGCGATTTTGTCAGGCGGAACGCCTCCCGCAACAGGTCGAGGCATTGCTTTTGTTGCGGTGTGCATTCACCCGAGACGGGCAGCATGTCCCCCATCACGCCCGCGTAGCCCTGGACCTTCGGGGCGATGCCGACCAAGACCATTTCTCCGGCTTCAAGCGTTTTCGAACTCGCCGTGGGCACCACCGCGTTGGAGCGTTTCCCGCTGCCGACGATCGGCGTGAATCCGAAACCGCTGGCGCCTCGGCTCCGCGCGGCATATTCGCCCGCGGCCGCCACTTCGATTTCCGTCGCGCCGGGCGCGACCTTCGATAGGATGGCCGCGTGGCACTCATCCGCCAGGGCGAACGCGGCACGAATCTGCTCGCGCTCCCAAGGCGACTTCATGAAACGCATTGTGACGTAATCGCCGGTGATGTCCGTCAACTCGATGCCTTGGAAGCCGTCGACGATCTGCCGATAGCAGGCCGCGGGCATCCGGTCGCCGCCAACCAGGCCGACTCTTCGGACCGGGCCGAGCGATCGTAGTTCCTCGAAGAGAGACGCAAAATCGGTGATCGTGGCGTTGGGGTACTCCTCGTCGGGCACCATGAACACCGGGAAGTTGCGCGTCTCGGTGATCGCGCTGTCCATCTTCGCGAACGGCTCGCTTTCGGGCCCGCCCAGCAGCATGGGCTCGCCGCTTCGTGGAACGAGCACGGCCCCGGACTCGAATTGCGGGCACCAGCCGGTGAGATACCACCCGTTGCCGATGTTGAACTCGTCATAGTAGACGATGCCGATGTCCAGGTCCTTTTCGTGCAGGATTTCCCTGAACCGGGCCAGTCGGACGTCTCGCTCTTGTTGCGGCAAATAACCCATGTCACTTGCTCCTTTGGGCATGAACGTAATGTGTCGGTGGTTGTGGCGGGATCACTAAGAAACCGGCGGTCCCAGGATCTTCGCGAGGAACGATTCCGTATCTTTTATCTCCTGTAACAACGCGAACGTCGTCGCCGAGACGAGTTCCGAGCCTACTACTAGATTGTTTTCCACCGTGGCGCTGCCCACGGTTTCCAGCTCGAACGCGCTCATCTGGGTGTCGGAGTTATAGATGCTGTAGTTGTCGGCCGCGGAGTAGGGGCCGTCGGGCTGGGCGTTGTCGGCGATGTTGAAGAACAGGCCGGTCGAAGGGCTCCGATTCTCCCGGACGCACACCAGGCCTGTCGACTGGCTGCAAAAACCGATCAACGAGGCGCCGGCCGCCGCCTTGACGCCGATCTGCCCCGTCTTCCGTCCGTCCGTCCGATAGAGGAAGCCTCGCTCGTGGTAGACGATCCGCTGGGCCGGGTGCTCGTAGAAATCGAAGTTGATGGCCGATTGTGGGTTCTCGACCACGCAGAAGGAGACCGTATGCTCCGAGGCGGCGAATTGCTCAAGGGTCCAACTTGCGATTAGAGCTTGCTCAATGGAAACGACATTGAGAACCTTGAAGGAATCTATTGTTATGTATGAGAGGGCTCCCTGCAGTGCGTAGCCGTCGAGGACCGTGGGGAGCGAATCGTTCGGCGTCAGCTCCCGCCGCATTCGCACTTCGACGACCGTCCCTGCCCGGTTCGTCAACGCAACCGTCTTTTCGAGGATCGGATGGTCGGGGTCAGCCGAGACGACTTCGAAGGGCTGGGCGTTGATGCCCTCCTGGACACGCCACTGGTCGCCCTCGTAGTTGAAACCAAGCGGTCCTCCCTCGGGGGCAGGCCAGAAATTGCCGCCGCCATAGTTATTGAACGGTCGGGTAGGATCGGCCACCACGTCCAAGTCGATTCGATGCATCGACTGACCGCACACCTCGGCGAACACCCGGCCGCCCATGTCGGGGCAGAGGACGTAACCACCCGATCCACGAGAATGACGGATCACGGCGTCGCCCTTGAGCTTCAAAAGCTCGCGATAGGCATTCGTGGGCTCGCTCATGCGTCATTCTTCCTGTTCGGGCGGATTTTGTTGGTCATTCTGCATCCGAATGGACTTGAGCATGGAGAGAATGTTCCCAAACCCGCCGATCGTCACCACGACCGCCAGGCCGGCGAATATCACCAGGTTCAGAACGAGAACCCACGTCCATATCTTGATCCAGATTTCCATCAGGCTTCCTCGACAACTGGAGAACCGTGACGATCGGGAAATAGAAGAGAGCCGATCAGCATGAGCGCGAACGCCAGGCCCACGACGCACAAGGACACCTTGGGCGTGGACAACTCGAGATTCTTCAGAGCCTCCATCCGCGAGGAACTAAGCAGCCAGTCGCAATTCGTGGCGACCATCAGTTTGGCCAGGAGTCGGCCGATCAGGGCCTGCACGGGCTTGAGCCCCAAAAAGGCGCCGAATCCCGTCACCATCGCCAGGAAGGCGCCGACGCGGCTGGCCCTTTTCCAATAGATCCCCATAATCAGCACGGGCGCCGCGCCAAACCAGTAGACGCCGCCGGAGGTCAGCATGTAGTCCCAGAGGTTTTGCCCGAGCGGATACCACAGCCCGAAGACCAGGATGAATACGCCCTCGCCGATCAGGAACAACCGGCTCAACGTCAGCCGCGCCCTGGTCGACAGCTTGCCGCCCGCACAAGGAGCGACGACATCCTCGACAAAGACGGCCGACCAACAGAGCATGTAACTGTCATGCGTGGACAGAAAGGCGGCCAGCATGCCCGCCGCCACGAGTCCCATCAGGCCGGTCGGGACCAGTTGCCCCAGGTAGACCGCCGAGGCCATCATCGTCGTTTCCGAATCCGCGATCGCGGCATCCGAGAGAAAGATCTGCCCGAGGGACTCATGCTGGGATATGAACACGTAAGCACAGACGCCGATGAAGACGGGTATTGTCATCCGCGTCATGAATCCAATCGACGAGGCGCTGATAATTCGTTTGACGGTGCGCGTGTTTTCCGCCGCGCAGGCGCGAATGACCGACGTCTGCCACAGCGCGCAAGAGGCAAACGCGCCAAGCGCCATGTAGAGAACGTAGGCCGTCCCGAATCCGTCCTTATGGAGCGGATTGAATCCGGCTTCGCCCCGGCCGGCGCTGACGGTGGAGACGATATTCTCCCAGCCTAAATGGTAAATGCCCAACAGGCACACCACGATCAGGCCGATCGACATGACGACGAATTGCACGTAGTCGGCAATGACGATGGAGACCATTCCTCCCAGTCCCGTGTAGATCAGAACCAAGAGAACCATTCCGCTCATGAAGAGCTTCAGGTGCATGGGATTGGTCATGCCGGTCAGGCCCGCAACGAAGATGGCTCCCGCCTTGACGAAGAACCCCATCGTGGCAAGTCCGGCGATGACAATGATCAGGCCGCCAAGCACGCGCGCCTTTCGGCCGAACCGCTTCTCATAGTACTCGGGGATGGTCATGACGCCCGATCGGCGCAGCGGCACAAGCACGACGCCGGTCGCGCCGACAAACAGGGTGACAATCAGGCCGAGCACTCCAACATGGAACGCCGAGAAGCCGCCGGTGAAGCCAAGCTGCGACCCACACACCACGCTGACCAGCCCGAACTCGGTGCCGATCAACGTAGCCACGCCGAGATACGACTTCAGGGCACGGCCCGCCACGACGTAGTCGGCCATGTTCGAGATATACCGATTGGCAATCAGGCCGATCACAATGGTCCCACAGAGGTAGGCGGCGACGATGCCCCAGTCGATGGCCGTGAAATTGCTGTGAATCCCGTGCGCGGCTAGATCCATGTTTATGCCTGATAGCCCCGTGAATTATGCCACCATCGCCAACAGAACAGATACAGGTATCCTGGATGCATGTTACCAATGAATCAAAGACGCATGTACCTTGATAGCAATACTTTGCGCCGATCTCCAAAAGGCACTATTGAGCCGCCTCCAGAGAGGCCACGGCCCCATTTTGTACCCTTTGACAACCAGGACGGACATGGTTATATTGTGATATATATCGTTTTTATTTGACCTATGTGCTCTTTTATCATAGTATCACGGTCCTGTCAACGAGTTGAGGAGCCATCTGATGTCTATCCAGCAAGAAAACTGGGCGGCCACCGGCAAGCGGGAATCGGCCACCGTTCTTGAACTGGCCGACCGAATCGTTGCGGATATCCGCCGACGCGGGATGAACGTGGGCGACAGATATCTCACGCGCGACGAAGCGCAACACGCATTCGGCGCGAGCACGGGCGTCATGAATCGGGCGCTGCGGTGGCTCGCGACAAAGCGGGTGCTGGACCGCCGGCAGCGATCGGGGACGTTCATCGGTCCCAACGCGCCGGTTCGGTCCCCGGCAAGAGTCCGGACGATTCATTTCCTGCTGCCGGCCGACCGGCGCGACGTGTTCGGTTATCCCTTTGACGCCGTCGTGCGCGCCTTGTGCAAGGAGATCCCCGAGGCAAGCGTGCAGTTCAGTTTCGTGCCCGATCGAAACGAGGTCGAGTACGTCAAGGAGCTGATCACGGCTTCCGAAAAGGCGGGGCAGTGCTTCGGCGTCGTGTCCGTCAGCGGTTCACACGCCTTGAATACTTTTTTGGCGGAAACCGGCGTCCCTGCCGTGGCGCAAAGTTCCTATGTCCTGGACGAAGGAGCGCTTCCGGCGGTCGACCTGGACCTGCGCGAGGGAGGCCGGCTGCTTGCTCAATACCTGGTCGAGCAGGGCCACAGTCGGATCGCCCTGATCCACGCGGCCCAACCTCGACAGGGAGACAACGAGTTCTTCGATGGCATCAGCGAAGCGTTGACCGCCGCCGAGCTGCCTCATAATGCGCTGATTTACCGATTCGTGCCTCCGGGGATCGACAGCATCGCGGCGGAGACTCAGCGATTGCTGGACTCGGAAGATCCACCCACGGCTTTTATCGGACGGGTCGGCAGTATCGCAAGGGTGATCGCCCAAACGGTCTCCGAGAGGAACACGCGCATTCCAGACGACATAGAAGTCGTGTTCATCGACCACTCCACGAGCGAGGCCGTTCAATCTCCGTATCCTCATGTGTGTCCGGAGCCGACTTTTGAAGAAACCATCGCGATCATCGCCAAGATGCTTGGCGAGCTTTCCGAAACAGAGGAACTTGCGAACCGGCGAGTCCTCGTTCCCGTCCGATTTCACGCTCGGAAAGGCCTTTCAAACAAGACCAAGTAGATTCATCGCTCATAACAAGATGATATTCATCGCACGACCATCCTCGAAAGGCTGGATCGCCAGCAATTTCTCGACGTGGGGAGCATTGTGCGCGGTCGTCGTCCTATTTGCCCTTGGGCCCGCCGTGTCCTTGGCCAAGGACGGTCGCGCGGCTCCGGCAAACGACGTATTGTTCGCCCACTTTCCCGATCGTGCCCATGCGGTCGTCTGGCGGAACTGGCATGCGGTCGAGCCGGAATTGATTGCAAAGGTGCTAGGGACATCGGTGGAAAACGTCACGGCGATGGCCGAGTCGATGGGCCTGCCGCCGGCCATCGCGCTGCCGCCGGAGCAGAAAGAGCACGGCTACTTCTTGATGACGCTCTGCCGCCGCAACTGGCATCTGCTGCCGATGGACCAATTGGCTCCGTTGGCCGGCACGACGGCCGAGGAGTTGCTCCATTTCCTCCAATTCGAGGAAGCGGCCAACTGGCACATTTTGGGCGACAACAAACCGGCTTGTCCACCGGTGAAGTATCGGCCACCCGACGCTAAAGCCCGACAGCGAGCCGCACAGATCAAGTCGATCGTTAAGGAGTATTTCGGCGACACGCTGCGAGAGCCGGGCGAACCACGTTTTGCATTTATCAAACGTCTGGCCACGCCCGAGCCAGCGTCCGAACGTCCTCGTCATACGGCCAACGCATCGACTTCTCCTCGCATCATCCACTCCTATTTAAAGACTTTCGGCGATCCGCTGATGGATCCCGAGATCGACATGTATCCCGAGGGCCTGTTGCAGCGTCTGGCCGATCAAGGAATCAACGGTATTTGGCTTTACGGCGTGTTGCCTCGGATGGCGCCGGGCGGGGACGTTTTTCCCGAGTTCGGCGAAGGATGGGAAACCCGTCAGGCCAATCTTCGCAAACTCATCAAGCGGGCAGGCCGATACGGCATCGGCGTGTATCTCTATCTCAACGAACTCCGGTGTCAACCTCCCGAGTTCTTCGCGCATCGTCCTGAAATGGCCGGCGCGATGACTCCGTTGGGTCGCCAGTGCATCTGCACTTCCAACCCGGCTGTCCGCAAGTGGATTAGTGACGCGCTGGCCAACCTCTTCACCAATGCTCCCGGGTTGGCCGGCGTTTTTTCTATCACGGCTTCGGAGACCCCGACGAACTGTGCCTGGCTCGGGGAGAAGCTGAAATCGACCTGCCCTCGGTGCAAGGATCGAAGCATTGACGAAGTCATCGCCGAGATCAACACCGTATTCGAAGAGGGCGTGCATCGAGCCAACCCGGACGCCAAGGTCATGATCTGGGATTGGGGCTGGGCCGGACGCACCGAGTCGCCAGGCATCATCTCCCGACTGCCAAAATCGGTCTGGCTCATCTCCGTCAGCGAAATCTCGTTGCCAATCATCCGTGGCGGGGTGGAAACGGTGGTGAATGAATACTCGATTTCGGCCGTGGGCCCTGGCCCTCGGGCGAAGGCCCACTGGGCCCTGGCGAAGAAGCGGGGCCTGAAGACGATGGCCAAGATGCAACTGGGCACCACTTGGGAACTGTCGTCGTTGCCCTACCTGCCCACGCTCGATCTAGTGGCCCAACACTGCCACAACGTGGCCGAATCGGGCGTCGACGGCGTGTTGGCAAGCTGGACGTTGGGCGGTTACCCGTCGCCCAACTTGCGCGTCGCGCAGTTGCTGGCGAACCAGCCGACGCTGAGCGTGGACGACGCGCTTGATCAGGTGGCGAGGGAGTGTTTTGGGGCCGAGGGAGCCGCGGCGGGCCGACGCGCGTGGACGACGATGAGCCGCGCGTTCACCGAGTATCCCTACTGCCAGAACTTCATCTATCAGGGCCCCATGCAAGTGGGACCGGCCAATCCGCTGTATGTCCGAAAGACGGGCTTCCACTCGACAATGGTCGGTTTTCCCATGGACGATCTGCGGCGATGGCGAGGGAAGTATCCGGCGGGCGTTTTCGCCTCGCAGTTGGAGAAGGTGGCCGCCGGCTGGGCGGAGGGTCTGAAATCGTTGGAAGAGGCCGTGGCCAAGACGCCCGCGGACCGGAAGGCTCAGGCCGAGGAGCAGCTCCTCTTCGCCCGGGCTGCTCGTCTCTACTTCGCCAGCGCGGCCAACCAGGCCAGGTTCATTACCGCCCGAGACACCTTGGCCCGGAGAAAGCTCTCTCCGGCGGAACGCAAGGCCCAACAGGCGGTCATCGATCGCGTGGTCAAGAATGAGATTGACCTGGCTCGGGAGATGTACACGCTGGCCAAGCAGAACTCGTGCGTCGGGTTCGAGGCCGCCAGCGCCTATTTCTATCTGCCACTAGATCTCGTGGAGAAAGTGGTCAATTGTCGGTACGTTTTGAAAAACAATGATGTTCGGTGAATGGAGAATGATGGATCATTCTCAAGGGGTAGTCGGCACGGAGAAGTGGCAAGCGGCAAGTGGGGAGTTATGTGTTGCAACCGGTTTTTGTTCGAAGCCCTGTAATTATTGAGGTCCGCATTGCCAATGAACGTTTCCCGCTAACCGGGAGAGCCGATCAGGCCACGAAGCGGCCCATCGGCGGTGAAGTACGAACATTGACTATGCAGGAATCAATAAAGGGCCCTTTCACCCCACTTTTTGGAGGATGCCACTATGACGTGGAAACATCTGGGATTGATCCTGGGAGCTGCGCTTGTTGTATGCGCCTCCTGGACCGGAATCGTCCGGGCGGAAATGGTCGACACGAACGTCGCCTACATGAAACCCGTGCAGGATGCACCAAGCGGGGCTGCCTATTTTCAGCCCACGAACATATACGGTGCGGGCAACTGGGAACCCGTCCTGGTGGACGACATCTGGTACCAAGTTCCCGAGAACTATCTGTACATCAATCGCAACGTGGATGCCTATTTCCGGATCGATCTGACTGGGGAAGAAGGAGTCACACTGGACCTCAACTCACTTCAGTTGTTTCCTGGCAAGGTCGTCCTTCCCGTTTGCTCTTGGCACCCCTATTTGACAGGTTGCTATATCGAGGCCGGCGACACGGTCGATTGCGACGACTACTCGATGGAAATTCCCGCCGCCACTTTGCAGGCGGTGAACGGTGGCAACGGCAAGCGGTTTTGGACTGTCGACCTCACCGGCTGGAACGATGTGCGATACATTCGGGTTCGGGACACCGTTGACGTCGCCGGTGTCGACGACGACCTGAGAATGATTGAGATGCGCGTCCGCGCCGACGTCCCCGGTTACGCCAATTTTATCGGCAACGTGACCGTGGGATATGATGACGCCCGGGCCTTATCAGGCGACGAAAATGGCGCTGAGTTCGCGGAGCCGCAAAACATGGTCAACAACGTGGGAATGACCGATCAAGGCGGCGCGGGCGTGGGTTCTCCCACGGCGAAGTCCATCAGCAGCGCGGGCCAATATTGCAGCGTTAATGATGGCTCTGGGGCTCCTGCCGTCGTTACCTTCGACCTGCATGGCTCGCATGAGTTGGATGAAATGCTCGTTTGGAACTATAGCAATGGCACCAACGCCGTGTCCTGGAACAATCGTAGCACGAAGGAAGTGACGCTGGAGTATTCAAACGATGGCGGCACTACTTGGACCACGATGGACGACACGAACGGCACGGACCCGGGCACCCACACGTTCGCCAGCACGCCGCTCGGTGAATATAACAACACCGAATACCGTATGTATGACTACCAGACGGCGGTCGATTTCGAGGGCATCACTGCGACGAATGTTCGCATGACGCAACTAAGCAACTATGGGGGCGAGGCGGGAACCTTTGGTCTTAACGAGGTCCGGTTTTATCAAGTCCCTGAGCCGTCCACTTCCGTTGGGCTGATCGGACTGGGCCTGTTGTGCCTCGTCGGCCGGCGTCGACGCTGAAACAGGTCGTAGGAAGAAAGGAGGACGCCACTGCTGAACAAGCCGGCAGTGGCGCCTCCGGGAGCGTTGAAAACCCGCCGAGGATGATTTGGACCGTCGGGGGAACACCTCTTGGCGCGACAGGGAGAAGTTTCCAGGAGGGGGAGGCTGGGTGTGTTTGTTATTCGTTTGATGCTCTCGACTCGCGATTCGTGCTAAGTCGCGTTTCTCTATTTGGAGGACCCAACAATGATGTGTGTGAAATGGAAAGCCATCACACTGGTCGCGGCCGTTTTGGTTACGGCATGTGTGGCCTGGACCGGGGAGGCGCGGGCGGTCGATTCCGTCGACACGAACGTCGCCTACATGAAGGAGATTTTTAGAGCGGGTAGTAGTACCGGCGCCTGCTACTACAAGCCCCATGAAATCTACAATCCCGAAGGTAGTGACTTGTGGACCGGGGAACCCATAATCAACGACGACATTTGGTATCAGTCCCCCCAGAACTTCATGTACGTTAACACCAACATTGACGCCGCACTGGGGATCGATCTGACCGGGGAAGACGGCGTTACCTTGGACCTAAACTCACTTCAGTTGTTTCCCGCCAAAAGCACCCTTCCCATCTGCAATTGGACGCCCTATTTCACGGGCTGCTATCTCGAAGCCGGCGTCACCACGGATTGCGAGCTCTACTCGATGGAAATCCCCACCGCCACTTTGCAGGCGGAGAACAGTGGCAACGGCGCGCGGTTTTGGACCGTCGACCTCAGCGGATGGACCGGAGTTCGATATATTCGGATTCGGGATACCGTGGATGTCCCTGATGTTGACGACGACCTGAGAATGACCGAGATGCGCGTCCGCGCCAATGTCCCCGGTTACAACGGCTTCATCGGCAATGTGGGCGTGAGCTTTAGTGATCCGAGCCGGCTTCTGGCAGGCGCCACGAACGGAAGTGACTTCGCGGAACCGACCAACATGGTCAACAACGTGGGAATGACCGATCAAGGCGGCGCGGGCGTGGGTGATCCCACGGCGATGGCCATCTCCGGCGCCGGCCAGTATTGTTGTCTGCCGGGTGATGGATCCCCCATGGCCATTACCTTCGACCTGCAGGGCTCGCATGTGCTGGATGAAATGCTGGTATGGAATTATACCTTTGCCACCGCCACCTCTGGCACCAGTACATCCGGCACGAAGGAAGTGATTCTGGAGTATTCGGACAACGGCATCCTCTGGACCGCTCTATCCGACACGAACGGCCTGGACCCGGGCACGCACACCTTCGCCCAAGCACCCGAAGAACCGAATGACACGGTGTACCGGACGTATGGCTATCAGACGGCGGTTGATTTCGGAGGTGTCACGGCGACTCACGTTCGCATGACGCAATTGACCAACTATGGGGCCGCAGCGGGACAAATGGGGCTTAACGAAGTCCGGTTTTACGAAATAGTCCGTTTCCCGGGCGACGCCAACAACAGCGGTACGGTCGACGAGTTTGACGCTCGTATCCTGGCAGAGAACTGGTTGCGCAGCGACGGGGTCGGCTGGGAACAGGGCGATTTCAACGACGACGGGATCGTCGACGATCTAGACGCCTCGATCCTGGCGGCCAATTGGGGCAATACCCTACCGCCAGTCGGGGTGCCAGAACCGACGACACTGGTGCTGTTGCTAGGTTTGTCGTGCGGACTGCTTTTGCGTCGCCGACGTTAGCAGAGATTAATCATCTAAGCGGGCACGTGCTCGCACGCGACAGAGTACTTGCCGGAGAGAAGAAGCCGTGCTTGCGCGTGCCCGTGTCAGTCAGAAGAAAGACGACAAAAAAGGAGCAACCGTTCATGAATTGATGAGAACAGCGAAAGTATAGGCAGGCCGGAGAGGTAGGTGAGGCTCGCAAGGTAAAGAATGGGGAATGCTCGGCAGCCATGCCGAACGACTTCCGTTTCTAGTTTGGAACAGAGTGAGCTTTCCTTACATTCAATTATTCTTGACTTTAACACCAGAAAGAGGAGGTCTACTAGAACAAATAATACAACTCGCAACTTGGAGCAGAGAAAACGGAATTGCTAGAGAAGACGCATTGACAGCAACTGGTTTCATTTGCTTGAGGTTCCGTTTTTCAAGGGAGAAAATTGATGCGACTCACACAATCATGGCTTTTTATGCTTGCCGTGACGATGCTCGCCCTGTCAAGTGCGGCCCAGGGGGAAACGCTCGTGGGACACTGGGCGATGGACGACAACGCGGCGGACAACACGGTGCTCGATTCGTCGGGCCATTCTTACGACGGTTCGTTATATCAGAACGACCATGCTAATCAGGTCAACATGAACACCGAGGATGTCTCCATCCCCGGGGTGTTCGGCACGGCCTTGGATCTCCAGAATCAGGTCTGGGCCGACCTGACGGCCCATATCGCCAATCTGAAACCGGCCGGGGACTACACGCTGTCCCTGTGGGTCAAGAATGTCGACAACGTCCTGGCAACGCAACAGGCAGGCCACCCCGTGTTCTCTTGGGACACGAGCAATCCCTACTACCCGAGATTCCAAGTCGTTTGTGGATACGTCTGGGACACCTTCGGCCGGATCAGTTCCTTCCATGCAAGCGCCAGTTCCGGCGCCGGCTATTTAGGCACTTCACCCCAATTGACGACATGGGAAGCGGACCAGTGGCATCACGTCGCCTTAACCGTTGAAGAGGTCGAAGGCACGAACGTGCTGAAGATCTACCAGGACGGAGACAAGGTGGCGGAAGTCATGGGCATGTTCAAGCTCTTTGGGACAGGCGACGCTACGATCCCCGTCCCCACTCCGGGCACATATCCCGTGTTGGACCAGGTTCACATCGGCGCCATCGACCTCGGGTCGCTGGGCTCTACCTCGTATGGCAACCTGCCCATCGACGACGTCGGCCTGTGGGAAGGCGCGTTGACCGAAGAGCAAATCGCCAACGTGATAAACCACGGCGTTCAAGGTTGGGCCGTGCCCGAGCCGAGTTCGCTCGTATTGTTTATTGGGGCGCTGGCATTGCTGCGATTCCGTCGGCGGCGCTAACGGCGTATTCCTATCGGTGTCATTGGCGCCGTGGATGAGCGTGCGCATCCACGGCCGGGTTCTCGTCAACCTTTGGGGGGAGCATCCCGGCTCGCTGGCTTTTATTGAAAGTCGGCAACGTGTTTTATTCCATACGGATGATCCGTTGGGTGCCCCACGGCGGCGGCTCGATCGCTTCGGGCAAAGGGAAATCCATGAGCGATTGGGCCTGCCGCCCGTGGAAGGACTGTATTCTCGTTAACAATCACGGCACAGGATAACGTGCCATCTGGTGACGCGTCATCAGCAAGGGAGAAATGCGATGCGATTCAGTACATTTTGGTTTCTTATAGTTTCGGTGCTAGCAATCTGTACGGCCGATGCTGGCTTAGTGGCGAATTGGACAATGGACGACAGTGCCTTCGACAACATCGTGACTGATGTGGTGTCTGGCTACAACGGGCAATTGTATGAAGCCACCATCATTGGAGACATGCCACTCAACACATTCAATCGTTCCATCCCGGGACAATTCGGCACCGCGCTAGATATGCAGGGGGATGTCTGGACTGATTTGGCAGCGTATGTGGCCAACCTGAGACCGGCGGGTGACTACACACTGTCGATGTGGGTCAAAAACGTGGATAACAAGATCGTCGACGAACTGAAAGGACGCCCGGTATTTTCTTGGGACATCAGTAATCCCTATTACCCGAGATTCCAATTCAATACCGGGTATGTCTGGGACACGCCTGGCCGCGTGGCTTCGTTCTATGCAAGCGCCGATTCCGGCGCGGGCTATCTGGGCACTTCGGCCCAGTTGACCTGGGAGGCGGACCAGTGGCACCATATGGCCTTGACGGTTGAAAACATCGAGGGCATCAATATGCTGAAACTCTACCAGGACGGGAATAAGGTCAACACGGTCATGGGGATGTTCAAGGTCTTCGGAACGGGCGACACGGTTATTGATGTCCCCACCCCGAGCATGTATCCCGAGATGGACCGATTGCAAATTGGCTGCGCCGATCTCGGCTCCCTGGCAACGCGACAGTATGCCAATCTGCCGCTGGATGATGTGGCTTTCTGGGACGAGGCGCTCAGCTCGGCGCAAATCCGCGCGAACGTGTTCGCCCAGGGAGCGTCTCACTGGAATGACGTGGTCCAGCTCTTTCCCGGCGACACGAACGGCGACAACGTGGTGGACTCCGAGGACGCCCGGAAATTGGCCGCCAACTGGTTGAAATACAATATCGGCTATGACGAAACGGACGGCGATTTCAATGGAGACAAATGGGTAGACGATCTGGACGCGTCGATCCTGGCAGCTAATTGGACAAGCTCGGGCGAAGGCGCGACTGTGCCCGAGCCCTCCGTATTGGCATTGCTGCTCTCTTCGGCACTAGCGTTTCTTCTCTGGCGACGGAGATGAGTGTTCGCCCTATACGTTCACGCCGGAAGGAAGTGAAAATGACGCATGGAGCACGGCGTTTCGGCTTCACTCTGGTTGAGCTACTGGTCGTCATTGCGATCATCGGCATCCTGATCGCTTTGTTGTTGCCCGCCATCCAAGCTGCTCGTGAGGCGGCCCGACGCGTTCAATGCGCGAACCACCTGAAGCAGCTTGGATTGGCGGCGCACATGCAGCACGATGCGGTGGGACATTTCTCGGCCGGAGGTTGGTCCTACGCCTGGATCGGCGATCCAGATCGCGGCACCGGGCTGAAACAGCCGGGTGGATGGATCTACAACGCGCTGCCCTACTTGGAACAGGAGAGTCTGTACTCTCAACCCAAAGGGCTTCCTTTCGCGGAGAAACTCGCCGCGACCGCCGAAATGTGCGGCACGCCGCTGCCGGTGTTCAACTGCCCTAGCCGTCGGGAATCGAAACCCTATCCCGTCGTCTCCGCCGGCGCATCCAGCAAGAGCGTGACCCCCCGCAACGCTGCCACGTTGACACGCGTTGCCCTGAGCGACTACGCGGCCAACGGGGGTTCCGAGTATTCGGACATCACATACACCAACAAGCTAGGGCTCGGCGGGGTTCAATGGGATTATACCTATCCGACGAGCTACATCCACGCCGATTCGCCCATCGGACAGGCCAAGCTCAAGGCAGTCAGCCAATTCTGCAACGGAGTCGTCGGCGTGGCCAGCATGGTAAAGCAACGCGAACTCACCGACGGCACCTCGTCGACCCTCTATTGCGCCGAGAAATTCGTCCGGCCAGATTACTACGAAGTGAATGAAATCGTCACGGAAGACCTCGGCGATAACGAATCGATGTACTTGGGCAACACCTGGGACATCGTACGTTTCACCGACCGGCCTCCCTATCAGGACGCGAACCTCACCCCCGATCCTCTGTGGGCGTTCGGCAGCGCCCACCCTGGCGCCATGAACGCCTGCTTCTGCGACGGTTCGGTGCGGTCCGTCAAGTACGATATCGACAAGGACGTCTTCCTATGTCTCGGCAACGGCCGAGACGGGCAGGCGGTGGAACTCGATGATTATTGACATCCCCCAATCACGCACGGGGTGCCATGGGCGGCTTGTCCGCCCTTGTGGCGCGGGCAAGGGCGGACAAGCCGCCCATGGCACCCGAGCGTTGGCAATGCAGTGTTCAATTGGCGCCACTTGCCGGTAGATGTTCACTGCTTCGGTCGCGGGACAGTCAACGTCGGGAGATAGGCTTCTTCGCCCTCGACTCCGGGGCGGGGCACGAGAGTGCGGGGTTTCTTGGCCAGGCCGACGGGGCGGGAGTTCTTTGCTACATCGCTACGGAACTCCTTGAGCATCTTGCGGAGCTTCGCGACGACTTTGGGGTGATCGGCCGCGACGTTCGTCTTCTCGCCGAGATCGGTGTCCAGGTTGTACAACTCGCCCGACACAAAGAGTTTCCAAGGCCCGGAGCGGACCGCGCGGAGATTGTTGCCCTGGTGGTAGAAAAATCGGTCGTGCGGGGACTTCGCGCCCGGCTTGCCAAGCAGCACCGGGCCGATGTCCCGGCCGTCGAGGACTCGATCGCGGGGCACGTCGGCACCCGCCATTTTGGCAAACGTGGGCATCAGGTCCATCGCGGTGGTCAATTCGTCGCTGACCGTGCCGGCCTTGATTGTGCCGGGCCACCAGACGAGTGTCGGCTCCCGAAGCCCGCCTTCGTAGGCCGATCCCTTGCCACCGCGAAGCGGTCCGCTCGAGAGCCCGCCCGCCGCTCCGTTGTCGGACGTGAACAAGACCAGCGTATTCTCCGCCACGCCCGCCTCGCGAAGGGCCTTGAGAATCTGACCGACGCTCCAGTCGACCTCCTCGACCTGGGCCTCCTCGACGGTCTTGGCGTTGGCCATGAACCGAGGGCTGGCCTTTCGCGGGTAGTGAACGAACGCGTGCGGCAGGTAGACAAAAAACGGTTCGTCTTTGTGCTTGTGGATGAACTTGACCGCCTGCTCGGTAAACCGCCGGCAGAGCGTCGCCTGGTCGTCCATGTCCTTGACCAGGTCGACGACTTTCGTGCCCTCCATGACCGGCAGAACGGGGAAAGCCCAACGCTTATGAGGCGGCCACATGTCGTTCGAATACGGAATGCCGTAGTAGGTATCGAAGCCCTGCTCGGTCGGCAGGAACTGGGGCTGATCGCCCAGGTGCCACTTGCCGAAGCATCCGGTGGCGTAACCGGCCTTCTTGAGCGTCTCGGCGATGGTGATTTCGTTCGGGTTCAATCCTAATTTATCGCCGGGGAACAGGACCGCGTGGCCGGACCCTCGGCCCAGGCCGACTCGCTTCGGATAGCAGCCAGTCATCAGGGCGGCCCGGGAGGGGGAGCAAAGCGGCGCGGCGACGTAGAACGACGTCAACTTCAGCCCTTCGTCGGCCATCCGCGAGAGTTCCGGCGTGGAATTCTTCTTCGATCCGAAGGGCTCGATGTCGCCGTAGCCCATGTC
>JAFGFF010000267.1 GCA_016931075.1 Pirellulales bacterium | reverse complement strand
CAAGCAGATCGCCCGCCGACTGTGCGTCTCGCTCTACACGGTGAAGAACCACGTCCATAACATCCTCGAGAAGCTTCAAGTCGAGGACCGTTTCGGCGCGGTCGAATACGCCCGGCGTCACCGGTTGCTGAAGAATCCCCGCCGGCCGGGCGCTGTCGCGCAGCCTGACTGAGACACTCTCTACTTCTCGCTCCCTTTCGGCGGGACTTTGCGTCGACTTCAAATCGAAGCAGATAGGGATACGGTCCGCCAGGTTCTTTCATCGAGATACCCCAACGGATGCCGCGGCCGTAGGCGGCCGGGTTGGTCAGGTCGGGCCGGTAGCAGCCCGGGGCGATCGGCTTCGGTCCAGCCTTGGCGCCGAGGCGATTCGAGAGGAAATCGATCCCGTCGGGGGCGTACTCGAATGTCTGGGTCAGCGACGCGTAGGCCGCGACGCCTTCGCGATGGGGCCAGATCATCACTTCGTGGCTGCCGGTCAGGATCGGCCGGCCGCCGTTGGCGCGGACGTAGGGGCCCTCGGGCGTGTCGGCGATGGCCAGGCCCATGCGCGTTTTGCCGGGCCCGGCGCGGCCGTGGTCGAAATTGCGTCCTTTGTAATAGAGCCCGACGTCCAGATCGCCGTCGCCGTCGTAGTCGCGGACCAGCAGGGCCGAGTCGTCGACCCGATAGCTGTCGAAGGCGGAAGGGACGTTATTATCGGTGGAAGGCTGTGTCGGGACCAAGATCGGGTTGTTCTTGATTCGGACAAACGGCCCGTCGGGGCTGTCGGACACGGCGAGGCCCATGGCCGTGCGATCGGTGGTCGAATTGTTCTGGAACGTGCCCTTCTTTTCGTCGGTCGGCTTGACGGCGTCATAGTAGAGATAGTATTGACCGTCGAACTTGAGGATGTTGGGCGTGAAGACGGCGAACGAATCGAACTCGCCCGGGGCCCCGAGCCCCAGCGCTTCGCCTTTTTCTTCCCAAGTGTGTCCCTCGTCCTTCGAGACGGCGTACCATATCGTGGCCACGTAGCCCTGGTGCTTCATCCGGCGATTGTGGGGCGCGAGCTTCCGGTGGTCGACCTTCGAATACCAGATGTAGTAGGTGTCGCCGACGCGGATCACGTCGCTGACGTCGCGGCGCGTGACGCCCTCTTCGCGGCCGAGGCCCCTGGCCGGCTGGAAGCGGAAGCTCTTGCCAAACAACTCGGGCAAGCGTCCGGCGGCGTCCGGACTCGCGGGGATTTTTTCTTGCTTCGTCGTCGGCGAGCCGCCCCAAGCGATGGAACTCAGCAAGATCAAAAGTGGCAGGAAGTACAAGGGCGTCTTGTGCGTCATCAGTGTGCTCCTTGACGACGGGAAAGGAGAATCTCCGTGTGGCTGATACTTGCGTGCAATGGGTGCCACTGGCTCTGCCAGTGCCGTGCGTCACGCGATACCCAGCACTGGCAGAGCCAGTGGCACCCAGGGCACCCACACTTCCAAATGGAGGTAATTCCTCCAGCTTAATCGTGTGATCGCGGCGTCGCAATGTTTGGGTGGGATTCGATGCCGACTCGATCAGTCGGCGGCGGGGGCCGGCGGTGTCTGATTCTTCAGGCTGTTCGACCGGCTCTCGACGTATTCGACTGCCTTGTCGCGCGGTGGGTCGACCAGCGTGGTGTCAGGCGACGGGGTATCGCCCGTCGGACGGTAGCCGTCGCGGCGTGCTCGGGCAAGGACCCAATCGCGCAGGGCGTCTCCTTCGACGACGACTTCGTAGCCCGGGTCGGGACGCACGCCCCACTCGGTCGCGTTTTTGTCGCGCCAGTCGCGGTTGATGTTCTTCCCGCTGGGACGCCAGTAATTGGCGACGGTCAGTTTCAGGATGCCATGGTCCTTGGGCAGGCCGAGGACTTCCTGCACGGTTCCCTTGCCGTAGCTTTGCTGGCCGACGATGACGGCGCGACCCGCGTCTTGCAAGCAGGCGGCCAGGATCTCGCTGGCGCTGGCGCTGTGCTGGTCGACCAGGACAGCCATCGGGAAGTCGGGAAACGTGTCGGCGGCATGGGCGCGGTAGGTATCGCAGATCTTGCCGCGGCGCCGCGTGGTCACGATGACGCCCGAGGAAACGAACATGTCGCAGATCTGGACTGCCTCGTCAAACATCCCGCCCGGGTTCTGACGCAGATCCAGCACCAGCCCTTGCATGTTGTGTTCGAGCAGCCACCCGATCGCCTTGCGCATTTCGCTGGGCGTGTTGTTCGTGAACGCGACGATCCGCAGGTAGCCGATCCGGTCGTGGCCTTCGAGGAAGTAGTTCCAGGAACCGTCCGGATTGCGGGTGTCGCCGCGGACCGTGTCGCTGTGGACCATCTCGCGGACGATGGTCAGATCGATCGGCTTCTTCTCACCGGGGTGAATCACCGTCAACGTGACCGGCGTGCCGCGCGGCCCACGCATTCGCTCGACGGCGTCCTCTAGAGACAGCCCTTGCGTGCTCTTGCCGTCGATCTTGACGATCCGGTCGCCCGCGCGGACGCCCGCCTCGCAAGCCGGACTGCCGAACAGGGGGCTCACGACCGTGATCTGCCGAGTCGCCTCGGGCATGTTGACCTCGATCCCGACGCCGATGAACTCCTTGCTCAGCTCCTCCTCGAACGCCTGGGCTTCGGCGGGCGTGATATAGGCGGAGTTGCGGTCGTTATACTCTTGATCGAGCCGCTGGACCATGCCCTCCATCGCGCCCTCGAACAAAACCGACTCATCCACCTCGGTGACGTAACGTTGCTGGATCTCGCCTAGCACGTAGGCCAACACCTGGCTCGCCCGATCCGCGCGGATATGACACGCCACGGCGAAGAAGCCGAGGAGAAACAGCAATTGGATGTTGCGTCGAGGCATGAGTTTCTATCCTAGGGGTCCATCGGAAAGACCCGACTCCCCTATCGTACACCGCCGGCGGGCGGCGATGCAAGACGTTCGGGGGGCTCAGGAGCCGTCGGCCGTGGAATCGCCGGAAGAAACGGGCGGCGTGGACGACCGCTTTTCCTGTCGCCGGGCAAGCAGAGCGAAGAAAGCGGGCACGAGAATCGTCCGGATGACGAACGTGTCCAAGAGCACGCCCAATGATAGTGCGAAGCCCAGTTCCTGCATGGTCCGGAGCGTGCCGCTGGTCATCGAGGCGAACGTGCCGGCCATGATCAGACCGCAGCTTGTGATGATGCCGCCGGTCCGCACGAGGGCCACCCGCAGCCCTTCCTTCAGGCCCAGGCGGTCTTGCTCCTCGAACACGCGCGTGGCCAGGTAGAT
>JAFGFF010000266.1 GCA_016931075.1 Pirellulales bacterium | reverse complement strand
GTCGGGGCAGGCGTCGCCGTACGCGTGCACATGGGCCATCACGTCGTGCCGGAGCTTCCGTTCGTGCCGGCCGGCCGCCTCGAAATCGATGTCGTCGACGTGCTCGTGAAGCTGGGCGATCTGCTCCGGCCGAATCGGCAGCCCCAGCTCCGCCTCCGCTTCGGCCAACGCCACCCAAAGCCGCCGCCACGTGCTGAACTTCCGCTGCGGGCTGAAGATCTCGCTCATCTCGGCCGAGGCGTAACGCGTGATCAACGGATTGTCGTATTGGTGGAGGTGGCTGTCGTCGCACATGGGGTTGTCGTTCCTGTCGCTTGCCTTGGAATAGCCAAGTAACGGGTGCCATGGGCGGCTTGTCCGCCCTTGCCTGGAACCACAAGGGCGGACAAGCCACCCATGGCACCCGGTGTGGATTCTGGCACGAGGGAATCGCTGGCCGTTGCGGATCCGAGACGGCCCACGCCCTATTCTCGCAGGTTCGTCGAGCTTGTGAAGACCCGAACGAGGGCTTCCAGGCCGGTGCGGTCGGCATCGTCGAATCGGGCGGGGATCGGGCTGTCGACGTCCAGCACGCCCCAGAGCGCCCCGTCGGCCAGAATCGGCACGACGATCTCGCTCCGGCTGGCCGTGTCGCAGGCGATGTGGCCGGGAAAGACGTGGACGTCCTCCACGACGACCGTCTCGCGCCGCTGGGCCGCTGCCCCGCAGACACCTCGCCCTGGTCCGATCCGCGTGCAAGCCGGCCGGCCCAGGAATGGACCGAGCACCAACTCGTCACCCCGGTGGATGTAGAATCCCACCCAATTCACCTCGGGCAACGTCTCATGGACCAGCGCCGCCATATTGGCCGCGTTGGCGATCGGATCGCGCTCCCCGCTCAGCAAGGCGGCCAGTTGGGCCTTGAGGTCATCGTAAAGTTGGGGTTTTTCGGTGAACATCAGGAGTCCAAGAAAAAACGTGGACCACGTACACCAGCCCAAAGCGCTGGAACATGCCAGCCCAGGGCAACGCCCTGGGGCAAGAGGGACTTTCCATTCCGAAAGCCCTGAAAGGGCACAACAATCTCGCGCCACGTCTGTTGTCGCGCCCCTTCAGGGCTTGGTCTCTCACACAACATCGCTACCCAGGGCGGTGCCCTGGGCTGATATGTTGGAGCCCTTCAGGCTCTTGTGCTGCATCTCTGCTCAAAACCACGCGGCCATGAAGCCGCCGTCGACGTTGATGTGGGTACCGGTGATGAACTGGCCAGCTTTGCGGGCGACCAGCAGCAGCAGGGCGCCGACCAGTTCGTCGGGCTCGCCGAAACGGCCCATGGGCGTGCCGCCGATGATGTTGTCGATCCGGTCCTGGTCGAGCAACTTGCGGTTTTGCTCGGCTGGGAAGAAGCCGGGGCAGATGCAGTTGACCCGAACGCCCTTGGGCCCGAAATCGTCGGCGATGTTTCGCGTCAGGTTGAGCACGCCCGCCTTCGAGGCCCCGTAGCCGAACACCCGCGACAAGGGGAGGTGCGATGTGACGCTACCGATGTTGACGATCGCGCCGGTGCCGTTGTCGACCATGTGGCGACCGAAGACCTGGCAGGCCAGGAACGTGCCTTTGAGGTTGATGGCGATCACCCGGTCCCACGCTTCCTCGGTGTGGTCGAGGAAGGCGGTGCCGTTGTTCACGCCGGCGCAGTTGACCAAAATGTCGCACCGGCCGGTCGGCTTCTTCGCCGCTTCGAGCAGGGCCTCGAGCGACGCCCGATCGGTGACGTTGACCAGGGCATGGCTGGCCTGGCCGCCGAGGCCTTGGAGTTCTTCCACCCGGGCCTTGCAGCCGTCTTCGGTCACGTCGGCCACGACGACATGGGCCCCGGCCTGGACCAGCCCTCGGCACAGGGCCCCGCCCAACACGCCGGCGCCCCCGATCACCACGGCCGTCTGGCCGTCGAGTCCGAACATTTCTTTGAGATATTCCGCGGACATGGTCTTTTGTTCCTCTCCAATCTTGTAGGTCAGGCCGTGCCTGACAAGCGGTGTTCGTATTCTGATGGGCAAGTTCGCATCGTTCGCATCGTAACCCGAAGCGTCAGCGAGGGCCGTCTCAGCCGCCCATCCCTCGCTTACACTTCGGGTTGTGATTCGAGGCGACCGATTCCCTTACCTCACGCCGGCGGTTTGCGGAGTTTGAGCCATTCGGTATGGAAAACGCCTTCCTTATCGGTGCGGTTGTACGTGTGGGCGCCGAAGTAATCGCGTTGGGCCTGCAGCAGGTTGGCCGGCAACGTCGCGCTGCGGTAGCCGTCGTAGTAGGACAACGCGGCAGCGAACGCCGGCACGGGGATGCCCAACTGGGTCGCCACGATGACCACCTCGCGCCAGGCGTCCTGGGCCTTCTCGACGACGTCCTTGAAATAAGGCGCCAGGAGCAGGTTTTCCAGGTTCGGATCGGCATCGAACGCGTCCTTGATCCGTTGGAGGAACACGGCGCGAATGATGCAGCCGCCCCGCCACAACAGGGCGATCGGGCCGAACTGCAAGGGCCAGTCGTGCTCCTTGGCCGCGGCTTGCATCTGGACATAGCCCTGGGCGTAGCTGCAAATCTTCGAGGCGAACAACGCCAGGCGGATCTTCTCGATGAACGCCTTGCGGTCGCCTTGGTACGTGCCCGAGGGGCCGGTCAGGACCTTGCTTGCGCGAACCCGGGCATCCTTCATGGCCGAAAGCGAGCGGGCGTAGACGGCCTGGGTGACCAGCGTGCTGGGCACGCCCAGGTCCAGGGCCAGTTGGCTCATCCACTTGCCGGTCCCCTTCGCGCCGGCCGTGTCCATCACCAGGTCAACCATGTCCTGGCCGGTGTCCTCGTCCTTGACACTGAAGATGTCGCGCGTGATCTCGATCAAGTAGCTGTCCAACTCGCCCTGGTTCCACTCGGCGAAAACGTCGTAAAGTTCCTCGTTCGACAGGCCCAAGGCGTGCTTGAGCATCCAGTAGGCCTCGCAGATCAACTGCATGTCGCCGTACTCGATGCCGTTGTGGACCATCTTGACGTAGTGGCCCGCGCCGCGAGGACCGACCCATTCGCAGCACGGGATGTCGCCGTTGGGGCCAACCTTGGCCGAGATGGCTTGAAAAATATCCTTGACCAGCGGCCAGGCCTTTTCGCTTCCGCCGGGCATGATGCTGGGGCCCTTCAAGGCGCCCTCTTCACCGCCGGAGACGCCCGTGCCGATGTACAGAAGGCCCTTCGACTCGACGTACTTCGTTCGCCGCTCGGTGTCGCTGTAGTGGGTGTTGCCGCCGTCGATGATGACGTCGCCGGGCGAAAGCAACGGGATGATCTGGTCGATGAACGCGTCGACGGCCGGGCCGGCCTTGACCATGAGCATGACCTTGCGCGGCGCGGCCAGGTTTTCGACCAGTTCCTCGATCGAGTGGCACCCGACGAAGTTCTTGCCTTTGGCCCGACCGTTCATGAAATCGTCGACCTTGCTGGTCGTCCGATTGAACACGGCCATGCTGTATCCACGGCTCTCGATGTTCAACGCCAGGTTCTCACCCATCACGGCAAGCCCAACGAGTCCGAAATCGCATTTGGTTGACATGTGTTATGTTCTCCGTTGTGGGTTGGGGGGCTAGGGACTGGGGGCTGGGGGCTAGGGATTAGGGGTGTCGCACCACGGGGATTAGGTTTCGATTTTGGCGTTCAATCGCTTCTGTAGGCCGTGGAGCATTCTTCCGATGTGCTCGCATTGTATCAATATGGCGTCGGTAGATTTTGTGTCGCTGTAGTGGAATTGTGCGGCGAGGGTTAAGAGGGTCTCCAGTTCGGCGACGGAGCCAAGGGCTACGGAAATGTGATACAGGTACTGTTTCGTTGTGGTTCTGGCGTGGCCCTCGGCGATGTTGGCGGGAACGGAGACGGCCGCTCGCTGCACTTGACTGGTCAATCCGTACTTCTCGTGAGCCGGAAAATCGCGGGCAAGCTCGTAGACAGCCTTGGCCAACTCCATTCCCCGCTGCCACACGTCCAAATCTCTATAGCTCCTTACTCCCATCGCCCCAGCTCCTCATATCAATGTATCGCAACGCACCTCCGGATTCACGCCCTAACCCCTTACCCCGAATCCCTAGCCCCTAGCCCCCAGCCCCTAGCCCCTAGCCCCCTCCTCCCTACATCTTCCACCCCGGCTTCTCCGGCAAATACCGGTCGAACTCCTCCAGCAGGGCCTGCTGGTAGTCGCCGGCGAACGCGCCGCCGAGGAAGCGGTCGATGGCTTCATTATGAAAACGCTCCCAGCTTGCCTCTTCGGCGCCGGGGTTGATCGGGTAGAACAGGGCCTGGTTGGCCACGGCCGCTTTGTAGTCGCCCGGGGCGTCGCCGATCATCAGAGTGTGGTCGGGCTCGAACTGGCTCGCGGCGCCCAGCGATTCCTTCTTCGTGCCGACTTCCTGGCCGCAGATGGCCACGACGTATTGGGTCAGGTCGTGCTCATCCCACTCGCGGACCAGCGCTTCCTGGGGCGTCGCCGAGACGACCAGCGTGTCGGCCTTGCCCTGCAGCTTCTGAAGGCTCTCACGCACAAACGGGAACGGCGGCACGCCCCGGACCATGCCGGCGATCGACGTGTTGACCGCCTCGGACCAGACGAGCGTCTTCTTCAAGTCGGGATCGTCCGACTCGGCGACCGCCTTCTCCAACGCCGGGTTGCCTAGCTTCGTCTCGGCCTTCACCCAAGCGACGAGCGACGGGGGGATCGTGATGTCGTAGCCCCGGGCCTTCACCTCGGGCCGCTTTTGCAGCCACTCGAGCGCCTCGATCAGGGCCGGGAACCGGTTGATCCCCCGGCTCTTGCTGTAGAGGTTCACGAACTCGGCCGCTTCCCGGGCGTACTTGCTGATCCCCTGCAACTCCCAGTGGTTGATGATGTTTGGGATGAAGCACTCCTTGTGCTTCAATTCCATCGTGTCGAACGCGCACCCGTCCGAGTCAATGCCCACCAGAAAATCGTGCTTGCGTGTGAAGTCGAGCATGTCGTTGTTGGTTTCCGTGTCGCGGTCAAATAATCAGGAAGAAAGAGGAACCGCGGATGAACGCGAATGAACGCGGATGAAACATGATGTAATTGTAGGAGGCGACTCCCGTCGCCGAACTCGTGTGACGCTCGATTCGGCGACGGGAGTCGCCTCCTGCAAAATCTCCTAATATCCGCGTTTATTTGCGTTCATCCGCGGTTCCAAAAACTCGTTTCGATTAATTGTTATTTCCGATCCGCCTGCGGTTGGTAGGCGGGCAGTTTCTTCTCGGCGTAAATCGGCTCGAATCGGGCGAGACGTTGGCGGCCGTCGAGCATGGGCAGCGAGACCATCTCGTCGCCGACCAACGGCCGGGCGTAGCGGACGAAGGCGTCGGTCACGTCGTAGCCGTTCGCGGTGATCCAGTCGGCCGGGAAAGTCCGCTCGCTGTTGGCCACCTCGGGCAACGGGACTTTTTCATAGCGGACGGAGTAAATCGCGCCAGGGCCAGAACCGCCGTCGCGAAGGATCGTCGACATGAACCCGCTCTGGCCGGTGGCGGCCAGCTCGACCGCCTTCTGGCCGACGCGGTAGGCCTCGTCCAGGTCGACCGTCGAGGCGTAGGCCATCGCGTGCCGCTGGTCCGTGCCCGAGACGTTGCCCCGGGCCGCCCCCTTGGCCGCCAGGCCGACCTGGTTCAGGTAGTTCACCACGGTTTGGCCGACGGTGATCTGGCTCGAGCCGAATGACGTGTGGCCGAACGAGTCCTTGACCTCGCCCAGGCTGCCGACGTCGAAGCCTTCGCTAATGACCACGATGCACCGGCCGTCGCGGCGGAGCTGGTCGTTGACGTTGTCGGCGAGCTGTTCAAGCGAACAGGGGCTCTCGGCCAGGTAGATCTGCAAGGGCATCTCGCGGCCCGGGTCGGCAAGCCGGGCGGCCGCCGGGATAAACCCGATTTTGCGGCCCATCGCTTGCAAAACGAGCACCGGATCGGCAGGGCAGGAGCCGCTGTTTTCCTCGTTGGCGTTCTGGACCATGTGCATCCAGTACTTGGCGGTCGAGCCGTAGCCGGGCGTGTGGTCGATCAGCTTGAACTG
>JAFGFF010000265.1 GCA_016931075.1 Pirellulales bacterium | reverse complement strand
GTCGTGGAGGCCACGCCCGTGTCGCCGACGCCGAATCAGGCCGGGGGGAGCGCGCCGTTGCGGTTGGAGGAAGGCGTGGCGGCTCGGCTGGACCAGGTGGGGGTGACCGTGCTGGAACAGCCGGCCGATCCGTCCCGATTCGCGCGTCGGATGCCCGATCGCGGGGTGACCGACCGGCCGATGATTTACAACCCGAGTTTCGAGCTGCCCAACGTTGTGAAGAGTCCCGCCTACAACGCGACGTACGGCTATGTGCACACGGAACCGCTTGTGGGTTGGGGCGAATCGGATTTTGACGGCCAATCCGGCCCGAACACGATCTGCCAACTCGCGCCGTTCCGCTCGACGAAGGCCGCGCACTTCAGCGTCTTTCCGGAGGCGTCCGACGGACGTCAGGTGGTTCTGCTCTCGTTGAGCGACAAGCACAAGATCAAGGGCCGCGTGGAGCGGACGTGGATCTACCAATCGCTGGGCACGATCCAACCGAGCGACGTGGGCAAGACCCTGCAACTCGATGCCGACGTCTCTGCCCGGCGATGGCCAAAAGGGATGGGGAAACGCGACGGGGCCAAGGCCACCGTGGCGTTTACGACGAACGTTACCGAGGAAACATCGGGCCAGATCGTCGGCACGCCCGGCGTGGACAACAAGGTCCTGATGTCCGAGGGCTTCCACCGCCTCGGGGCCGAGTTCACGCCCGACGAAGGTTCGGTGGGAAAAGAACTCTCGGTGTTGTTGATGGTCGAGAATCCCAAACCACAGTCGACCAACGATCACTATCTGTTCGACGACGTGCATTGCCGGGTGATTTCCTCCGGCGCAGGCGGAACGAAAGTGGGAGACGCAAAGCGGTGACAAGGCTCCATGTGAAAAATATTGCGACAGGGAACAGGCGAGGTTTTAAGGTACGGCCGGTTGCACGAGCTTGACGCGTATTCAGACAGCACCATCGTCAAGGAAGCAAGGAGACAAGCAATCATGCGTGAACTTCGCCCATTTCGTGTCGCGACGATCGTCGCCACGGCGGCATTGGCCGTTGTATTATCCTCGGGCGTCTCGGCCGATACGCCGACTCTATTGCACCATTTTACGTTCGACCTTGACTACTCGTCCTCCACCTCTTCGGTGGTGGCCGACCCATTGTTGACGTTCACGCCCATTGACAGTTACTTCGGCAAAGTGGGCGGTTCTGTCTACTTCACTGGCTATGACAGCCTGCTGCTCTTGGAAGGGCGCGACGTCCTGCCCGCCGGAGCGTTTACGTTCGCTTTCTGGGAGCGAGCGAGCAATGCGACGACGGGGACGACCGCAGCCGGCTATTTCGTCTGTGACGCGGCGTCCAATCCGTTGCAAAACTTGTACTTGCGGCGGTATCCGAGTCCCGACTCGACCGGAACGGATCTCTCCGCGGTCAACGGCATGATCGCCGAGAGCCACTTCTCGCAATACGTTGCCGAGGATATCTCGCTGGATGAGTGGCACCAACACACGATCACCTACGACGACTTGGGTGTGGGTTATTGGTGGGTGGATGGCGTACTTAAAACGGTTACGCCGACAGGCGTTCCCTTTGCCGGGCTAAGCGAGATCCTCGAAGGGAGCGACTACAACCGTGAAGGACTCGTGTTGGGCAACCGCCTGACGCAGGATCGCACTTATGAAGGCAACATGGACGACTGGCAAATCTACCAGGGCGCCGCCAACGGCGGCATGGCGCAGTACCTCTATAACAACCCGGGCGCGACGCTGGCCACGTACGATCCGGTGGCCTATCCCGATCCGGGCGGTGTGTATCCTCCCGGGGTACGCCCCGACAACGCCGCGGTTCGCCGTTGGAAATTCGACGGCAATCTGAACGAGCACAACGGCACGGCCCACGGCACGGCGATCGGCGACGCCGTCGCGGGCACCGACAACGGAGCCTATGCAGGCAGCGGGGCCGTCGCGTTCGACGGAATCGACGACGCCGTGACGATCGACCTCAGCGGCGCCGCGACGAATAAGTATTCCGTCGCTCTGTGGGCGAAGGACACGAGCGGGACCACCGGCTATCTTTTCGCGGATGCTGATGACCCCCAGGAGCTGTTGTTCCGTCGCTTCAACGATAAAAATCTCGGCGACGGCGTCTACGGCCTGTGGGGTGGAGGCGACGCCTTGGACAACCCGAACATCGTCGATCCGAACACCGAGTTGCCGCCCACCTACGATGAGTGGCATCACGTCGTCGTCGCGATCGACGGCGAATGGGGCAACGCCCGGGTGTACCTCGACGGTACGTTGGCCAGATTCGAGAACATTGAAGCCGACTGGGGATACACAACCGGCTTCAACGTGCTGAGCCACCTGATTCTCGGAAATCGAGCCTCCGACATGGCTCGTGACTACGCCGGGCTGCTGGACGACCTGCAGGTTTACAACTGGAATCTGTCGGAGGAAGACGCGGCCTATCTGTTCGAGCACCCCGGGGCAACCCTTTTCGAGACGGTCCAAGTGCCCGGCGACGCCAGCGGCAACGGCTACGTCGGCCCGGAGGACGCCCAAATCCTGGCGGCCAACTGGCTCAAGGCGGGCGAGTGGGCTCAGGGCGATTTCAACGACGACGGCATCGTGAACGACCTGGACGCTTCGATCATGGCCGCGAACTGGAGTCCAGCTCCCCTCGAGGGAGCGGTGCCCGAGCCGGGCACGTTGGTTTTGCTCCTAGGGCTGGCGGGGCTGGCATTGTTGAGGCGTCGGCGACGGAAAAGTTGAGGTTTATGGAGAGGAGTTGAGGCAAATCGGGATGCAGGGCCCTCGCGGGACTCTGCCATCAAAAGACCATGGTTCTACTACTCTTTTTCACCCGTGGAGAGCATCTCATGAGAATGCCAAGTAAAATCGGCCTGGCCTTGGTCGCGGTGGCCGCGACCCTGGCGGCCGGGGTGATCCCGTCGGCGCAAGCCGATACGGTCCCCTCTCTGTTGCACCATTATCAATTCGACGGGACCTACGATTCGGCCACGTCGAGCGTCGTGGCCGATCCGCTGGGCACGACGACGCCCGTCGGCACCACGGGCGGCATCTCCGGAGGCGCCGCCTACTTCAACGGAACCGACAGCATGTTGCTGCTGGAAGGCCAGGGCGTCCTGCCGGCCGGCACATTCACGGTAAGCTTCTGGGAAAAGGCCGACACACCGGCCGCCGGCACGTATGAAGACGGCTATTTCCTGTGCGACGCGGCAGCCAATCCGCTGCAAAGCTTGTACTTGCGCCGGTATCCAACGCCGGATGCCGGCGGCACGACGGTCGCCGCGGCCAACGGCTTCATCGCGATGGGGCAGCTCTCGCCCTATGTGACCGACGACCTGTCGACGGGCGTCTGGCATCAGCACACCATCACGCACACGGCCTCCGGGTCGAGCTACTGGTGGATCGACGGAGCCCTCCAGAAGGTCAGCCCGACGGGTGATCTCTTCAGCGGCCTGACCGCGATCAACCCGAGCACCGCGTATGACCGCGAAGGTCTCTTGTTGGGGAACCGG
>JAFGFF010000264.1 GCA_016931075.1 Pirellulales bacterium | reverse complement strand
GGGTGCCATGCTCCACGCTTGCGTGGGCATGTTTTCGCGGCTTTTCGAGGTTCCACATGCCCACGCAAGCGTGGAGCATGGCACCCGGCCCACAACAGGCTCTTAGCCTGTTCTTCGTCGGACTTCCAACAGTCGTTCTCGCAAGCGTCGTCGGGCTCGGCTGACGCGTGAGAGGACGGTGCCCAGCGGGACGCCCAACTCGTCGGCCGCCTCGCGATGGGTCAGCTCGCCCACGACGACCAGCAGCAGCGACTCGCGTAGCTCCTTGGGCAGCCCGGCCAGGGCCTCTTGCATCTGGTCCGTGTAATGGTCGTGCAGAGGGTCGTCGCCGGCCACTGGCACCTCGGGCAGTTCGGCAGTCAGGACGGTGGGCAACCGCCGCCGTCGCCAGCGGTCGACCGAGCGCCGCCGGAGGATCGACGCCAGCCAGGCCCGATCGCTTCGCCCCGACTTGAACAACCGGCGACTCTTCCATGCCGATCGAAACGTCTCCTGGACGAGGTCCTCGGCCTCCTGGGCATCGCCGACCATCCGGTAGGCCATGCGGTAAAGCACCGGCCCATGGTCGGTCACCAGACGGTCGAATTCCTCACGCGAGAGTGCCAATCCCGTCGCTCCCCCGGCCACGGCGCCCCGGCTTCTGGGACTGCCGACAAACCGGCCTGCGCAGGCGAGCGACGTCCTCTGGACGTCCTCTGGAAAACCAATCGCCCGCCGCGAATGAGACTATTCCCGCCCCCCCGGCCAAACCCCGAGAGGACCGCCCTCGGCCCGCCGGCCAGGGCAATTTCCCATTATAAACTCGTCCCCCCTCCACGTCCCGCCGATAACAATAGCCCATTTGGGTGGGTGGGCGGATTTGGGCGACTGACCTGGACGAGCTACGGTTTTACAGGGCTGCGTAGGCCGGGTCATGAGTCTTTCGTGTTGACGGACTGTCCCTCTTGGGGAAGAATCGGCGCAGTCCTTTTCATCTCCTGGCCGCTTCAGGATCTCGAACGTGAAACAGCCCGACGACAAGCGTGAACCTCGGAACTACTTCTCGCGGCGCGAGCAGTGGCGGTTGTTGATGTTGGTCGGGACGCTGGGCCTGGTGTTCATCTTGATGTTCGAGGCCCGAAAACCGGTGAATTGGGCCTGGTTCGACGCCCTGTCGGGCAAGGACGCCGTGCCCGACGCCCCGGCCGAACCGCCACACCCCGAGCGGCTCAAGAAGGACGCTGCCCAAGAACCGCTGGACATGCTCCACCTGCCGGCCAAGGAATCGAAGGAGCCCCAAGCCCCCGAATTGTCGTCCAAAACTCCGGCCGACCCCCTGGATGCCGTCCGCGACAACATGGTCATTCGTCCCCAGGAGCATGACGCCTGGTTCAAGTTGCTCGACGAATTGAAAAACTCGACCGAGGCCAACTTGCGCGAGCGGTCGATTGGCCGGGTGACCTGGCTGCAGATCTACGAGCAAGCGCCCGCCTACCGGGGCGAGGTGGTCACCGTGACGGGCACGGTCCGCCGCGCGGAGAAGAAGCCCGCTCCAGAGAATTCGATTGGGGTGACCGACTACTACTGGGTCTGGCTCTTCCCGTCCGACCGGCCCAGCGAGCCGGTGGTCGTTGTTTGCCTCGACCTGCCCAAGGGCTTCCTAACGGGCGGCGACCTGGCCGAGCAGGCCGAGGCGACGGGCTTTTTCTTCAAGCGATGGTTGTACGATTCGGAAGGGGGCATGGCCCTGGCCCCGCTGATGCTCGCCCGAGGGCTGCGGTGGACGCCGGCCCCGCCTCCGGCCGCCGAGGTCGCTCCGACCATTTCGCTCCTTCTGGCCCTGGGAGGCGGCCTGTTGGTCGCGATTGGGCTAACCTTCTATATGGTCTGGCAGACCCGCCGCGGCGTCGTCCCGTCGGGCCACGGACCGCGGGAACGGAACCTCCCGGAAGAAATCGACTTGGGCTCGATCGATACGGAACCGATCGACGTCCCAAATCCCGAGAACCGAGAAGAGCGAGATGCAAACGATGCGTGAACACACCAAATGGATCGCGATGGTCGCCATCGGCCTGATGCTGTTGTCAATGATGGCCTACGTCGCCTCGGACGACGAGGCCTATACCCCGGTCCCCAGTCCGGAGTCGCAGCAGCAGACGAACGATCAATAGCGGGCAGCCGTTTATTGAGAAGGGGTGCCACTGCTGGCTTGTCCAGCAGTGCTCGGCAGGATTTCCACAACGAACACTGCTGGACAAGCCAGCAGTGCCACCCGGCGGAAGGATGCCCGTGCGAACAGGGTCGACCCGAGGACGAGTTGGTCGCTGGGCCGTCTGGCTGACGGTCGGGCTGATTTGCTTCGGCGGCGCTGTATCAGCCGACAGGCCGGCCCAGGAGGGGGCCCGCGCGGTCGGGCTGGACGAGACACAGCTTGCCCCGTTCGTCCATGGTCGCCCCTGGTCGCAAGAGGAACAAGCGGCCCTGCCCAAGGTCTTCTTCCGGCTGGATCGGGCACCGCTCGGGCGCATCGAACAGGCGACACGGCCGTTGCCTGACTGGGACACGTTGCTCGCTCAACCCGCGTCATTTCGTGGTCGCTTTTTTCGGTTGCGAGGGAACATCGAGTCGGTCGCGCCGGTCCGACTTCCCGGGAACCTGGGCCAGAGCTTCGACCAGGAGCAATACTACCGCGTGGTTCTACAGCCCGATGAGAAGGATCCCAAGCGTCAGGCCGTCATCTTTGCCCTGGACGTGCCCAAGGCCTGGCAGTCCGGTGGGACCATCCACCAGCCGGGCGGAGCGGAGGGCCTATTCCTGAAGTTGGACGATTCACACCAGCCCGTCTTCGCCGCGCGGCGGATCGCCTGGCGTCCCGACACGCTGTTGGGTCGGCTCGGAATGGACGTCGGATTGCTCGACGACCTGGTCGACAAGCAAAACCTCAGCCCGGACGAGCGAGAATGCTTCTACCAGATGCTCGCCGCCGTGGGCCGCGCCGCGCCGGGCGAACTGACCGAAGCGGCCAGGGCGCATCGGGCCGACGAGACCTCCGATTCGGTCGTTCCGCTGTTCAACGAGCCAGCTTCACAACGGGGTAAGCTCGTGCTGATCTCGGGCACGGCTCGACGGGTGCTTCGCGTGCTGGTGGACGAGCCGGACATCGTCGAACGGTTCGGCATCGACCACTATTACGAGCTGCATGTCTTCACCGACGACTCGCAGGACAATCCGGTCATCTTCTGCGTCCGGGAGTTGCCCGAGGGCATGCCCACCGGCGACGAGCCCGGCTTCGGCGAAACAGTCGAAGTGGCCGGATTCTTCTTAAAGAGCTGGGCGTTTCGTTCGGAATTCGGCCAGACCCAGCCGAAACGACCCCGGCAACTGGCTCCGTTGCTGGTCGGCCGCCAACCGGCCTGGCGTCCTCACAGCGAATCCGCCGATCCGCTAGGCCCCGTCACGATCGGCCTGGCCGTGCTGGCGCTTGCCGTCGTTTTGGTCGTCCTTTGGCGTTTCCAACGCAGCGACGAAAACTTCGGACACTGGAGACGCCACCGCTCGGACGCATCGGCCGAACCGGTCGATTCGTTCGACCCCGACGCAATCGATTCGCACCGCTGAATCCACTCGCTCCCCGCTTGAAGTCTACACGAAGTCCTGGTAGACAAAAGGGTTCGAGTAGAATCAACCCTCTTGGCAGATGCTTCAGGGTGCCACTGCTGGCTTGTCCAGCAGTGCCCTGCGAAGGCGGATCTGTCCACACTGCTGGACAAGCCAGCAGTGGCACCCATTCGAGAAGTGACCATTCCAGCAGTACAACAGGGAGAAACAACTCATGCGGCGGGCGAAGATTACGGTGGTGGGGGCGGGCAATGTCGGGGCGACGACCGCGCAGTGGTGCGCGGCGGCCGAGTTGGGAGACATCGTCTTGCTCGACATCCCCGAGGCGGGCGACATGCCCCGGGGCAAGGCGCTCGACTTGACCCAGGCCGGACCGATCGTCGGATTCGATGGCCGGATCACGGGCACTTGCCGCTATGAAGACACGGCCGGCAGTGACGTCGTGGTCATCACGGCGGGCATCCCGCGCAAGCCGGGCATGAGCCGCGACGATCTGCTGAGCACCAACGCCCGAATCGTCGGCTCCGTGGCCACGCAAATCCGCCAGACGAGCCCCGACGCAATTGTCATCGTCGTCAGCAATCCGCTAGACGCGATGACCCAACACGCCTGGCAGGTGACCGGATTCCCGCCCCAGCGCGTCCTCGGCCAGGCCGGCGTGCTTGACACGGCCCGATTTCGGGCGTTTCTGGCCATGGAACTGGGCGTCAGCGTCGACGACGTCTCGGCCATGCTGCTCGGAGGGCATGGCGACACGATGGTCCCGCTGGCTCGATGCGCTTCGGTCGGCGGCATCCCCGTCACCGAACTGATCCCGCCGGACCGGCTCGAACAGATCCTCCAACGCACCCGAGACGGCGGCGCCGAGATCGTC
>JAFGFF010000263.1 GCA_016931075.1 Pirellulales bacterium | reverse complement strand
GGGGGCGGGGGGAAGGTTGGTCCCGATTTGAGGTGGGCGGGGGGCCTGGGATTATGGTACAATTCCTGAGGCACCGGATTCCGCGATTGGGGGGACGGGCAACGTGAGTACTCTTGATCCCGCTTCGGGAGAAGAGGTAGTGGGCCGACGCGTGGTGCATCGGGCGCCGGCGTCGCAGCCGGCCCAAATCCACGAAGTCGCCGATCGGCTCTTCTCCGCCTATACGGTCGACGAGGGCAACGTCCACCTGGCCGGTTGTGCCATGGAAGACCGGCTCTTTCTTCGGGTTACCTGTCAACACGCCGGTCGGTCGGTCGAGTTCTTTCTGGATGGGCAGGCCAACCCGGTGGATCCGGGCATAGTCGCGTCGTTGGGCCTGGGCGAGACGATCGAGTTGAAGGGGCCGCCCGAACGGGCCGACGCCCAGATCGAACAGCTCTCGCAGTCGGCCGCCCGACGGATGGCCCAGCACTTCCCCGAAGGCAACCCGCCCGAGCAGATCGACGCCACGCCCGTCTGGGCCAAATACGCCGAAGGCAAGCTGCGGTTCACGATCGGCGAAGAGTCGGTCGATCTTCCATTCGCCGGCTGGGCCCGAGTGCTCGAAGCGCCGCCGTTCGTTTGCCCCGCGACGGGAGTCAAGACGTTCCACCTGGCGGCGACCGACGACGGACGGATCGTGGCCGCCGAGCGGGTTGGCCGGTGTGACGAGACGGGCAGACGGGTGCTGGACGAAGAACTGGCCACCTGCGCGGTCACGGGCCGGCGGGTCCTGGCCGAACTGACCGCGACGTGTCCCGTCTCGCGAAAACCGGCCCTGCGGACGCAAATGGTCCGCTGCGAGATGTGCCAGCAGCAGGTCGCGCCTAACGTCCTGCAGCAAGGGCAATGCGCGGCCTGCCGAACGCTCGCACCGGTGGGCAAGTCCGACCCTCGGCTCTGCCGCCTGCTGGACGAACATCCCCCGCTGGAACGTTGGGGGCACTGGCGAATGGCCGAAACGGCCGATTCTTATGTCCTGACGGCCGGACGGTGGTTGCGCAAACTGCTCGTCGTCGTCGACAAGGACACGCTCCGGCGAAAACTGCTCGCCACGGGCACCCGCGGTCTGCCAGGCTGGAAAGTCGCCGACCCGTCCGAGCACGAGCAAGTGCTGGGCGGATAGGCTTTCACGTTTGCACAGTGCCAACCTGTGGCGAGGAAGTCGTAAGGCTATTCGATCCGCCGGGGCTGGGAGGGGATTGAAAAGCCCACGATGAGCACCACCACGCCGGCGACGAGGATGAGCCCACAGACGACGAGCCAGAACTGGTGATGGGTCACCGCGGCATGATACTTTTCCTCGCCGGGAAACGGCGTGACTCCACGGCGAAGGGTTTCCCACTCCCTATAGGTGCCCAGGAGGGTGAAGTTGTCGATGTATTGGACAAGATGATCATGCGTAATCTGGTCGGCGGGCGAGAGGGGCCAGGTCAACAGACACCATACGGTTACCCCGATGCCCGCCGCGATAATTACCAGCCCGACGAGAAAGACCTTTTGACGTGTTCCCCATGCCGACTTGGAGTCCTCGATGCTGACCATTTCTAGCTGCTTCAACCGCAGCAAGGTCGGCACTTCGACCGTTTGCCCACATTGGCGACAGACCACCGACTCGCCGGCCAGAGTGGTTTCGACGGGGATCTTCTGGCCGCAAGGGCAGGGCAGCAGATAGGTCAGACTCACGGTCGAAATACTCCTGGACGGAAAGAGTAGACGGTTGGTGCTCGCAACCGGGGTTCCAGTTGCAGTTTAGCACCCGGTCGCCGATTCAAAAGGGGCCACGGTCCAACGCCCCCGAGCCAGGGATCTCCATGTCCGGCCTTTGGCCTGCCCGATCTTGTCCTGAATGGCCGATCGGAACCAATCTGTCCTCCGACTGGACACTCGGTGGATTAAGCCGGTATCAAGCGAGAAAAGGCATTAAACTGGCTGTATATTACCCATCTTAACATATTTTGGCGTCTCCCGCTGGGTTCAGACCAGTCAATTAGAGTTATGGCCAAGTTGCCCCTGGACGAAGGCATGAGGGCAACTAAAATTAGGTGTTGAGCCCTTCGCGAATTTCGCCTTCGTTAGAAGGCCCCGGGACGCACACATCGCGTACCCACCAAGCCAAGCGCGTAGAGGGGCGTCTACTTCCGCCATGCACGGGATGAGCTGTGGCTGCACGGCTTCATCGTTTCTTTGGCATCGGCGGGGCCCGGGTGGAGGACCGGTCGGCAAAACGCGGCTGGCGCACAAGTTGGACGCTTGGAGTCGCGGAGACATCCTGGTCGCGAGACCAGGGACGGGGATTGAAGTGAGAACGAAGAGGAACATCAGACGCGCGTGGTGCGAGCATCCTCTGCTCGCCGTGCGCGGTCCAGCAGAAGTCTGGGAAAGCTAGGAGTGCTTTGCAGTGGTCTCAGACTCTACGCAGACCTAATCCTCTTCCAAATGCGAGATCGGTCCGAACTGCTTGGGGAATTGAGTGTTAGAATATGGTGGCCTGAGGCCACCGGAGTAGAGACAACAGTGGATGGGGGAGGGAACGCAACAGGCGGCGTGGCGACGCGCAAGATCCTCAGGAGGCCGATGCCCGGCGGGCGTCTCCTGAGTCGGCATCGGCGCGACCACTGGCCAGTTGCCTGACCTCTGGACGTATCGGAATGGCCGGTCGGGTTGTGCTGCGTGATGCAGCCGTGCACCAACCCGCGGCCACCGCACGCCCGGAACAACGCAATTGACTTTTGAGGAGTGTTGCATTGTACGACACGCTATTGGACGACCTGGAAGAACGATCGACCGGTTCGACGGGAACGACCGAGGACCTGGAACTCGACGATAAGTCGGAAGACGAAGATGACGTCGAGATGGAGGACCTGGACGATTCGGAAGTCGATCTGGACGACAGCAATCAGGACGACGAAGACGGGGACGACGAATCCGAAGGGTTGGACGGCCCGGGCGAGGGAGAATCCTGGTCCGACGATCCGGTCCGGATGTACTTGACCCAGATGGGCGAAATCCCCCTGCTGACGCGTCAGCAGGAGATCACGCTGGCCAAGCGGATCGAGCAAACCCGTGCCCGTTTTCGTTGCAAGGTCTTGGAGTGCGACTATGTCATGCAGCATGCGGTTCGCGTGTTGCATCGGGTCAACGAGGGAGAACTGCCCTTCGACCGGACGGTCCAGGTCTCGGTGACCGACCGGCTCGAAAAGGCCCAGATTCTCGGCCGTTTGCCCCATAATTTGCGGACGCTGGACGTCCTATTGAAGCGGAACCGCCGCGATTACCAGTTGGCCACCAGCCGTTTGGTCCCCTTGGCCGAGCGACGCGAAGCGTGGCGACGGGTCGGATCGCGACGGGGCCGGGCGGTGCGCCTGGTCGAAGAACTCGGGCTGCGGACCCATCGGATCGAACCGATGATCCACAACCTCGAAGAGTTCAGCCGCCGCATCGACGAACTGAAGATGCGGATCGACGAGCACTGCAAGACGGACCGACCGGCCGAAGAGCGCGAGCCCTGGCTGGTCGAGTTCCGAAGCATCCTTCGCGCCACCCAGGAGACTCCCACGAGTCTTCGCAACCGTGTGGCCAAACTGAAAGCCGTCTTCGCCGAATATCAAGAAGCCAAGCGGGGCCTTTCCGAAGGCAACCTCCGACTGGTCGTCTCGATCGCGAAGAAGTACCGCAACCGGGGCTTGAGCTTCCTGGACCTGATCCAGGAGGGCAACGCCGGCCTGATGCGGGCGGTCGACAAGTTCGAGTACCGGCGCGGGTTCAAGTTCTGTACCTACGCCACCTGGTGGATTCGCCAGGCGATCACCCGGGCCGTGGCCGACCAGAGCCGCACGATCCGCATCCCGGTCCACATGGTCGAGACCATGTCCCGCGTGCGGAACGTCTCGCGGCAACTGCTCCAGGAACTGGGTCGCGAGCCGACCATCGAAGAAACGGCCCGAGCGAGCGAGACGTGCGTCGACGAAGCGCGTCGCGTGCTGGCCATGAGCCGCTACCCGATCAGCCTCGACCGGCCCGTGGGCAACAGCGAGGACAGCCACTTCGGCGACCTCCTGCCCGACGGCACCGCGAGAAGCCCCTCGATCGGCGCGGCCCAAGAGATGCTCCGCCGGCGGATCTCGAAGGTCCTCAAGACGCTCAGCTACCGCGAGCGCGAGATCATCAAGCTCCGCTACGGCCTGGGCGACGGCTACAGCTACACGCTCGAAGAAGT
>JAFGFF010000262.1 GCA_016931075.1 Pirellulales bacterium | reverse complement strand
CGTCCAATCAAGTCGGGGCGACTGGATTTGAACCAGCGACCTCTGCGTCCCGAACGCAGCGCTCTAGCCAAGCTGAGCTACGCCCCGTGGGTAGCAAGCCCGTATTATAGGCGGGACAGGGCTGTGACGTCAACACGGTTCGAAGAGCGTTTCACGATAGGGTCAGCGTGCCACTTTTCCCTCGGTCTGGAGGGGTTTTCGCAAGCAAAGAGGTTTGGGAGTAGCCTGCTGGGTTTCTCCGCGGAGATCCCGGCCTCATCGTCGGGACCACGGAAGGGCTTGAGTGTCTGAAGGATCGCGATGTGCAGTAATCACGGCCGTTCCCGCCTGAGTTCCAACCATCCTCCCCGTAAAAGACTCAGAACGAAGTTTTTTCTTTACGGCGATTCTCCGAAGTGGTTGGGGAGGGGACTTAGCCGTTTGCGTCTCTTTTGAGTTGGGTGGGGTGAAGGGAACCGACTATGTAATGCGGCTTCTGGTTAACAGACGTGAGAGCGCCGCTCACGACCATGGCCATGCCTGAGTTGTCCGGCTCTACTGTCTGTAGGGGGAGTCAATTGCCCCTGGCATCCTCCTCGAAGGTGGCGCGGATCGACCGCAGCGTCCACCGGCTCGGCAAGGAACCGTCGGGCTTCGCCGCCATTTCCCGACGCGCTTCCTCGCCTGGGCCTTCGCAAAGCCGCTCGACCACCTCTTCGGCGCGCTCAAAAGGGCCGGCGGTGGTAGCCTCCGTGCCGCCGCGAGAGCAATCCCTCGATCCCGCTCTCTTCGTAAATGTTCATCCAGTTATAGAGCGTGTCTGGACAACGCCGCTTCAACAATCCATGCCTCGCCACGGCATACGGCGCCTGCCCGTCTGCCACCTTCAGCAGTGCCCCACACCGTTCCCGAATGTCAGGCCGCCGATCATGATCCCGATGCTCCACCAATTACTCCCCCTTCTCCGCCACGACGAGCATCTCGAAGTCGTCGGGCGTCAGGGCGTGGTCGCGGCTGAACTCGCCGAGGTGGCTGCCGAAGATATCGATGGTCGAGAAGCCGGCCGTGCGGAGGAGCCAGCGGAGTTCGGCGGGCGTGTAGTAGCGCTCGTTCGTCTTGAGCGTGTGCGAGACGCCGGCGTCGTCGGTGAACGTCAGTTCGGAATGTTCGCGGAACGTCATCAGGTCGAACGTCACCTCGCTGGTCGTCGAGCCGACTTCGTTCGCCTGAATAAAATCCTTGACGGAGTGGTAGAGGGGGAATAGGGCGTTGAGCGTCGTCATGATCAGCTTGCCCTGGGGACGAAGGGCGGCGGCGGCGTGGAGGAGGATCGCGTGGTTCTTCTCGTCGGTCTCCATCAGCGGGAACGCGCCCCCGCAGAATAGGATAGCCGCGTCGAACTCCTGGTCGAAGTGGGGCTCGGTCGCGTCGCGGCGTTGGAAGCCGATCGTCACGCCCGCCGCGTCGGCCTTCTCCCGGGCGACCCGGAGCTGACCTTCGGCCAGATCGAAGCCCGTCACGTCGTACCCCCGCCGGGCCAACTCGACGGCATGCCGGCCCGTGCCGCACCCGATGTCCAGAATCCGCTTCGACCGGTCGCCCCCCAACTCCCGCTCGACGAAGTCCACCTCGCCCACGGTCCCCTGGGTGTAGACCTCCTTGTCATACGACCGTCCGAAATTGGCGAAAAGCGTCTCGTACCACTGCGACATGTCGGGCATCCCCCGGGCTAGAAATTCTGCGAATCCACCGTACCCCGCAACCGAGAACGGGGCTTTTGTCATCGGACACATTCCATTATCTGTAGGTTCGCACAAATCGGATAGAGGTACGGCGAAGGCCGGCTCGATCTCCGGGCAAGCCAGAAACCGGCTCTCCAAGCCGACCTCCAAATCCTGGTCCAGCCCGACGGGAGTCGAAACCTGGAGCAACACGAGGAAGGGCTCGACGCCATGACGCTACCATGAAGAGGTGGGCGACCACGATTGCTTTACTGTCGTGGGACCGTCTGGCCCAAAAGACTCAATTGCTGCTACTCTTGGTTTCAACCGCGCGGTTTATGTAGTCGTAGATCGGTCCTGGATGGAACCGGTTCGACTTCCGCAGGTCGATCGATCCATTTGAGTCGAGCACGAGCTTGCCGCCGAGAAGGGAGTTGTTGTGGTAGTAGCGGCACTCGATCTTGCCGGCCGAGGCAATCGAGTTCTTAGAGTATCCCTCATCCAGGCACAGTGCCTTCTTCATCCATTCCGAGGAGAGCTTCAGCCGCGTACATACGACGAGACCGGTCTCCCGTGGCGAAGATCTGCTGGAGCTTCGGAACGGCCGACTCGAAATGCAACGAGCGCATGGCATAAAGGGCGGCGGACTTCACTCGCCGATCCGGGTCGTCGAGCAGCGCGACAATCTCCTTCTCCGGCCCCTGTCCCTTGGATGTGAAGGTCTTGATCGCGGCCTCGCGGAGCACGGGCGCTGCTGCCTGCAGGTTGGCTGCCATTTCGCGCAAAATGTCTTCCCCCTTTTTGTCCAGGATGCGAAACGCCATTGCCCGGGTCTCGGGCGACCCGTGTTTCGACAGTTGCCAGAGCTCCTTCGTTGTCACGAGAGATTGGAGTCTCTCTTCGTCCTGACGCACGGCGCTGCGAACCCAAGAATCCGGGTCGCCTGCCAAACGGAGAATGCTTACGCCGTAGGGCTTGACCAACGTTGTGTCATACTGTCTTAAGGCCCAGATTGCCCGTTTCCGCAGATGATGTGACTTGTGGTCGAGAAATGCTGCCAAGATAAGCACGGCTTCTTTCGGCGGCAAGGTTTGAGCCAAATGCATCGCGATCGACTGGGAATTCGGGAAGTCCTCGTCCTTCAAAAACCTCTTGACCTCTTCGGTCGTCGACTTGTATCCCAATTGACGGCCGTATTCGGCTGCCGTATGCCGGACGTCTGGATCCGGGTCGGAGATCAACTTGCCTACTTCGTCGACGGCATCTTTCGCGTGGAAACGGCACAACGCTAGAATGGCTTCCCGTCTGGTGTTCGCGTTCGGATCCGACAACAGGGTCCGAATCACGGGAATCAGACGACGATCCTGGCTGTGAACAATCGACGAAATCGCTCTCGCGCGGACGTCCGGATCGGCATTGTCGAGATCATTCTGGAGATCGTGGAACTCCTGGTCGATCTTTACTGCCCGGGCCTTGATGTCCTTGGCAACCGCCTGACGAAGCTGTTCGATTTGCTTGGCTTCATCAGAAAACGCTTGCGTGACGATCAATACGATCAGTGTAGTGAAGAGAATCCGCTTCATTTCCAGTCTCCCAGGGCTCGATGGGCAGTAGGTCACAAAAGAGCAATGCCCGCTCACCAAGTCGATGCTTTTTTTCGATCAATGGTCTTCACAAAGTTTCAGACAGGCTCCAAGAGATGAGATGGGAAAAGCGTCGAACAAGTTCCCCCCTCGGGCAAGAATTCGGGCCAAATAGGATTTCTGGATAGCCCCGAAAGCTCGGATATCGGGGGGCCGTAATACCAAGAAGCTTGGAGCGGGGAACGATGTGTGGCTCGGAGGCTTGCCCCAGAGTTGGATTCCCGAAACGTCCCTGGGACAAGTGTCCCAGCCGCACGCAGGGGCGGGGAACTTCTTGTTGAGCGGGTGAGTCTATTGATCGGGTGACCATCGACTCCGGGATCGTCGAGCTGGAGATCCGAGAAGAGGAGCCCTGCCAGGTGTCAAGGCAGTCTTCGACGTGAAAGGTTGCCGCGAGTCGGTTTTTGCGGATTCTGCCATCCTGGATTGTCGTGATTACACGCATGCGAGGCACGAGATGCGCGCATTGTTGGCATTTCGGGTTGCATCGAGCTTTCGTTTCTTCACGCCAGGAAACGCAGAAGCTGCTATAAGTGCTTCCGTGGCCCTCTTTTAGCCTCTCGGGCTCCTCCCTCGGCATAGCAGAGCGGCGCGCCGGTTGCATCGCACGAAGGGCTCTGGCACCGTGTGCTGATGCCCCGTGCATGGCACGCGGCGGGTAATCCTCACCGACCAAGGGTCCCCGAGGCGGGGCCCAACGGTCGGCGGCCCGATCTGCAGCGAGGTGGTTCATGAGATTGCGTCCAACGGCAAGATCCTTGGCGGTTCGGTTGGTGGGCATCACCCTGGCGTGTGTCGCTTGGAACCAGCTCGGCGGTCAAGCCTTCGGCCAGGAAACGCCGGCCACGCCGATGGCCACCTCGACGCTGGCCGTGGACGTCGACACGCTTTGGACTTGCATTGCTGCGTTTCTGGTCTTCTTCATGCAGGCCGGGTTCGCCATGGTCGAGACCGGATTCACCCGGGCCAAGAACGCCTGCAACATCATCATGAAGAACCTGATGGACTTTGCCCTGGGCAGTCTGGTATTCTGGCTGATCGGGTTCGGGCTGATGTTCGGGATCACGTACCACGGATTCGTCGGCACGAGCAACTTCCTGTACGACGCCGGCGACAACGGTTTTCATTGGGCCTTTCTCCTGTTCCAGACGGTCTTCTGCGCGACGGCGGCGACGATCGTCAGTGGGGCGATGGCCGAGCGGACGAAGTTCTCAAGTTACCTGATTTACACGGTGGCGATTACGGCGATCGTCTATCCGATTTTTGGCGGCTGGGCCTGGAACAGCCTGTTCAGCGGGGGCGGCGGCTGGCTCGAAGGGCTCGGGTTCCACGACTTCGCCGGTTCGACGGTCGTCCATTCGGTCGGCGGTTGGGCCGCGTTGGCCGGGGCTATTGTGCTCGGGCCGAGGCTAGGCAAGTACAAAGGCAAGCGAAGCAACGCGATTCCGGGCCACAACATCCCGCTGGCCGCGCTGGGCGTGTTCATTTTGTGGCTCGGTTGGTTCGGCTTCAACCCGGGCAGCACGACGGCGGTGGGCGGGGGCAGCTTCGCCTTCATCGCCGTGACAACGAACATCTCGGCCGCCGCCGGCGCGGTCGGCGCGATGGCCTGTTCGTGGATCTTTTTTAAGAAGCCGGATACATCATTCACCTTGAATGGCGCTCTGGCCGGGCTGGTCGCCATCACGGCCGGGTGCGACTGCATCCCGGTGCCCTACGCGGCCCTGACGGGCTTGCTGGCCGGCATGTTCGTGGTCGGGGCGTGCGTGCTGATCGACAAGGTCCGGGTCGACGACCCCGTCGGGGCCATTTCGGTCCACGGCGTCTGCGGGGCCTGGGGCACGCTGGCCGTCGGCCTGTTCGCCAAGGAAACCGGTCTGCTGGCCGGCGGCGGGGCCAGTCTGTTGGGCATCCAGGCGATCGGCGTCGCGGCGGCCTTCCTCTGGGCCTTCCCGGCCAGCTTCGGCATCTTCTACCTGATCAAATCGACCGTCGGCCTGCGGGTGAGCGAGCGGGAAGAGATCGAAGGGCTCGACCTGACCGAGCACGGCATTTACGCCTATCCGCCCGGTTTCGTCACCGGCGCCCCCATCCCGATCGAACCGCTGTTGCCCGTGGCGTCCGCGCCGTTGGTCACGTTTCCTGCCCGACCGGCCGTCGAGGTGGGGTGACCTCCCCTTGAGACGGTCCCGGATTCGGGCTACGATGGTGGCGATTCGCTGATGTATCGCAAGATACAATAGACGGGTATCCGTGTGATTCTTATCTACCAAGGCTAGTTTCCATGAAGCTCATCATTGCGATCATCCAGCCGCACCGGTTGGAGGCGGTCAAGACGGCCCTGGCCGAGGTCGAGGTGTTTCGACTGACGGTGATGGACGTTCAAGGGTTTGGCCGCCAGCGAGGGCACACGGAGGTCTACCGCGGCCACGAGTTCACGGTCAACCTGGTCCGCAAGGTCCAGTTGACGATCGCCGTGAACGACGAGTTCCTCCAGCCGACGATCGACGCCATCATCAAGGGTGGCCGCACCGGCCCGACCGGCGAGTTGGGCGACGGCAAGATCATGGTCCTCCCCTTGGAAGACTGCATCCGCATCCGCACCGGCGAACGCGGCGGGGAAGCGATCTGACACCCTTCCCTCCCCGGTTGCGGATTTCACCCGGGCCGGGTAGCCTGAGGGCATGGAATACTGGAAGGATAAAGTCGTTCTGGTGACCGGCGGGTCCAGCGGGCTGGGCCGGGAGATCGCCCAGGCGTTCGTCCGCTCCGGGGCCAAGGTGGCCGTGGCTGGCCTGGAGCCGGGGGCGGCTGAAGCGGCAGCCGGCGAACTCGGGCCCGACGTGTTGGGCGTTCAGGCCGACGTCACGCGGCAAGACGACGTCGATCGGATGGTGGCCGCCGCGCTTGCGCGTTTTGGCGGCCGGCTCGACTGCCTGGTCAACGCGGCCGGGCGGACCGATCGCGGCAAGGTGCTCGACACCACGCCCGACGAGTTCCGAAGCCTCTTGGAACTGAACTTCCTGGCCACGGTGCGTTGCACTCGGGCGGCCGTGCCCCATCTGTTGCCTCGCCGAGGGCACGTGGTCAATATCGGCTCGCTGGCGGCCAAGTCGTCGGCCCGTTGGGTGGGCGCCTATCCGGCCAGCAAGTTCGCCGTGGCCGCCTATTCGCAACAGCTCCGCCTGGAGCTAGGATCCGAGGGCCTGCACGTCCTGTTGGTTTGCCCTGGGCCGATCTCGCGCAAAGACGAACGGCTCTACCCGCTGGAAGGCACCGAGGACCTGCCCGAGCGCGCCCGGCGACCCGGGGCGGGCGTGCGGGTTCGCGGCATTTCGCCCGAGCGCCTGTCCGCCTCGATTCTCCGCGCCTGCCAGCGCCGCAAGCCCGAGCTGGTCGTGCCCGGCTATACGCGGCTTGTCTTCGCCCTGTCCCAACTCTGGCCCAGTCTGGGCGATTGGATCGTGTTGCGCAAGACGTCGTAGTTCGTCCATCGATCAATGACAAGTCAATCCGTAGGCCGGGTCGTGACCCGGCAGGGACGCCATTGCCGGGTCACGACCCGGCCTACGGGCTGACTGGATGAAGAGACCTGGTGGCACGCTCGGTCTGGCTCGACGTCTTCCGTCCGCCCCAACGGGGCCTGGTTCTCCCAGCCCAGGGTAACACCCTGGGGACCGGGCCGACAACGCGATTGTCTTTCGGGCCAACGGCCCAACAGTTTGGCGAACGGTTGGCCCGTTGGGCCGAAACGATTGAGACCGAACCATCCCCTTTCCCAGGGTGTTACCCTGGGCTGGGAGAACGGCTGGGCCTTCGGCCCGTGAGGTGAACAGCTACATCCAACACGGATTAGCGAAATCAACTCCACACGAAGGATAAACGGTGTAGGGTGTCAGCCAGTGTTGCCTACGCATAAGGCACTGGCGCTTACGCCAGTGCCACCTGTCGCCACCCGTGATTAATGAGGTTTATTACGGACATACACACCTCGGAACGTCGTGGGGGCTTGCTCCGACCCAAGGGGCTGGTATATTGGGCAAATCGAGTCGTGCAGGGCGAGGTCAATGACGCTAGCCTCGCCAGCTTCTGCCGTTCTCTGCGTGTCTTTAGCCAAGGTTGAGCAATCATGACAGGTTTCCCCGACGTTTCGAAGATCAAGTACGAAGGCCCCGATTCGACCCATCCGCTGGCGTTCCGCCACTACGACGAAAACGAAGTGGTCGAAGGCAAAACGATGAAGGAACAGTTCCGCTTCAGCGTGGCCTATTGGCACACGATGCGCGGCACCGGGGCCGATCCGTTCGGGCCGGCCACCATGCTGCGGCCGTGGGAAGGGCCCGAGGACAACGTCGAAAACGCCTGCAACCGCGTAAGGGTGTTCTTCGAGTTCTGCGAGAAGCTCGGCGTGTACTTCTTCTGTTTCCACGACCGCGACGTCGCCCCCGAGGGCGATTCGCTCACCCAAACCAACCAGAACCTCGACGCCGTCGTCAAGGTCATCAAGGAAGAACAAGACCGGACCGGCATCAAGCTCCTCTGGGGCACGGCCAACCTGTTCAGCAACCCGCGCTACATGCACGGCGCGGCCACGAGCTGCAACGCCGACGCCTTCGCCTTCGCCGCCGCCCAGGTGAAGAAGGCGCTCGAAGTGGCCCTGGAACTCGGCGGCGACGGCTACACGTTCTGGGGCGGCCGCGAAGGCTACCAGACGCTCTGGAACACCGACATGAAGCGGGAGCTGGACCATCTGGCCCGATTCATGCACATGGCCGTCGACTACGCCAAGCAAATCGGCTTCACCGGCCAATTCTACTTCGAGCCGAAGCCCAAGGAACCGACCAAGCACCAGTACGATTTCGACGCGGCCAATTGCATCAACTTCCTCCGGGCGTACGGCCTGGAAGACCATGTGAAGCTCAACATCGAGACCAACCACGCCACGCTGGCCGGCCATAGCGTCGAGCACGAACTGGAATACGCCGGGATGCAGGGCTTTTTGGGCTCGGTCGACGCCAACACGGGCGACCTGCTGCTGGGCTGGGACACCGACCAGTTCCCGACCGACGTCTACATGACCACGAAGATCATGCTCGCGTTTCTGAAGTACGGCGGCCTGGCCCCGGGCGGGGTCAACTTCGACGCCAAAGTCCGCCGCGAGAGCTTCGAGCCGATCGACCTGTTCCACGCCCACGTCGGCGGCATGGACACCTTCGCCAAGGGCCTCAAAATCGCCGCCGCCATCCGCGCCGACGGCCAACTCCAAAAAGCGCTCGACGATCGCTACTGTAGTTGGGCCACCGGCATCGGCGCCGAAATCGACACCGGCCAACACGACTTCGCCTCGCTGGAGCAATACATGCTCGAAAAGGGCGACGCCGAACCCAACCAAAGCGGCCGGCAGGAAGCGCTGGAGAATTTGGTGAATCGGTACGTGTTTTGACGAGGGGGCTGGGGGCTAGGGACTCGGGACTCGGGATTCGGGGTTCAAACCGAGCGGGGGACGTAAGTCCCCTGTTCCGTCGCGCGACTCGGGGCTCGGCTCTCGGGATTTTGGAGGGACGCGCTCCGTCGCGTCCGAAGCGTGGAGCACGCCCCGGCCACGACGGAGCGTGGCCCTCCAATTCGGTATTGTCGTCCGGTGCCACTACTTAACAAGGGGTAATCTAATGCGTTGGATTCGTGTCACCATTCGCGACCTGTCCCAGCTCCGTTTTCCGGACGTGTGTCCCAATTGCCTCCAGTCTCCGTCTGACACGCCAATACCGTTTTTCCGATTTGTTGGCGGTCCATTGGTAGGTGGAGTGAGGACACGTGCCGAGTGGCCCTTCTGCAAACGGTGTTCAATCTGGACGACGCGCCCTGCGCGATGGTGCATGCGATACGCATTTGTTCCCTCCGGTATCCTCGCGGCTCTTGCTCTGGGCTTTACGTTGTTTCGCGCTCCCGGCGGTCCGATGATCAACCCGACTTCCATGTGGCTACTGCTGGCTTCGCTCGTCGTCGCGGTCTTCGGCTGTCTCATTGCGAAAGTGATTCACTGGTGTGCGCCTTGTCCCGATTCGTGTATTTCCAATTTTCCAACCGTCAAGCTGATACGACGCGGCATGACGGTGTTTTCAATGTTCTCTGGTCGAACGATCGCTGTATTCTTGTTTCGCAATCCTTTGTACGTAGAGGCGTTATTAGCCGAGAATGATCCCGACAACGTCAAGTGTAATAAGCGTGCTCTCGCAAGAGCAAAAGCACGGTATCTTAGGCGCGTTGTTGGTTCTGGCAATGCAGCAGCGGGTAGCCCCGATAGCGGTGCTATCGGGGCCGCGAAGCTACAAGAGGCAGGGGAAGGATATTCCCCGCCGGCTGACGGCTACTAAAAGAATCTCGATGAATTGCATATTGCTCTTCATGCACGCACTTCAGTAGACGCCTCTTGGTCCTGATGGCCCCGGATAGCGGAGCTAGCCGAACAACTCGCGGTGTGAGGATCAAATGGAATCAGGCGCAAGGTGGCGAACCCGGAGGGTTCCAAGCCATTAGCCGGGGGTTGAGCGGAGCGACACCCCAGGTGACGAGGTGCGAGAACAGACGCCGACCCTGGAGGGGTCAAAAAAATGAGGGTCGTGGTGACCAACACGGTTTCGGTCGGTTGGAGCCTCACCCGCGCTGCGACTCCTCCGGGGTCGGCCAACGCGAGGCCATCGTCTTCCCCGGGTCGCTTTACGACCAGGGGCTAATGGCTAACATCCCTCCGGGATGAGTGGTACGCCGCACCAACCACGGACGCCGCCGCGAGGCCGAGGGCCATGATGCTAACGGCATACACGGCTGCGGCCGGCAGGAGCCCGTAGCGTGCGTGCGGCGGCCACAGGAGGGCCAAGACGGGGGTGGTTAGGACGGCACAGAGAAGAGAGAAACGGAAACCCTTCTTTGTTGCGATCAGGAGCCGTTGTCCTTTGGTCGTAGGGGCCTTCGTGTCCAGTTCTTTCGCGATGACGCTGGCGAATGCCCCGCAACCGGCCGAGATGCCCAGGCCGAGGAGGAGATAGGCGCACGCCAGTGCCGGAGCGCCTTTTGGTGTTTCGGGCCAGTGGTATCCGTGCACGAGAAACAAATAGTTGAAAATCGTTGCGGCGATGAACCCGTTCAACGTAGCCGCAATGATGCGCTGACGCACCGGCCCACAGAGTACGGCGGCCGTGAACGCCGGTAGGACCATCCAGGCAAAGATAATCGCACCGAATATCTCTCCCACCGGCGCGAGCCACACGGTTGCCGCGACAAACACGACATGCTCGGCAGTGAGAAGGCTAAGCAGGAGCAGCCATCGGTGCTTCATCACTCGTCACCTTCCATCAGTAGTGCTCGCGTTAACGCAATTCTAACCCGATTTGGGCGATTGTCATGCCCTGTCCGGCAAGATGGGCCGTTTCAGACGAGCGTGGAGGAGGCGTGGAAAGCAGGTCACACAACAAGACACAAATCGGTCGATCTTGCGACGTGGACGCCAACTTGACGTCATGGCAACCAGGAGCGTGACATGGGGTAAAGTAGGAGTGACGTCGTGTAAAGTAGGGGGCCTGGTTTACATGAGGTCATGTAGGGAACCATTCGGACTAGGCCGTCATAAGGTGTTGCAGGTAAAAGTATTGGAGCACGGGAAAAAGGGGTGATCGCTGAGAGTCGGGAAAAACGAGAAACGGGCTTGGCGGAGTCGGCGTAACCTATTGTAGGTAGTGAGGTTGGGACGCACCCTCGGGAAACGTTCCCGCACCGCATTTCAGAAAAACGAATTTTCCAACGAAGCTCACACTACCAGCCCCAAAGGTGCGTGGCTAGGCGAGTTTTTGGGCCAGGCTCTGTCGGGGGCTTTCTCGGCATCGCTAGGCGAACCGGTAGGCGGGTGACCACGAGCCACTGACCACTAGCCACCCGACTTCAGCTTCCCGGCACACTCAGCGAGCGGCCGTTGTCCGAGGGGCCGAGGTTGAGGAGGAAGGGGACGGCGCGAGCGGCCCAGGCTTCGGGGCTGACGTAGGAGCTGGCATCATCGCCAAAACAGCTTCGCAGCATGTCGGTGTCGATGATGCCCGGGTTGAGTGGGACGGCGGCCATGCCGCGGGGCAGCTCCTCGGCCAGGGCGAGGGTGAGGCCTTCGATGGCCCATTTCGACGCGCAGTAGGGAGCCACCTCGGCCGCGACGGAGCGACCCCAGCCGGAGCTGAAGTTGACGACGATGCCCTGGCCCCGCTGGATCATGGCCGGTACGAACGCCCGAACCACGGCGGCCGTGCCTTTGATATTGGCGTCGATCAGGTCCGAAAACTCCTCGGCCGGGACTTCCCAGAGGGGCGCGTTGCGGTTGATCACGGCCGCGTTGTTGATCAGCAAGTCGGGCGGCCCGCCGGCGCCGAGGACATGCTCGGCCCAGTCGAGCACTTGCCGATCGTCGGTCACGTCGACCGTCTCGAACGCCGAGGGAGCCGGATAGATTTGAGTCAGTTCCTCAATCGCCGATTCGGATCGGGCGCAACCGAAGACCGTGTGTCCCCGGCGGACGAACTCGTCGACCATGGCCCGGCCCAGGCCACGGCTGACTCCGGTGAGGGCGATGTGTCGGGGCGTGTGGCTCATCATGTATCACTCTCTTTGTTGTGGTGCATGGTGGCACTGGCGTCTCGCCAGTGCTGACACCAAAAACACTGGCGAGACGCCAGTGCCACCCCGCTACAGATTCATGGGAGATGCCCTAGTCCCACCATGCGTATAACCTCCGATCCGTTTCCAGTTCATCTGCCCCGTTAGCGAACTCGATGAACTCTGTTTTTAGCTCTGGAGAGACTTCGTCGGGCTCAACGGAGATCCCTTCAAGCGAAACCCGATAGTCATCTCGCTTCGAGCTGACAGCGTATCCGCATGTCTTGACTTGAGGCCATCGTTTCATGAAACGGAAGATCTCCGCAATCGATGGAGACTCGTTCTGCCGATCTCTCGGATCAGCCCATCGCCCACGAATCAGTTTTTCTACTGTTTCCACATCCACTTTATCGAACCGAGTGATATCGCCGGAGGCATCTGCTCCATCCGGAAGACCGAGTAGACTGTCACGTTCTATTACATTCATATTGAACTCCATTTCCCCATCTTCGGGCAAGGCGAGCAGAGTCCGGAGTTCCGGCTCCAGCGTGAAGTCAACCGGTCCAACAGACGCCGCTTGCTTTGGAAGTCGACCGTCTCCACAGCCAGCACACAGGAACACGAAAACGAACGGTATCATTAGTCGTGCTGCCATGATAGCTCCATCCATTAAAAAAGGGAGGCAGGGCTGCCGCTGAAGATAGTTCATCCTCTTTCATATTCCAGTCAGCAACATGCCCATCCCTCGCTAAAGCGAGGTCTAGGCATGGCACCCGGCCTGGTTTTTGCCACGCTCCGAGCGTGGCCCTCCAGCTCAGGTTGTCTCGGTTTCCTTCGGCCGAGAGAAGATGCCCGACTCGGCGACGACGCAGTCCATCCGGACGTCGTGCGGGGCCATCGGGATCTTGGGAAACAACTGGCAGGCGAACGCCAGGCCCACGCGGGGCACGTGAGCCGGCACGGTCGGCAGGAACCGGTCGAAGTAGCCGGCCCCCTGGCCCAGCCGGCCGCCCTTTCGGTCGAAGGCCACGCCCGGCACGAGGACCAGATCGAGCCAGTCGGGTTCGATCCGCCGGTCTGGCAGGTCGCGGAGCTCGGGCCGGGGTTCAGGAATCCCGTAGGCCCCGGGGCTCAGTTCGTCGAGCGAAGTCAGGCGGAAGAGCCGCAGGTCGGGGCCGTCGCAGTAGGGGACGACCACCCGCTTCTGCCCTCGCAGGGCCCTGTTCAACAAGG
>JAFGFF010000032.1 GCA_016931075.1 Pirellulales bacterium | reverse complement strand
CCGATCGCGTTCTCGACCAGCTCGCGGATCATGCTCTCGACGTCGCGGCCGTAGTAGCCCACCTCCGTGTACTTCGTGGCCTCGACCTTGATGAACGGCGCCCCGGTCAGCTTGGCCAGCCGCCGGGCGATCTCGGTCTTGCCCACGCCGGTCGGGCCGATCATGAGGATGTTCTTCGGGGCGACTTCCTGGCGCATGTCGTCGGGCAGTTGCTGCCGGCGCCAGCGGTTGCGGATGGCGACGGCCACGGCCCGTTTGGCCTCGTCTTGGGCCACGATGTGCCGGTCCAGCTCGGTGACGATTTGCCGAGGGGTCAGGTCTCGCACGAGAGTTTCTCCACCACGATGTTGTCGTTCGTGTAGACGTCGATGCCCGAGGCGATCTCCAACGCGGCCCGCACGATCGCTTCGGCCCCGAGGTCGGAGTGTTTCAACAGCGCCCGGGCGGCGGCCACGGCGTAGTTCCCGCCCGAGCCGATTCCCAAGACGTCGTCGGTCGGCTGGATGACGTCGCCGTTGCCGGTCAACAGGAGCGTATGGCCCGCGTCGACCACGGCCATCATCGCCTCGAGCCGCCGTAGGGCCCGGTCGGTCCGCCACTCCTTGGCCAGTTCGATGGCCGCGCGGGGGACGTTTTCGGGATAGTCCTTCAACTTGGCCTCGAACCGTTCCAACAGGGCGAAGGCGTCAGCCGTCGAGCCGGCGAACCCGACCAGCACGCGGTCGTCCATCAGCCGGCGGATCTTCAGGGCGTCGGCCTTCATGATCGAGCTGCCGACGGAGACCTGACCGTCCCCCCCCATGGCGACTTCGCCCCGGTGCCGGACCGTCAGGATCGTGGTCGCACGGGTTTTCGTGTCGTTGCTCACGGCAAAGGCTCCCTGTCTGGCAGTCAACAGTGTATTCGATCAGAACCGCCAATATCGCGGATCGGGGGCGGTTGTGCCAGGGCGGTCCCCTTCAAGGGGGTGATTTTCAACCCCTTCTCAGCCAGCAGTTTTTCGGCAACCGACCCCCGATCTGGCCCGGTTGGTGCCCGGGCGGGGGCGTTGGAAGCCGGCAAGAAATCCGATCTGGGTGGTTGCCCCCGCCGGATGGATTGGCTAGCGTGACGGAAGAGACGACCGTCGCCGACGCGGCTTGTGTCGTCTCCCTGCCTCATACATCCTGCCTCATATCGCCACGAGTTGTCCCAGTAGACAATCACCACGGGGTCTTGCGACGCGGATTCCTCGGAGACGGAAAAGGTGCCAGGCACCTTTTGTGCGAAGCACCCGAAGGGCCGTTCCGGCAAAAGGTGCCTGGCACCTTTTCCGCAGGCGCATCGTCACAAAATGGGCGTCCGCCAGTCGCCCTTTGTCGTTGTACAATGCGAGCATCCATCCATGGATCCCATTGGAAGCACCGCATCAACGCGAGCCCTGAGTTCCCTGTCTCCCCATGCGGGAAGGAGGACGAGAAAATGCGACGAGTAGCAACTTTGACCGTGGTCGTGGTAGGAATGATCTTCCTCACGGCCGAGAACGCTTGGGCCTGCCGTCTGCTGGACGGTCGGCGAGACCGGGGTTGCGCAGTGCGTTGCCGCACCCGGTGCCGCCCCACTTGCCGTGTGCATTGCCGGCGTCACAAGACATGCGAGCCGAAGACGTGCGCCCCCAAGGCGTGCACGCCGGCCTGTTGCGCCCCGGCTGCCGACATGCCGAAGGCGACTCCTCCGGCGAAGAAACCCACAGCAGAGAAAGCCGTTGTCCGGAAGCCGGCCGTCAAGAAGGAAAAGAAGCAGCCAGCGAAAAAACCGGCCGAGAAGAAACCGGCACCGAAAGCCGTCGTGAAGGAACCGGCGAAGAACGACAAGAAAGAGGCGGTGAAACCTGACGCGAAGAAACCGGCCAAGAAAAAGGCTCTGCCAAGAGCACCGGTTGCAGATCCTAAAGTGAAGGAATCGGCGCCCATACCCGAGTTGCCCAAGCCGGAAGACACGGGCACGCTCGAACTGACGGCCACGACTGCCGCACCGCCTGTGGTCCCCGAGCCGAAGGCAGCCAAGAAGGAGGAAAACGTCGCGCCGAAGACGACCACCGAGCCGGCCGACTCGAAAAAGCCTCCGCTGCTGCCTGCCGCCCCGAAGGAAACAGCCCCGCCCGCGTCGCCGGCCAAGTAGGGAAGGTCCGCGTCCAGGCGGGAATCCCCCGGGCAACCGTGGGACCGTCCCCCGCCGCCCCCCTTCCATTGGGCGAGGGGAGTTGCGGCGGGTGGACGGGCTGATAAGTTGGGGGCATGAATACTCCACACGATGCCCATGCGGAACCGGCCCGAAGCCCGGAGCTCATGTCGGCCCACGACACGGCCCTGGTCGTGGTTGACGTCCAGGAAAAGCTGATCCCGTCGATCCATGACCGGGAGCGGGTCGTCTGGAACGTCCGGCGGCTGTTGGACGGGGCCAAGGTGCTGGGCCTGCCCACGGCCGGCACCGAGCAGTACCCCAAGGGCCTCGGCCCGACGCTGCCCGAGCTGGCCGAGCGGCTGGGCCCCCTGCCCTGGAAGCTCACGTTCAGTTGCACCGGCTGCCCGGAGGTTTTCAAACGGCTTCGGGAGCAAAACGTCCGCAACCTGCTCTTATGCGGGATCGAGACGCACGTCTGCCTGCAACAGACGGTGTTGGATCTGCTGGCCGACGGGTGGCGCGTGTTCGTGCCGGTCGACGCGGTCGGTGCCCGACACGCCCTCGACCACGACACGGCCCTGCGGCGGATGGAATCGGCCGGCGCGGTACTGACGACGACCGAAGCGGCCCTGTTCGAGTGGTGCGGCGCGGCCGGCACGCCCGAGTTCAAGGAAATCAGCCGGTTGGTCCGCGAAGAAGGGCCGGAGTAGCGGTTCTCGCCCAGGCAACTTTCAGTGGACCCGCACTTGCCACGGGCTGAAGGTGCCAGAGAGGGCCAGCCAGCAGATCAGGACGACGAATCCGATCAGCCCGGCCACGAAGAAAGTTCCCTGGACGGCCGCAATGAGGTTGCGGCGGAACTCGGTCCGAAGGCGTTGGTGACGTCGGTCCTTGTCGCGCGCGGCCTGCTGGCGTCGAAGCTGCTCGCGGCGGGCTTCGGCCTGGTCGGCATCGAGCTTGCGGATGTTCGGGTGAATGGCCACAGCGTCATCTCCCTCTTGGGGAAATGTACCTCACCCAACCGCCTGGAAACCGGCTTCCCGGGTCCCGATTTGTCCGATCAGGACGATTCTACAGGCCTCCTGATCCTCTCATTCGGACCGCAAATCGAACATCTCCGGAGGCCCGTCCGAGGACGGTGGGGCCGCCTTGGCCGGGGAAGGAGCCGGTGGCGCGGGCACCGGCTGTACCGCGGCGGTCGACACCTCCGTGCCGTCGGGGGCGGTCGGCACCAGGGGCCGCTTCAAGAAGGCCGACCACGAGAACGACTCGCCGAGCCCCTTGAGGTCCTTGTGGTAGGCGACCGAGACCAATTCCCAGCCGGCCTTGCCCTTCTCGTTGAGCTCCTCGACCAGGAACTCCTCGGTCTTCCGGTTGACCGAGACATATTCCCACATCTGTTGGGCCTGAACCGTAATCACCTTGGTCATGGAAGTTCCCCCTTTCTTGGAGAGGTCGCTGGTGTTGCAGAATCGCCCTCCCAGGAACACCCTCCAGCGAGCAGCAGGCCAAGCAAGATTGCCGTTTTCATTTTCTTTCCGTCACCAAGAGCTTCGAATCGGACATCGGATACCGATTCTAACGTGATCCTGCACTCGACCGCCTGTTTACCCTGCGGGAAAACAGGCTATTCTTTGCTCCGTACCGCGCTATTTCAGATTAGAAAGCGTATGATAATCAGTGCCATGGCTGCGCTGTGCAGACGAATCACCTGTCTAGACCAGCGTGTGCAATATATCACGCGGCCCGATCACTCCTCCAGAACCCAAGTCTACAAAACCCGGCCCCCCCCTTCCACAACCGCGACATCTTCTTCCGTCAGCCCGCACAGGTCGTAAACCAGCCGGTCGATCTGCCGGTCGGTCACCTCGATCTGCCGCCCCAACACGGTTCGCTCATCCGGCCCCGTAGACGCGGCGTCCCGCCGCGTTATTGGGAAGCTCGGCCGGATCGCCTTACCGCTCTCAAACGCGGCGAGACGCCGCGTCTACGGGGAGAACTGGTTGGCAAAATAAGTGGCCTAAAAAGTGGCTTAAAAAAGGTGGCCCCCGGAAAGGTGGATTAAAAAGAAAGCTTGCAATTCGGCAAGCAGTTTGCTATGTTCGAACGCGTGAAGCGGGTATCCGCAGAGCCTGGTTTTCAGGTATCAAAAAGAGCCCGCCGGTGGAGAGAGTTCTCCGTCGGCGGGCTCTTTTT
>JAFGFF010000261.1 GCA_016931075.1 Pirellulales bacterium | reverse complement strand
GTACGCACATACCCCAAGAAACCAACGCCCTAAAATCGTGACAATCGCCGGAGCCCCTGCTTGACACAAAAGACTCTTTCAGGGATGGGGACACGAATGGCGGAAAGAGAAAAGGTAAATCTGAGGGCATAAATCGTACGGGCAAATTCCGGGGGGGAGTATGGGGTCAGAGCGCACTTAGTCATTAGTGTTGACTGGCGGGGGTGGACGGGGTAGGATTCGGTCATGGCTAGACCGTTGGGAGTTTGGGGTCAGAGCGCACTTAATCATTAGTGTTGACGGGCTGGGGTGGACGGGGTAGGATTCGGTCATGGCTAGACCGTTGCGAATCGAGTTTCCCGGGGCGTTGTATCATGTGATGTCGCGGGGGAACGAGCGGAAGGCGATCGTTCGGGACGACGCGGACCGGGAGCGGCGGCTCGACTGGTTGCGGCGGACGGTCGAGACGCACGGGTGGCGGCTGCACGCGTTCGTCGTGATGGGCAATCACGAACACCTGTTCGTCGAAACGCCCGAGCCGAACCTGTCGGCCGGCATGCAGTATCTCAACGGCAGCTACACGAGCTACTTCAACCGCCGGCACCGTCGGTCGGGCCACCTGCTGCAAGGGCGATTCAAAGCCCATCTCGTCGAGGAGGAAGGCTACTTCCTCGAAATCAGCCGATATATTCACCTCAATCCGGTTCGGGCGAAGATGTTCGTGCAGCCCGAGGCGTATCGGTGGAGCAGTTTTCGCGGTTATGCCCGGGCGGCCAGCGCGTTGCCTTGGGTGACGTACACGCGCGTGCTCGGCGAGTTCGGCTGCGACGCGACAGCCGCCCGGCGGGCTTACGCGCGGTTCGTTCGCTCGGGCATTGGCCAGCGAATTGCCTCGCCCCTGGCCGGTGCGCGTGACGGTCTGTTGGTGGGCTCGGACGGATTCGTGTCGAAGATGCGTCGCCTCTTGCGTGATCGTCCAAACGACGTCGCGATGCCGCAACTGGCGCATTTGAAGCCGCGTCCGACGTTGGAGGCGATCGCGGACACGGTAGCGAACCATTTTGGCCACGACGCGAACCTCTGGCAACCTGGCCGCCGCATCGACGACGCCAGCCGCGCCGTCGCGGCCTACCTTGCCCGCCGCCGCTTTGGCTATCCGGCCCACGACGTGGCCCAAGCCTTGGGCTACCGCAGCCACGGCGGCGTCCACAACGCCGTCCGCCGCATCGAAACCGCCTCGCCCACACTCCGTCGCACTGCCGAGCAGCTCTCGCGACAACTCCACTAATGACTAAGTGCGCTCTGACCCCAGAATCCCCCCTGACCCCAGAATCCCCCAGAATCCCCCAGCCACGGTGGTGTCCACAACGCCGTCCGCCGCATCGAAACCGCCTCGCCCCAACTCAAACGCACCGCCGAGCAGCTCTCGAAACAACTCCACTAATGACTAAGTGCGCTCTGACCCCAGAATCCCCAGCAGAATCCCCAGTGCGCTCTGACCCCAGAATCCCCACTAATGACTAAGTGCGCTCTGACCCCAGAATCTGCCACAGAATCCCCCAGAATCCCCAGAATCCCTCCTGACCCCAGAATCCCTGCAGAATCCCTGACCCCAGAATCCCTCCATGGCCTTGGCCACGTAACGTAAAACAACTATTCAGAAAGTGCAGATGATTAGTAACGGAGGCTATATTGGCCGAAAGCAAGTGTCAATCTTGTGAAACTGCCGTGGGTGTTGCGTAATGCGCAAAAAGAGACCGGGGTGACGGGGAGGTTCGTCACCCCGGCGAAAGGGAGACACACACGTGATGCAGCACTCAGATGCTTGCTACTTCTGTTCCGGCCCCGGTTCGTCTTGTGGGAGCGCGTGTTGTTGCTGGAATTGATCCATCATTTTCTGGATCCGTTCCATTCGCTTGTCCATCTCTTCGAATTGTTGCTTCATCCGTTCGTTGATCGCCCGATCGAGTTCCTCGAGCGGAATCTTCCGCACGCGGATCTTGGGCGGCGAAACTTGGCCGGGTACAGGGGGCATCGGGATGCCGCCGGGCACGAAGTTCAGATCGGGGACGACCATGCCGTGGCCCAGGGCGGGACCGTCGAGCATCCGGCGGACGTACTCCTGGATGTCCTTGGGCAGCGTGTCCAGGTCCTTCTCGGTGACGTTCCACTCCTGGTCGTCCCGTTTGATTTTGATCGTCGCCGGCTCGTTCCCCTGCTTGGTGATCGCAATCGTCATGTTGCCCGGCAGGGGTAGATGCATCGGCGCTCCCTTGGGCAGGATCACACCGGTCTGGGGTTGAATGAGGCGAAGCGTGTAGTCCCGGCCAGGCACGGGCATCTGCTGGAGAAGCTTCCGCGGGTTGTGGGCTAATTCGGGCTCCTGGTCCGGGCGTTTGGCCGGCGTGACCTTGAGCGTTTGGGGCTTGCCCCGGCGAATCAGCGAGAGCGTCATCTCCTGTTCTTTGTTTTCGTCGACCGCCTTGACCAGGTCGAGCACGCTGCCCAGCGGCTTGTCATTCGCTTTGAGCAGGATGTCGTTTTCCTGGAGCCCGGCCTTGACCGCGGGGCTCTTGGGGACGATTTCGAGGATCAAGATGCCCTGGCCTTCGGGCAATTCGACGTGTGCCCGAAGCGCGTCGGGCACGTCGATGCACTGGACGCCGATCCAATGGGTGCTCCGCGGCGCGGCCGGCACGCGGATCCAGCCCGACCCGGCGTCGCGCGGCGCGATCAGGACGTCTTCGTCTTCTCCGCCGGGCATGACGACAAGCCGTCGGCCTTTGTCCACCAGTGGATTCGGATGGTCGAGGGGCTGGACGGCGGCGTCCGCGGGCGGGGACATCTGGATAGGATTCTTCGGCTCGGCGCCGACGGCCACGGCCACCAACAGGAGTGCCCCGGCAGTCGCCTTGGCGGCCCAACGTAGTCGCGACATGGCTGATTCCTCCGTGTGTAGGAAGGGATTGGGGATTGGGGATTAGGGATTGGGGCGGGGGAAGGGTTGCCGACTCTTCTCTGTTCCGGGCCCCGCCGCAGCTCGTCCCTATCCTTTGTATTGAGTTAACGCCGGATGACGTCCCGGCCCATTTCGTTCTCACTGTATCATACTGTCAATTCCAACATCCCTCGCCCCCCGTCCCTCGCCCCCGTTCCTACTGATACGCCGGACCGTTTACGTAGTGGACGTCGAGCTGATCGACGGGGAAGATGGCGCGGCGGCCGTCTTGCAATTGGACGGGCACGAGCCGGCGCGTGGGTCGGGCTTCGTGGCCAGCCCGACGAAACGCCTCGGCCGCGTTGGCCCAGTCGGCCGACGGCGCGCCGCGAAGGAAGTCGTCGTCAAGCTGTTCTTGCGGGAAGGCGGGCAGAATCTGAACGGTCGGCCGGCCCTTGGGATCCTGGCCGACAATCCGAACGGCCTCGGGCCGCTCGGGCATGCCGAAGATCATCCGAGGCTGCCCTGCCCGGGGCGAACCGCCCGGGCCGCCGATGACGGCGTAGTCCGCCGGTCCGACGCCGGAGGGCATGCCGCCTCGCTGCATGTCGCGCATCAAGGACGTGAGGCCCACGGCCAGGAAGAAGCTGGCCGCCATGCCCAGCACGGTGCTGCCACGTACCATTTTCTTCCAACGGCGTCGGCGTTTGGGGGCCGTGGCCGGCGAGGCGGTGGTGTCGGTCGCGGTCGTCTCGGACTCGGGCTTCTCGCCCAGGGTGCGGAACTCGCGGCGCCACGATTGGACTTCGAGGAAGGCCAACGCACAGCGGCGCCACCCGCCCGGCCGGTCGTCCAGGCCGGAGAGAAGCGAGCAACGTCGCTCCTCTTCCAACTCGTCGTCGGCCAGCAGGTCGAAGATTCGATCGTCGTCGATCGGCAGTTTGTTTTCTGAATCGTTTTGAGTCATCTCTCGGCCTCGACCACCTCCAGGGCGGTCAGCTCTCGTCGCAACTTCTGACGTGCTCGGTGCAACCGCGCTTCGACCGCACTTTCAGTGATGCCCAAGTGCTCGGCCAGGTCGCGATAGCTCCAATCCTCGGTGTATTTCAGCAACAGCATTTCGGCGTCCCGTTTGGGCAGCCGGGCGATCGCCTGGCGGATCAGCCGCCGCCGTTCGTCGGCCAGCAGCCAGCCCAACGGGTCCATTTCCCGGTTGTCCCCTTCGACCGGCCGATTCCGCTCGGCGTAGTGGTCGGTCAGCTTCCGCCGACGTCCCTGCTTGCGACGCCAGAGCAGCGATTGGGTCACGGCCAGTCGATATAACCACGGGGCCACCTTCGTCGGGTCGTGAATGGGCGCCTGCTGTCGCACGGCCGCCATCGCGACCTCTTGCATGACCTCGTCCACCGCCCCCGGCTCGCCCAGCCGGGCAAAAACGATGGTCCGCAGCCAACGATCGTGCTGGGCCAGCACCACCGGCCAGTCAATCGTCGCCGGACTTTCCGGCCGGTCGAGCTTGTTGCGTTGGATCATGGCCATGAATACTGTTACCACCAGCAAGAGAATCTTGCAGCCACCCGGAAATATACCTCGCGGAGGGGGTGCTTTATGGGTGGTAAATCTGGAATCCAAGCTGTGTCACGCGATTCCCAAAGTAGGGAAATTATCGCTAACGCGTTGTCTACAAAAGATTTAACGCTCTCTTGCCACGCGCCGAGTGTTTCTGCCGTTCGGAGCGGGGCCGCGACCATGGGGCACAATAGAAACGTTTGCCCCTCCATACGTAGCCCATCAAGCCATCGTTCTGGCCGATTTCGGACGGCTCGCCAAGTTGTCCGGGAGAAAAACAAATAAAAAGGAGAAGGAGACCAAGAGGTGTCCGGGCAGAAGGGTGTCGGATATTATCGGGCAAGCGGATGTTTTGTGGGAGCCCTCGGACTCCTACAAGGGTGGACCAGTGAACCATGCCGGGGCATTGTCGTCACAACGCGGTTACTGGTGACGCTGGACGTTGATTGACAGACAATACACAACGTGGAGTGAATAGAGACCATGCCCGAGATTCATAGCGTACAGAATCCGCGGATCAAGGCGGCGGTGAGGCTGCGCGACGGGCGGCACCGGCGCAAGCAGGGGCGGTTTCTGATCGACGGGCTGCGCGAGGTCGAACGGGCGGTCGAAGCGGGATTTGAATTACTCGAAGTGTTTTGCTGCGCCGAGCGGGGCACGGCCGAGCAACAACGCGACCTGGACGCCTTTCGGATCAACTTCGCCGACGAAGTGGTCGAGGAACCGTTTGACGTGACGGCCGAGGTGTTCGACAAACTGGCGTTCGGCGCTCGGGCCGAGGGGATCGTGGCCGTGGCCCGAATGCCCGAGTTCGGCCTGGAAGACATCACGCTGGGCGTCTGCCCACTGGTCGCCGTGGTCGAGGGGATCGAGAAGCCGGGCAACGTCGGGGCCGTGGTCCGCAGCGCCGACGGGGCCGGCCTGGACGCGGTCGTCCTGGCCGACGGCCGGACCGATCTTTTCAACCCGAACGCCATCCGTGCCAGCCTCGGCACGATCTTTTCCCGCCCGGTGTGCGAAGCAACCAGCGAGGAAACGCTTGCCTGGCTCCGGGCACAAGGTTTGGCGATCATAGCCGCCCGGGTTGACGGGGCCGTGCCTTATACCCAAATCGACTTCTGCCGCCCGACGGCCCTGATCTTGGGCAGCGAGGCCGAGGGCCTGACCCGTCTCTGGTCGGCCGACGACATCACCGCCGTCAGCCTGCCCATGCTCGGCGCGGCCGACAGCCTGAACATCTCAGCCACCGCGGCCGTCCTCTTCTACGAAGCCTTGCGTCAGCGCTCAGGCGGTTAGCAGTCTGTTGAAAAAGTGCCGTTCTCGGTGTTGGGTGCCATGCTCCACGCTCGCGTGGGCATGTTTTTGCGGCATTTCGACGTTCCGTATGCCCAAGAAAGCATGCCCACGCGAGCGTGGAGCATGGCACCCAGTTCTTCGCGGTCTCACCCATTCTCGGGGGGCATCGATTTCCCTCCAGAATTGGCCGTTCGCCCTGCTTAGGCGATCTGGTGAACCCTTCGCAATGGGGATACAATAGAAACTGGCGCGCTCTTCTTTTCTAGAATCCAGAACCGGCAGGCAGGGGAGAGAAACCATGCGTGGATTCCCATCAATTTCTCTGGGCGTTCTTGTTGTTCTCGCGCTCTTCACACCTCTTCATTCCACCCAGGCGGCCGTGGTCGCTACCGGGGATGTGGGGCCCTTGCCCGTGGTGTCGATTTGGGATCCGGGCTACGTCGGGCAGACCACGGAAGGAAGCCTGACAATCGACGGGGGCGACCTACTGTCGTCGCGCAACATTTACGTTGGCCATGATGTGGACGCCTCCGGCAACGTGACCGTCACCGGCGAAGGCTCCAGGTGGTACAGCTTGCGAGATCTCTACGTCGGCTATGCCGGTACAGGTTCTGTTGCGGTCGGCAATGGAGGGTACTTGTTGACGGACGACTCCTACACTAATGAATGGAACGTTCTGGGTTATGAGGCCGGGTCCACGGGCGAGGTGACCGTCGGCGGCGCGGGATCGACGTGGGAATCCATGTCCCGTCTTCAAATAGGCTACTTGGGCAGCGGGATCGTTACGGTCAGCGACGGGGGAGCCTTCGTGACCTCGGACGCCACGTACCTCGGCTACGAACTGGGATCTTTCGGCGGCGTGACCGTCAGCGGCGCGGGATCGACCTTCACGACCGATTACGGCACCACGGTGGGCTATCGAGGAACCGGCGTCCTGACCATCAATGACGGGGCCAGCTACTCGGGCGGCGCCGGCGTGGGATTTGAAGCCGGTTCGATCGGAGAGGTGATCATCACCGGCGAGGGATCGACCTGGTACGGATTGGGCAATATCGGCTGCCGCGGCACGGGCAGCGTGCTGGTTGCCGACGGCGGCGCGGTGGACGCCACCGAATATCCGCTTTCCATGACTCTAGGCCAGTACGCTGGATCTTCCGGGACGTTTACCGTTCGCGGCGAGGGATCTTCCTTGATCGCGCAGCTCCACGATTTGTCAATCGGCGACGGGGGACACGGGGCGTTTGAAATTACCGACGGCGCAACCGTGGAGTTGCTGCAGGGGTACTCGGGAGCCTGGCCGTACCTCGGGCGATTGGAGGGCTCCGTCGGCGAGATCACCGTCAGCGGCGCGGGTTCGCAATTGTTGTGCCGGATCTATCCCATGTACGTCGGCTACCGCGGTGACGGAAAACTCACCATCGCCGGCGGCGGGTCCGTCGTCATGGAATCGCGCTACGGAGACTCCTGTTTTATCGCCGCCGCGGGCACTTCCACGGGCGAGGTGACGGTCACCGGCGCCGGGTCGACGTGGACCATGGACAGCCTCCTCGTGGTGGGAGATTACGGCAGCGGAAAGCTCGCCATCGCCGACGGAGGCGCGGTCAATAGCCAGAGCGTTAGCCTAGGCGACTATACCGGAACCGGAGAAGCCGTCGTCAACGGCGCCGGCTCGACGTGGACCCTCGAACAAATCACCGTCGGCGTCGAGGGGCACGGAAAACTTGCCATCTCCGGTGGCGGGAACGTCGTTTTCAAGAATCCAATCCACTCCTACCCCTTCGATAAGACCCATCTCGGCTACGCTTCCTATTCCCTGGGCGAGGTCGCCGTCAGCGGCGCCGGCTCGGCCTGGACCGGCATGGCCAATCTGTGCATCGGCTACGAGGGAACGGGAAAACTCATCATCACCAACGGCGGAAGGGTCGCCTCGGGTGAGTCGACGGAGACTTTTCAGAACTTCTTGAACGTTGTCGGCGAGCAGTCCGGCGGTTACGGCGAAGTCACCGTCAGCGGCGCGGGTTCGACGTGGGACTACAACGGGCAGTTGCTCATTCGCAACGGAAAAATGATCATCTCCGACGGAGGAACGGTGGTCGGAGAAGGTGGGGCCAGTTCATCGTATGATCCGGACGTCGGCATCGCGTCCACGTATAATTCCACGGCGGAAGTCATCGTCAGCGGCGCGGGATCGAGGTGGACTATCCCGGGCAAACTTCAAATCGGCTATTCCACCAATAGCCATGCTGTCCTTGCCATCACCGACGGCGGACTGGTGAGCAACAACGAATGCGACGTGTACCCGACGAGCGAAGTCCTGGTCAGCGGGCCAGGATCGAAGTGGATGAATGCCGGCGACCTCCGGATCGCGGCCGGGGCAAAATTGGCGATTGAGAACGGAGGCGCGGTCGAGTGCAACGCGATGTTGATTGGGACGTCCTATGCGCCGCTTGCCGAAGTGACGGTTGCCGGCGTCGGTTCGACCTTGTTCAGCCATGGTGTTTTTCAGCTCGCGGGAAAAGAGGTCAACAAGCTGAATATCACCGATGGTGGGTTTGTTACCACACAGGGAAACGCGTCGGACAATATTTCTAATGTGGTCTCTTCCGGGGAAGTGCTTGTCAGCGGACTTGGCTCGACCTGGCTTCACGGTTCCGATCTCTTCCTGGGCTACGGATCTGGCGGCGCCGGGGCGGTGACGGTCAGCGGCCCGGGCGCGACCTGGATCAATGCCGGAAACCTGTTTGTCGGCAGAAGCGGCTCTGGATCGGTCGCGATCGACCACAGCGCGGCCGTGAACGTCGTGGGCATGACGTTTTTAGGATTCGGATCCCCTTCTGGCGGACAAATCGCATTTGGCCCCGGCGGCGGGACTCTGGCGACCGGCGGACTGTGCGCGGCCCCTTCGCAATTGGGCGGAACGGGAACGATTTACGCTTTCGGCCTGGCCAGCGACGTCGACCTGACGCTGGACAGCCCGGCCAGCCTGGTTCAGACGTTCCACTTCACCGATGAGCCGGACCAGGACGTCACGGTGCATCTGGACATGACGAGAACCGAGCCGGCGGCCGTGTTGGGGGCCGGCTATCGCGGCAGCGCCTCGCTCGTGATTCGCGACGGCATGGCCGTCTCCTCCCGATTTGGGTTTCTGGGCGTCGAGGCGAGTGGCGTGGGAACGGCCACCGTCACCGGGGCCGGATCGTCCTGGACGTGTGATGAACTCCTCGTCGGTTACTACGGCACGGGTACCCTCGTCATTTCAGACGGCGGAACGGTGGTTGCTCGAGAGAATTACTCTCATCCCACCTACCTGGGCACGGCGATTGGAAAAACGTCGTACTCCTCAGGTTCCGTCGTCGTTCTCGGCGCGGATTCGACGTTCATCTGCGAAAAGAGCCTTACCATCGGCGCCGGCAACCTCAAGTTGGTCGACGGCGCGACCGCGACCATCGGAGAGACGATCAGCCTCTCGACCACCGCGGGCACCTCGAGCAAAATTATTTTTGGGCCCGGGGGAGGAACGCTTTCGGCAGCGGAATTGTCGGCCTCGCCGTGGCAGTTGGCCGGCACGGGCGACATCCACGCGCGTGGTCTGATCAGCGATCTCGATTTGACGTTCGACGGGCCCGACAGCCTGAAGCAAACCATTTTATTCAACAGTGAACCGGAGCAGGCCGTCTCGCTCCATCTCGACATGAGCGATCCCGAGACCACGTGGGGACTGGGTGTCGGACGAACGAGCCACGGCTCGCTGACGATCCGAAACGGCGCGAACGTGTACTCGAAGTACGGCCGGTTGGGCAGCGAGGCCGGCTCGAACGGCGTCGCGACCATCACCGGCGCGGGCTCGACGTGGAGCACCAAACAATACCTTTACGTGGGGCGTCAAGGCAATGGAACACTCGCGATTCTCGACGGCGCGACCGTTGCCAATGAGGGCCTTGCCTATGTCGGATATGCGGAAGACGTCGCGGGGAAGATCGTCGTCAGCGGACCTTCCTCGTCGTGGACGAACCAGGGCAGCATTTACCTTGGTCACTCAGGCACGGGAACAATTGACATTCGCGACGGCGGAACCGTCACCAGCCAGAGAACCTACCTCGGGTATGATGACGACGGATTCGGCAGCGTCACGGTCAGTGGAAACGGCTCGTTGTGGACCGTCAACGGCTACCTGGACGTGGGCTACTTCGGCGAGGGGAAACTCGTTGTTTCCGAGGGAGGCGCCGTCGCCGTGGACGATCACCCCACAAGCATCGGCTCCGTATCCGGCTCGCATGGCGCCGTGGTGGTCCGCGGCGCGGGCTCGACTTGGACCAGTGAAGACAGCATCCGCATCGGAATGAACGGCGACGGAACGCTCACGATCGCCGACGGGGGCGCGGTGAGCAATGATGACGCGTACATTGGATATTCGTCATTCAGCTCTGGAACCGTCGTGGTTCGCGGCGCCGGTTCGTCCTGGACCAATGCCGGGGATCTTGATGTCGGGTACTCGAACAATGGCTCGCTCACGATTTGCGGCGGAGGGAGCGTGAGCAGTGAAAACGGACACATCGGAAGGTGGAGCTCTTCTGCTTCAGGGAAAGTGCTTGTCGACGGACCGGGTTCGTTGTGGCAGTGCGACGCCAACCTGGAAATCGGAACCTCCTCCGGCAACGGGAAGCTCACGATCGCCAACGGGGGCGCCGCGGCGGCCTCCCTGGTCAAGATCGGGCAAAAGGGTCGGCTGACCCTCGACGTCAACGGCGGAAGCCAACTCTCGATTGCCGCCGGCAGCGGTGACATCGACAACGACGGCACCGTTCGCCTCGTCGCGGGGGCCGGACCGAGCGCCGGCGGCGTTTTTACGCCCATCCTGGCCGCCACGTGGACAGGCGACGGCGTCTGTCAGGCCGTCGGTGGGACCTGGGATTCAGTCAACCAGGAGTTCACCGTCTCGAACGTCGTGGCGGGCGTGGCCGGCACGGCCGTCTCGCTCGATCGGGCCCTCGTGCAGCGGGTGTTGATCGACGATGCGAGGCCCGAGTCGGATTGGAGGATCGGGGCTAGCTTCCTGGCGGCTGAGGAAACCACGGCGTTGGAATTCACGGCCACGGTGCTCGACGGAGAGCCGCTCGACGCGTTAGAGGCCCTGATCCAACACGGCCAGACGGTCCGGGGCGCGTGGGCGCTTGGCGCCGATGAGGGCTACACACCGGGCGAGCCCGTTTACTTGTCCCTCGATACCCTGGTGCCCACCGAGCGCGACCACTTGAGCGTTTGGCAGTATGACGGAGCGACCTGGTCGGAGGCCGACGCGTGGGACCTTACCTATGACGGGACGTATGCCAGCTTCATGACCGAGTCGATGAGCACCTACGCCCTAATCGCCGAGCTTCTGCCCGGCGACGCCAACGACGACGGCGTGGTTGACGGCGCCGACGCTCGGTTGCTGGCCGCTCATTGGCTCAGCCCGGGCGGTTGGGCCGACGGGGATTTCAACGGCGACAGCACGATCGACGACCTCGACGCCTCCATCCTCGCCGCCAACTGGACCGGCACGGCCGAATCGCAAGAAGTGCCCGAGCCGGGCTCGATGGCTTTGCTGCTGAGTCTAGCCGGCTTGATCCTGCTGCGTCGCGGACGAGGGAGATAGGAACGAGCACGGCAACAATCGACGATCACTCGTCCTTCGGCTCGTAACGCGTGTACTCGACCTTCTCTTTCGTGTCGTCCGTGTCTTTCGTGGTCTCTTCTTCCACGTTGTGCTCTGGCGGTGGAGGCAAGACGATCACTGCGTCATCCGTTGACTTGCGGCTGATCTTCGAGAAGTAGAGGCCGAAGAACCAGAAGTCGTTGGCTCGGCCGGTGGTGTTGACGTAGTAGCTGCCCGAGGCGGTCAGACGGGTGGTGCCGTCGAGCCAGAAGTGGGCGCCGATTTCCGGATAGACCGCGCCGAGGAAGTGGTAGGTCGTCTTCATCTCGCGCCATTCGTCGATTGTGCCGTCGTCGTCGTTGTCGATCAGGTCGTCGGAGGCGAGGACTTCTTTCTCGTTGTAGCCGAGAAAAAAGCCTCCGCCGACGAACGGCGCGAATCGGGTGGGCGGCTGAAATCGCAGGCCCGTGTCCAGACCGACGAACATGTCTTCCGCCGCCGTGCCGGCTACCCCGGCCAGGGCAACGTGGGTGGAGACTTCCGGAGACAGGTAGCCGAACGCTCCGGCCTGGCCTCCCACGGCGACCGGGTCGCCGGCGACCGACGTGCCGATGTACCGACCGCTCTTCCCGCTGACATGTCGGGCGTCGATCATCTGCTTGGCCATCCGGCAGAGCTTACCCCGTCGGGCGTAGGGCTTGGAGTACTTGGCCGCATAGTCCGGGTCGTCCATGGCCCAGCGCGACGAGCCGCAGCCGGACAACAACACGCCCAGCAGCCCGCTCAGCATCCACGCCGTTCGACCCAAACCTCTCGGCACGCGCACCGCCTCCTTCGCCACGGATTCCAGCCCCAGCAAGAGGTGAGACCGTACCCGAACCCCCCGGTCGGGTCAAGGGCAGTTGGAGAGAGGCCCCCAGCCGATCACGGTGCTTTTGTCGGCCGGACCTCGGGAAAGCGGATCATGAGGTGGGTCTGGAAGCCGGGTGTTAGGTCTTTCGGGGGCGAGACGAGCGGGGCGCGATCTTTCCAAAACGCCACCGGGTAGAGCACATAGCTGAGATGCTCATACCCCACGACTTCCTTGCCGTCATACTTCTGGATGTCCATGTCCTCCAAATTGAGTGCGTAGCACCTCACGAACATCGAATCGAACGTAATGGTCCGTTTTAGCGAGGGAATCTCGATCTGGACCTGATCGCGCTTGCCGGGCCGCTTGACGATCGACAGCTTGCCCCGGAACGGCGTGCCCATCGGAAGCCCCGACTGGCCGAGAATCTGGACCGCCCCCGACTCGATGTCCGCGGCGCTGACCGACTTCTCGACCGGTTTGCTTGCCCAGGCGACCGGGCAAACCCCAAAGCAGAACAGGATCGCCAACACCAACGTGAAACGAGCAACGTTCATGGGGATCTCCTTTCGTGAATCGATGTCCATCGAGAAACGATCGCGACAATCTCCATGTTATACCGCCATAATTCGGGTCTGGGCTCAATTATTACCCTCCGCCTACCCTAAGAAGTTTTCCAAGAATATCTTCCCGCTTCCTAAACACAACCCGCCCTCACCCCCGGCCCCTCTCCCAAAGGGAGAGGGGAGTTATTCTTGGACAACTCCTACCAAAGGAGTGGTGATAGTAGCACCATGGGCAGGTGACGTAGAGTCCATTCTTCATCCATGAAAAGTGCCGGGCGCCATGGCCGGCTTTTCCACCCTTGTTTGAAGCCACAAGGGCGGAAAAGTCGACCATGGCGCCCAGAGATTGGTTGCACAGGGGTTAGTAGACCTTAGCAGCGCCGTTGCCGCGTGCGCAACGCGCCGAGACCCAGCAAGATGCCCAGCAGGAGAACGAAGCAGGACGGTTCGGGCACTGCGGAGCCTTCTCCGGTGCCTGTCCAATTCGCCGCGAGGATCGAGGCATCGAGGTCGTCGACCTTGCCGTCGCCGTTGAAATCACCTTGGGTGACGTCTCCGAGAGGAACGTCCATCAACCAGTGGCTTGCCAGCGTTCTGGCGTCGAATTCGTCGACTTGATGGTCATTGTTCGTGTCGCCTGGAGTCACGACGTCGGACAACAACGCCAGCCGGATGCCGGCCAGATTGCCTTCGCCGGTGGAACCCGGGAAATCGAGCGCGCCGATTAGCTTGCCTTCGGCATTCGCCGTGAAATACACGGTTTCTTCGTTGAACATGGAAGTGATCACGACGTACGATTCGTCCGTCAGGATAGAGTTTCCGTTGAGATCGGCCGTGATGTGCAAGTGGCGTCTGGTATCGGTTGTCACTCCACCGACGAAAGTCAAAGCATATTCTTCGCCGGTCGTCAATCCCGTCATTTCGAAATCAAGGTGGTTGGGCAATCCGGAAGCGGAGCCCTCGAACTTCAAGATGAGATCATCTTTAACCAGCGAAGCGAGGCCGGTGTCCTCGCCGGATATTCCCGTCCAACCGGCAACCTCACCGATCAGCTTGAACGTCACGGCGCCTGTGCTACTGCCCGTGTTGTCGTCCATCACCACCAGCGGATCGGTCACGGTCGGCGTGCTCGCGCCGTGGGTCGCCGGCACGTCCATGACGTTCCACTGACCGAACTCATCTGCCTCGTGAGGATGGGGATGATCATCTTGACCGTTTGCCGTATAGGTGCCGTCTCCCCCGATGTCGAGATTCCAGCGGCGGACGACGCTCTTGGACGACATTTCGTCAATGGTCATCCCGGCCCAGTTGCCCTCGGTGAATCCCGTGGGGATCGATGCCGTTCCGACGATCTTGCCGGCGGCGTCCGTCTGGACGGTCACATAAGCCGTCGGACAGAGCGTATTCTGGATAGAACAAGTTGCGCCGCCGTTAAATGAGAAATCCACGCCTCGAGTCGCGGATAAATTGTTGCCCGCCGCCAGGCCGATCCGATACTTGGTCGATGCCGACAAGCCCGTGATTTCGAAGTCATAACTCCCGTCCGTGATGATGCCGAGGGCATTATCCGCGGGATAGATGATTAAATTGTCGGTGTTAAGACCTTGTTGGTTTTTGATTTCGCTGCCAGGGACAATCGTCCCGGCCCAACCCACCAGGTCTTCCGTGCCTTCGCTCGGGGCGAGAAAAGAAAACGCCACGCCGGTCGGCGTGCCGTTGCTGTCCACTAACGACGACCACGTTTTGGGCGTACTGTCGTAAAGAGGAGGGTCGGCGTCGGTCAGCCCCTGTACGGTAATGTAGTTTCCCGCTTCATCCCAGAAAAAACCTGGAAAGACGTAGTCGACGGGTCCGACTTGCCCGTTGTACGTGGTGTTGGCGCCCTGGAAATCGAAGTTCCAAGCGGCCTGGACGGTCGGCGACAAGGCGCTCATTGTCAGCGCAATTGCGAGAAGAAACAGCGTTCGCATGTTCGATATCCTTTCAGTGAACAACATGGCATGTTTCCGGAGAGGAATGATTCCGGAAAACGTTGGCACGCGATGGTTCTCCCCGCGCGCACGCGCGGGGAGAACCGCCCCCCAACACGCCTTTCCTATCGGCGCCGGCGGATGAACAACCCTCCGGCGAACAAGGTCAACAGCAACACGAGCGAACCGGGTTCCGGGACGAGAGCCAGCCGGAGGCCGGCGAGATCGCCTTCACCCGCGCTGCCGTCGAAATAGGCGGTTCCGACAAGCCTGCCCTCGGCATTCGCCGTGAAGAAGACGGTTCTTTCGCCGACCAACGTGCTCGTGATCCTGCGGGACGTCTCGTCCCCCAGATCCCCGTCGCCATCGAGGTCGACCGTGATGTCCAAGTGACGCCTCGTATCGGTCGCCGATCCGGAAATCAACGTCAAGTAATAGTCCCCGCCGCTCTGCAATCCCGACAACTCGAAATAGAGGGTGCGTGGACCGTTCTTGGGCAAGATGATATCGTCTTTGCGAAGCGAGGAGTCGCCGGTGTCCTCGCCCGGGATTCCCGTCCAACCTTTATAGGTTCCGGTCGCCGTGAACGTCACGGGATTGGTGCTGTCGCCGGTGCTGTCGGCCATCACGATCGTCGGGTCGACCGTGCCCGCCCCCGTCGTCGACATCACGCTTAGGGCATTCCACTGCCCGAACTCATCCGATTGATGCGGATGGGGATGGTCATCTTGACCGTAATTCGTATAGGTGCCGTCTCCCCCGAAGTCGAGATTCCATTGGCGGACCGGATCGGGCAGCGCGAGGTCAAGGGACATTCCGGCCCACTCGCCCTGGGTGCAACCCGCGGAAAGCGACGCTGTTCCGGCGATCTTGCCCGTGGCGTCGGACTGGACGGTCACATAGTTGGTCGATCCGACCGGAAATCCGACAGCAGGCCTGATTCCGCACGTAGCGCCGTCGGCAAACGAGAAATCCAGGCCACTGGTCGTACTGCTCAGGTTGCTTGTCACCAGGCCGAGCCGATACCTCGTCGACGCCAACAAGCCCGTGATTTCAAAGTCATAACTCCCGTCCGTGGTAACGCCGTAGCTGTTGCCCGAAGCGAGAACGAGCATGTAGTCGGTGTTCAGCCCCCTTTCGCCCACGATCCCGGGAGGGGTGTCCGTCCCTGCCCAGCCCACCAGGTCTTCCGTGCCTGTGGTCGGGGCGAGTATGGTCAACGTCGCGGTTGTTCCCGCGATGGTAGCAGGATCGTTGGGGACCAGGGACCAGCTCTTCGGCGTCGGATCGGATCCTCCATTCGCGTCCTCGGCCTTCATGTTGCAGTAGTTTCCCGTTTCACCGTTCTGAAAGGTGTAATCAATGGGGCCCTTTTGATTGCCGTACCCGCCGTGGGCGTTGTCGCCCTGGAGATCGACGAGCACCCCGGAGGGAATCCATTCGGCGAGAACGGGACTGGGCGAGGTTATCGCAACCATCGCAATGAGCAAGAACGACACCGGCAATAGACATCTCATACTTTTCATTCCTGTCTTACGAGAATCATAGTAGCCGTAATCAATGAGCCTTCTCCGCCACCGCTTGTATTGGAAATGCGACCGTCACGAGACGCAGGTCGCAAGAAGTGAATGAATGCCTCTCCCCTGTTGCCGCCGATAGGCGAGTCGTTTCGCGAAAAGCCTTCTCATTTCAACTCGCATCGACTTATATAGTCTCACGCCATTTGGCATGTCAACAGTCTGCCTGCCGTGCCTCGTGTCCCGTGAAAAGACCTGAACACACACTCGCGAATTAAGGTGTTTGCGTTTGTTCACGGGAACAATAAAACTGTTTCGATGGATCGCCGGCGATGTTCATTTTGTGAACGATGTGACCTTCAAACAAATTGTCAATCAAATGCAAAAACGCAACAAAACCGTTGCCAACGCACTGGCTGCACACCGTGGAATGCCTTTTTGTTCCGCCGACACACGGAAAGGCGAATAGGTGGCTTGCGGGAAAGGTGCCTGGCACCTATAGCCGGAACGGCCCTTCGGGTGCTTCACACAAGCTCCGCCTTCAAGTGCCCTACCAGAGCCTTTTCGTCTGACGGCGGATGTCGCGGCTGGAGAGGCGGGCGGAGCCGGGGGACGGGTCGAGGCCGTCTTCCTCGCGCGGGACGTCGGTCGTCGTGCGGTTGAAAAAGCGCTCGGCCACGTCCTGGGGCAGGAATCGCGTCGGCTGGGCGTAGCTGTGGATGTCGCTGCGGCCGAAAGAGTGATGATAGTAGCGCAGCGGGCAGGTGACGTAGAGCCAGTTCTTCGCCCGGGTCAGGGCGACGTAGAACAGGCGAAGCTCCTCCTCGATTTGCTCGGGCGAGTCGGTGGCCATGTCGGACGGGATGTTGCCGTCGGCCGCGTGGATGACGTAGACCGCGTCCCACTCCAGGCCTTTGGCCGAGTGGATCGTGCTGAGCACCAGGAAATCGTCGTCCTTGCGCGGCGGGCCGGCCAGGTCTTGGGTCGAGCTGGGCGGATCGAGCGTGATCTCGGCCAGCATCGTCCGCCGGTCGCGATAACGCGCGGCGATCTGCTCCAACTGCTCCAGGTCGCGGGCTCTCGGCTTGGCGTTGTCGTAGTTCTCTTCCAACAGCGGCGTGTAGAACGTCCGGACCTGATGGACCTGATCGGCCAGCGCGGCTTTGGACTTGGCCAGCCCGGCGAGCAATTCCACCATCGCCGGCCAACGCTTGTGGCACGCCTCGGGCGGTTTCCATTTCCGCCAGACGGAAAAATCGCCGCCGGACGCGTGCAGGCGCTCCATGAGCGACCGGGCGCGGCCCGGGCCAATGCCGGGCAACAGCGGCAGGAGCCGGGCGCCGGCCACCTGGTCCAGCGGGTTCTCGGCCAGGCGGAGGAAGGCCATCAGGTCCTTGATGTGGGCCGTCTCGACGAACTTCAGCCCACCGTATTTGTGAAACGGGATGTTCCGCCGTGAGAGTTCCGCTTCGAGCGTCATGCTGTGGTGCGACGCCCGAAACAGGACCGCCTGGCGACGCAGGTCGACGCCCGATTCGCGGTGCTCGAGGACGCGGCGGATGACGTACTCGGTCTGGTCGTCCTCGTCCTCGCAGGTGACCATGGCCGGCCGCTCGCCTTCAGACCGATCGGACCAGAGTTCCTTCCGATACCGCTCCTGGGCAAGCCCGATGACGCGGTTGGTCGCTTGGAGGATCGGCTGCGTGCTCCGGTAGTTCTGTTCGAGCGTCAGGACGCTCAGGTCCGGATACCGCTCGGGCAGTTCCAGAATGTTTCGCACGGTGGCGGCGCGGAACGAGTAGATCGACTGGGCGTCGTCACCCACCACGGTCAGGCCCTGGCCGTCGGGACATAGCCGATAGAGGATCTCGGCCTGCAGGCGGTTTGTGTCCTGATATTCGTCGACCAGGACGCAATCGAACTGCTCACCCAGCCGCCGGCCGGCCGTCGGGTCGTCCAACAAGGCGTGCCAGAAGACCAGCAGGTCGTCGTAGTCCAGCACGGCCTGGGCTTCCTTGCGATCGACGTAGGCGTCGAACAGCTTTTTGAGCTCGGCTTCCCACTGCTTGCACCAAGGGTAGTGCTGGGCCAGCATCTCTTCGAGCTTCGCCCGGCTGTTCACGCACCGGCTGTAGATGTTCATACAGGTTCCCTTTTTTGGGAACCGCCGGTCGGTCTTGGCCAGGTCCAGCGAGGTCCGCAGGACGTTCATCAGGTCCTCGGAATCGGTCCGATCGTGGATCGAAAATCCCTCGGGCAGCCCGATCGCCTTGCCGTAGCGCCGCAAGAGCCGCGTGGCCACGGCGTGAAACGTCCCGCTGACCACCCGGCTGCTCCGCGGCCGCCCGGTGGCCGTCTCCATCTCGCGCAACACCCCGTCCGCCCTTCGCAACATCTCGGCCGCCGCCCGGCGCGTGAACGTTAAGAGCAGAATTCTCGCCGGCTCGGTCCCTTCGGCGATCAACCACGCCACCCGATGCACGAGCGTGGCCGTCTTGCCCGTGCCCGCCCCGGCAACGACAAGAAGTGGTCCCCGGCCGTGGGTGACGGCCTCGCGTTGCTGCGGGTTAAGGTGGTCGAGGATGGAGGGCATGGGGGCGGGGGATTGGGGATTGGGGATTGGGGATTGGGGATTGGGGATTGGGGATTGGGGATTGGGGATTGGGATTGGGAAAACCGAGCGGGGGGCGTTAGCCCCCTGTTTGCGCCGCGAAAAACCAACGCGTCAAGCATTCATCCATCGACGGTCTATCGCACTTCCTCCTCGACTTCAACAAACACATAAAGCACGTAGTCTTTGTATTCGGTCGAGCGACCATCCTCACTCTGAGACATTATGCCAGGCCAACATCGAACGCGGAGTTCACCTTTTTTTCTCTTCGCCAAGTAGGTGAGGGCAAATCCCAACTTGAAGTCCGCCAACGGCACATCCGACTCGATCGTGCAATCTGTCTCTTCGAGCAGGTCGAGCCAGCCCTTTCGGAACTCGCGGTAGTAAGTCTCGTGGAACTCCTGAGGCAGAATGATATTCACGGCGATTTTAATCCCCCTGTTTTTCTTTCTAGGAGTGCCTGATCCTCCACTGAGACTGAGAACACGGATGGTGTCGTTTCCGTCCGGAGTCCGCCAGTTTTGGAGGTTCGCGTCGTTCCGGACCTTCGCCAGCGTCCGTCCAACGATCAAACGCGTATCACGAAGTCCCGCCGTTTGAGCCTCACAAGCAGCCTGAAAGAAATCGGAGGGGGGAACAGGTCGCGTGCACACCCAATACGAAAACCCTAGCCCACACGCCGTGACGACCAGCAGAAGCGTCCGCAGCGAATACTGGAACCGGGGTCGCGGTTGGACGTGCTGGGGCTCGTCGGGATTCATGGTTGTGTCATCCGAGTGCAGGCTTGTAGGAGGCGACTCCTGTCGCCGATCAGGTGGGCGTCGGATCCTCTTTCGGCGACTGGAGTCGCCTCCTACAATCTTGCGGATTTGTCGCTGCCGGTCTTCACACGGCCCCCGGGCCGCGGGAGCCGTCGCTCACCAGGACGGTGTCGCCGGTCGGGACGACGAAGATCTTGCCGTCGCCGATGGCGCCTTCGGGCCCGCTGCGGGCGACGCGGCAGAGGGTCTCGATCGTCCGCTCGAGAAAATCGTCGTTCACGACGATCTCCAACACCACCTTGCGCAGCAGCCGGAAGCTGTACTCGCGGCCCCGCAGGAGGTTCGTCTGGTCTTGCTGCTGGCCGAAGCCCTGGGCGTCGCAGACCGTCATCCGAGTCACCTCGATCTTTTCGAGCGCCTCGCGAACCGCGTTGAGTTTCGGCGGCTGAATGACCGCGATGACCGTCTTCATGGCAAATCCGTGCAACGTGGCAAGTGCGATCGGCGCCGGCCGGTTGGCCGACACCAGATCGGGCGACGGCCATTCTACGCGTTTTGCACCGATTGGGCCAGCAGGGTCGGCCGGGAGGAGATGCCGGGCCGGGGAAAGGGTCGCCGTGCTGGGGTGGGGACCTTGGGGGTTCCTCCTGGCCGCCCAGAGACGAGACTGGGGCGCATGCCCACGGCGAGCGTGGGCATGGCACCCATCGATCTTATTGCACCTGGCAGGTCGGCAAGACCAGGCCGCTAGTCGCGGTCCGCAACCCAGCCGCCGTTGTTCACCGGGGCGGAAGGAGCGGGGTACGAGACGCGTGAGACCACCGGGCGATAGGCCGTCTGCTGGATGGGTCGGGCGGTCGTCCGGTCGGGGCCGTTGAACGAGGGGCCGGGCTGATACGAGCTCTTCTGACCCTCGACGGGGATCGGCTCGAGCGGTCGCTCGTGGATGATCTCTTTCCGACTCTCGTGCGTCTGGGTTCCGGACGGAGCGGGCGTCGTGTTGTCCTGGTAGGTCTGCGGCTTCTCCGGAATGGGCGTTGTGGCGCTGGTCGCCGAGACTCCGCACGACGAACAGCCGCTGGAGACGGTCGAGTAGCCCGAGGCACATGGCGAGCAGCTCGACACGCAAGGCGATGCCACCGTCGTCCAGACGCGACGATAGGTCGTGTAGGGAACGAGCTGCGCGCTGCGGACGTAGTTGGTCACCGGTCGGTACACCGTGACCGGGCAGCCGGTGCAGGGATCGCAACCGGCCGTGGCCACGCACGACGTGACGGGTGTCATCTGATAGACCGTCCGGTAGCACGTCTGCGGCACGTAGGAGCAAACCTGTTGCGTTTGCGGCGCACAGGGCGTCGGGCAAGCCGCCACCGGCGTGGCGCACGGATTGTACGGCGCGGCGTACGTCGTCGACCCGGCCGGCGCCTTGCACCAGTTCCACGGCATCAGCCGATCGAGACACTCGCACGCGGCCGAGGGAGCGGCCATCGCCGCGATCACCGACACAACGACACAAGCCAACACGAGGATACGGATCGAAGCGCGAAGCCGGTTCATCTTTCTCACTCCACGACAGAGGGGATGGATTTCCTTCATCTGACCAGTGTCCCCGCCGACTGTCAACCGGCGGAACACGGCCGTCGCCAACCACGGCGAACGACCTCCCTGTCGTGGACCGATCACTCGCATTCTACGGATCGGGCAAGCCTTGCGTTCGCGGGCCCTTCTTGGGGAAGCCGCCTTGCAAACAACCGTGGCTAGACAAAAATAAACCACCCCCAGCATTGCGGCCGGGCCGCACCGCCCGAAAAGTCAACCGAGTTTGCCTCGCTTGTGCCGACTGTGTGGAATATGACGATTGTGTGGTTTAGGTAAAGAAGGAACGATGCCTTGGGCGACCCATGTCCACGAACCCGGTCATGGCGCCCACAACTGTAGGGAACGGCCTCCGTGCCGTTCCGGAGCATGGAAGAATGCCACCACCCAGGAACGCCACGGAGGGCGTTCCCTACAGATGTATTCATGGGCTGTGGAGTTATCTGGCGTCATGCTCGAACAACATGCCCATCCGCCGCTGAAGCGACGTCTGGGCATGGCACCCGGCCAACCAGATGAAAAGTCTGAGTGGCACTCCGTCTGGGTAGGTCACTTCAATCCGCCCCAACGGGGCCTGGTTCTGCCAGCCCAGGGCACCGCCCTGGGGATTCAGGCCGGTAACATAGTAGTCTTTCGGGCCAACGGCCCAACAGTTCGGCCTAACGGTTGGCCCGTTGGGCCGATACATCCGGTGCAGCGATCAACCGGTCCCCAGGGCGGTACCCTGGGCTGGGAGAACGGCTGGGCCTTCGGCCCGTGTAGCGAAGAACCACGCTTAACACGGATCGGTAAAAACAACTTAACCCGAAATATTAACGGCGTTGAGTGCCACCCTTGGAAATCAGCTTCATGGATCCGGGAAATGTCCTAGTCCCAGTCTCCAGGAAGCTCTTGGCCTCGATAGCTGGGCGGGCTGCACTTGGCCACGAGCCAGCGGCCGTTGATCTTGTGAAGCTCGGCCTTGAACCGCACGGGCACGGAGTTGAATGGGAATTCACCACTCTTAGTGCTCCCGGTAATCATGCCGATGAACTCGACTTTTGCCGTCGGAGGACTGGTCAGATCATTGACGGATACCTCAAGATCACGCATCCACGCGCCGGTGATTGTGTACTGTCCGAGATTATACTCGGCGTTTCGTCGCAATTTTTTTGCAGAGGGAGCAAGGAAACCCAGAATCTTCTGCTTCTTCGCGTCCAGGTCGTCCGTTTTCCACTCGATGGCGGTGGCCAGGTCGTTCAGGGTCGTTTCGACTTCCTCGCGGGGCGTGACGACGAGGTGCTCGACCAACAGCAGCAGGAGGGTGAGCACGAGGACGCCACCCATCCAGAAGAGCCACTTGGCCCGACGGGTGGTAAAGAAAGGGATCGCCAGGATGATCTCGACGACGACGCCGGCGACGAGGATCGGAATGGGATTTTCCAGCAGCGTGGTCATTGGGTTTCTCTTGGGATGAGTTTTTTGGGATCGGCAACGATCGGGGGCATGCGGTCGTTCGGGCCGGTTCGTTTCAGGTCGGCCTGCATGAGGACGACCTGGTAGGGATTCCACGTCGACAGGGTGAAGTAGACGCGGCATCGGTCGGCCGTGCCACTAGTATACCGGTTTATCAGATAGGGGCCGTAAGGTCCACCCGGCTGGAGCCGGCGGCGCGGGTCGTGGAACGTGTCGCCCGGCCCGTTGAGGCCCGGGGGCTGGTGAATGAAATGGCCGTAGCCCTGGTCGCGGACCGGATCGAAAAGCAGGGCCTTCTCCGACCACGGTCCCCAGGGTCGCTCGGCCGAGCGCATCACAATGCCGAACGGAAGGCTCGAGTTGTAGAGCATCACAAACCGCTCCAAGGGCCGGCAGAACGCAACGGAAAGCTCGCCGACGACCGGGTGGTGGAAGAGCGGCACGGCTTGGGCCTCGCTGGGCGACCAGGTCGGTTGGCCCTGCTTGTCCAGCCCCGCGAAGTAGCGAATCGCGTCCTTCCGCTCGATGTCCTCCTGCTTCACCCGGGCGAGACACACGCTGCTTGCCCGATAGTCGCCGCTGCCGAAGACGTACAGCCAGGGGCCTTCCTTCCACAGGGCCACGTTGATGAACTTGTCGCGTGAAAGATCGTAGAGCCGCGAGAACGTGCGGCCCTGATCGCGCGAGACGGCCAGGACCGATCGGCCCATGGTTTTCTGCTTGGTGTGGTCGGTGGTGAAAACCACATAGAGGGCATCGCCGATGGCCACGCCGTAGGATGGGATCTCGAACCCACCCTGGCCGATGCCCGGCACGGTCAAAGGCAACCATTTGCCGTTCTCGTCGAGATGAAACTCGAGGCGGATTTTTTGGGGATCGGTGCTGGAGGTCCAGGCGAGGCAGTCGCGGCTGCCGGGCCGGCCGATCGTGTCGCCGAAGAGGAAGTAGGTCCGGTCGCCCGTGTCGAACGAGCTGCCCAGATCGGTGGCCATCACGCCGGCCCGCTTGCCCGTCTGGTTCGCCGTCGGTTGATTGGCCGGCCGATCGAAATCGCCCGTCAGTTGGAAGACCTTTTTGACCGAGCCGGGCACCGCCCGCACGTCCGCCCCCCCGGCCCGGTGCGGCAGTCCGGCGACTGCCAGGCCCAGAACGAGCAGTGGGGTGATCGGCCAGGTTTTCATGGTATCAGATACCGAGGAACGCCACGGAGGGCGTTCCCTACAGATCAGGAAAGGTCTCCGTGACCGCTGTAGGGAACGGCCTCCGTGCCGTTCCGGGTCCCTCCGTGCTGTTTCGGGTCTACTTGCGTTTCGGGAAGAGCGACCCGCCGTACTGGGCGGCCATGCCGAGGTGCTCTTCGATCCGGAGGAGCTGGTTGTATTTGGCCATCCGGTCGGTCCGCGAGGCCGAGCCCGTCTTGATCTGACCGGTGCCCAACGCGACGGCCAGGTCGGCGATGGTCGAGTCTTCGGTCTCGCCGCTGCGGTGGCTGATGATGCTGGTCATGCTGTGGCGTCGGGCCAGTTCCACGGCGGCGATCGTCTCGGTCAGGGTGCCGATCTGGTTGACCTTGATGAGGATGCTGTTGGCCGCGCCCTCGTCGATGCCCTTCTGAAGGCGGTCGGTGTTGGTGACGAACAGGTCGTCGCCGACGAGCTGGACCTTGTCGCCGAGCTTTTCGGTCATGAGCTTCCAGCCGGCCCAGTCGTCCTGGTCGCAGCCGTCTTCAACCGAAACGATGGCGAACTGGTCGACCCAGGATTCAAGCAAATCAACCATGCCGGCCGAATCCAATTCCTTGCCGTCGATCGTGTAGACCTTCTTCTTGTCGTCGTAGAACTCGCTGGCGGCGACGTCCATGGCCAGGAAGACGTCCTTGCCCATGGTGTAGCCGGCCTTGTCGGTCGCTTCCTCGATGGCCTTGATGGCGTCGACGTTGCTCTTCAGGTCGGGGGCGAACCCGCCTTCGTCGCCGACGTTGGTGCTGAGCTTCTTGCCCTTGAGCACCTTCTTGAGGTTGTGGAAGATCTCGCAGCCGCAACGGATCGCGTCGCTGAATGTCTCGACGCCCAGCGGCATGATCATGAACTCCTGGACGTCGACTGCGTTGTCGGCGTGTTGGCCGCCGTTGATGATGTTCATCATGGGAGCGGGCAGGATCCGGGCCGACGTGCCGCCCAGGTAGCGGTACAACGGCAAGCCGGCGTGATCGGCCGCGGCGTGCGCGGTGGCCAGCGAGATGCCCAAGATCGCGTTGGCCCCGTATTTCGACTTGTTGGCCGTGCCGTCCAGCTCGTTCATCCGCTCGTCCAGGCCGACCTGGTCCAGGGCGTCCAGGCCGCACAGCTCATCGGCCAGCTCCTCGTTGACGTTTTCGACCGCCTTGAGGACCCCCTTGCCGAGGTAAAACTTCTCGTCCCCGTCGCGAAGTTCCAGGGCTTCGTGAACGCCCGTGCTGGCTCCGCTGGGCACGGCCGCGCGGCCGTTGGAGCCGTCGGCCAGCGTGACGTCGACTTCGATCGTGGGGTTGCCGCGACTGTCCAGGATTTGGCGAGCGTGGATGTCAACAATAGTTGAGCTCATGATTCTTCCGTCCTTCTTCCGTTCGGGTTGGTGAATGCAGCGGCCGCCCGCCACGGGGGCCCGGCGGCCGGGGGATGATCGAGGTTACAGAGGGTTGTTCTCGGCATTACGGGCAGAGCCGGTTGAGAATCCGCTTATTGTGCGCGATTGCTTGGGGATTGACCACCCCCGGGCGGTCGCGGTCTCCGACGGTCTGCCCCCCCATAAGCCCGCTCCTTCCCAGTTCCCCAGAGACGGGGTACGATGAAAGGTCAGGCCTGGCGGTTAGCAGAGGGTTTTCGATGGTTTTGGGTGCCATGCCCAGACGTCGCTTCAGCGTCGGATGGGCATGATATTGGGACACCCTTGACAACATGCCCATCCGCCGCCAAGGCGGTCGTCTGAGCATGGCACCCAGCTTGCGCCAGTGCCACCTGTCGTTTGGAAACAAAGAGTGTTCTGTGATGAGCGTGACCCAGTCTGACGTTGCCCGTGCCGAGCCGGAGGCGATGCCGGAGAACCTCCGGAGCGTCCAGCCGGGAGGTGGGATTTGCTATCGGATCGAACTGGCCTGGGGGCGGTGGCGGCGCTGGTGGCTGAAGCAATTTCGACCCGGCTACGTCGCCCGGATGGCCCAGCTCCGCCAGGGCACGACCGACGGCGCCCCGCATGAGGTTCTCGATCCGCGGGACTTGAAATACTGCGTGAACCAGTGCACGGCTCGATGGTCGGCGGCGGACGATCCATTCGCCTGGCGCGACCGGCTGCCGTTCGCACGGTGGGGGCTGGCCGAGTTGCTTTTAATGAGCGTGCCGCTGGCCGTATTGACCGGGTTGGTGGCGTGGCTGGCGTGGTATCTGGCGTGGATCCCGGCGATTCCGCTGTGTCTGATCGTTTGGTTTTTCCGCGACCCGCCGCGTCGCGTGCCGGAAGGGCCCGGTCTGTTGGTCTCGCCGGCCGACGGCAAGATCTGCGAGATCACGCACCTCGATCACGACGATTTCATCGGCGGCCCGGCTGTGCGGATCGGGATTTTTCTCTCGATCTTCAACGTACACTTGAACCGAGTGCCGACGGCCTGTCGGGTGCTCGCATTGCGTTACTCGCCGGGCGAGTTTCTCAACGCGCTGAATCCCGAGAGCGCGCTTCGCAACGAGAACCTCTGGGTGGGCGTCGAAGAGGAGTCGCCGCCGCACCGGCGGATGGTCGTTCGCCCGATTGCCGGGGCCATCGCGCGGCGGATCGTCAGCGTATTGCGGCCCGGCGACGTTCTTGCCCGAGGGGAGAAGTTCGGCATGATCAAACTCGGCTCGCGGACCGAACTGATCGTGCCGGACGAGGACGGTTTAGTGATCGAGACCAAACTGGGCCGGCGCGTCAAAGCCGGCGTCACGGTCCTGGCCCGATATGCTTCGGACGCTGATGAAGGAGTATCCTCATGAAACGCCTTCGCACGATTGCCGTTTTGCCGACGATGTTCACGTTGGGCAACGTGGTCTGTGGATTCTTCGCCATCGTCGTGGCGGCCAATCTCGAACGGCCGGGCGAGGAGGTGTTCGTGCTCGGCGCCGAGGAGTCGGCTCACCTGCTCTTGAGCGGATGGCTGATCTTCCTGGCGATGATCTTTGACGCGCTGGACGGGCACGTCGCTCGGTTGTCGAAGACAACGAGCGATTTCGGAGCCCAGCTCGACAGCCTGTGCGACCTGGTCACGTTCGGCGTGGCGCCCGCTTTTTTATTGGTGAAGATGTGTCCCCGGTTTGAATACCTGCACCGCGAGGCGGTGTGGGTTATCGCGGCGTCGTTCGTGGCCTGCGCGGCGTTGCGGCTGGCTCGGTTCAACGTCGAGACGACCGAGGCGGAAGAGGACCACATGCACTTCAGCGGCCTGCCCAGCCCCGCGGCGGCGGCGGCCGTGGCGGGATTCGCCATCTTGTTCAACACGCTCCGCAAGCCGGACAATACCCTGCTGTATGCCACGAAGATCGATCTGATTTTGCAGACCGCGCTGCCGATCCTGGGCGTCGTGCTGGCCCTGTTGATGGTCTCGCGGATTCCGTACCCGCACATTGTCAATCAGGTCTTCCGAGGGCAGCGGAGCTTCGGGCACGTAGTGGGCGTCGTCTTCGCTTTGGTCGCCGTCATGGTCATCCGGGGCTACGCCGTGCCGATCGTCTGCTGCGCGTTCGTCCTGACGGGGCCGGTGCGGTTCGCGTGGGACAAGATCATGCACCGGGGGCAGCAGGAAGAGCCGCTTTTTTGAGACGACAAGAGAAATCATGAACCGCCGAGGCGGAAAGCAATAGACCACAAAAGCCGACCACGAAACACACATAATACACGAAAAGTATTAATTGATTCACGCACAAGTAGTGACGCCTTACACTTGGAGGGCCACGCTCCATCGTGGCCGGAGCACCCGGTTGGTCCTTGGCCTCTACGGAGAGTGCTCCTCCATGTCAGATTGTCGATTTGGTGTCACTACTTATACAAAGGTCAGAAGTTGGGCATGAAATGATGATGTAGTAGTAGAATATCGTAGTGGACTCAGGTGTAGTTCTTGTCTTTTCTTTTCGTGTGGTTCGTGCATTTCGTGGTTGGTATTGGCATTTTCTTTTGGTCAGTAAGGTTGTTTCATGTTTTCAGGGATTGTGGAAGCGTTGGGCACGGTGGCGGAGATTCGGCCGGAGCCGCCGGGGTGTTGGTTGATTGTGCGGCACGAGAAGATCGCGGCCGAGACGGCGGTGGCGGACAGCATTTCGGTCAATGGGTGCTGCCTGACGGTCGTGGCCGTCGAGGGCGACACGTTCGCGTTCCAGGCGGGGCCCGAGACGCTGGCCAGGACCAACTTGGGCGAGCTGAAGGTGGGCAGCCCGGTGAATCTGGAACGGGCGCTCAAGGTCGGCGACCGCCTGGGTGGACATTTCGTCTCTGGGCACATCGACGGCACGGGCCGGCTGCTCGAGCGGCACGACGAGGGCGACTGGTCGACGTTCTGGTTCGAGTTGCCCCGCGCCCTGAGCCGCCAGATGGCCCCGAAGGCGTCGATCGCCGTGGACGGCGTCAGCCTGACGATCGTGGCCAGCGAGCCGGACCGTTTTAGTGTCGCCCTGATCCCCTACACGCTCGACGTCACGACCCTCGGCCCACTCCAGCCGGGCGACAAGGTCAACCTCGAGACCGACATCCTGGCCAAGTACGTCCAACGCATCGACGAAGCGCGGCTCTGGGAAGATGGTGGTTAGGGGCTATCCGGCAGCAACCCACATCCTGTAGGGAACGCCCTCTGTGGCGTTCCGGTTTTGAAGGCAACAATCCTGCAGAAAACCTAGGAACGCCACAGAGGGCGTTCCCTACAGGGGGTCGATTGGCGATTCGTGTCAGGCACAGCCTGACCTACGGAACGAAAACTCCGCGATTTCCATCCATCCGTGTTTATCTGTGTTCATCTGTGGCCCCTTCCTTCTCTATCCCTTACCCTTCCGGACACCACGCATGAGCGCCAAACGCGCTGGCAACCAGACGCTTTCCTTCCTGACACGGCGTTTCGACGAGGCGGGCATCTCACCGAGGAAGAAACTGGGCCAGAATTTCCTGATCGACTTGAATCTGGTCGACCTGCTCGTTCGCGCCGCGAAATTGGGGCCCGAGGACGTCGTGCTCGAAGTCGGCACGGGCACCGGCTCGCTGAGCGTGATGATGGCCCCGCTGGCGGCCGCCGTCGTCACGGTCGAAATGGACCCGCAGCTCTTTCAGCTTGCGTCCGAGGAGTTCGAGAGCCTCGAGAACATCCACCAGATCCGTGCCGACATCCTAAAGAACAAAAACCGGCTCAACCCGGAGGTTTTGGAGGAGGTCGAACGCCAACTGGCCGTCGCCCCGGGCCGGCGGTTCAAACTGGCGGCCAACTTGCCCTACAACATTGCCACGCCGCTGATCACGAATCTGCTGGCCCTGGACGCACCGCCCCGCACAATGACCGTGACGATCCAGAAAGAGCTGGCCGATCGGATTGTCGCCCAACCTCGGACGAAGGATTACGGAGCACTGAGCGTCTGGGTGCAGTGCCAGGCCCGGGCCGAGATCGTCCGCGTCATGCCGCCGTCCGTCTTTTGGCCTCGGCCCAAGGTCGACTCGGCCATCATTCACATCGAGCTCGACGAAACGCTTCGGGCGCGAATTCCCGACCGCGCGTTCTTCCACACGTTCGTTCGGGCCATGTTCTTCCACCGCCGGAAGTATCTCCGCTCGGTCCTGGCCAGCGCGGTCAAAGGGCAGCTCGACAAGCCGACCGTAGACCGGATCCTGGCCGAGACCGAACTGGACGGCCAGCGCCGCGCCGAAGAACTCGACGTGCCCACCATGCTCCGCCTGGCCGAGGCGGTTCGCGCGGCAATGCCCTGAGACACAATATGTCTCAAACCGTGACCGGCGTGCCCTGGATGTGGAACGTTGCGCGGGGGCGAGTATCGTCGGAGGCCGGTTTCTGGCCGGTCCACCACCAGGCGCCCGTCTGAAGGAAGTCGGCCGTATGCCGCCCACCGCTGACCTTCAGATCGACGTCGTACGTCTTGCACAGGGCGACACGGCGGTTGTCAACGCCGCCGAAGTAATGGGCCCGACTCCAACGGTTGCTGTCGCCCATCTGGGGATCCATTGGCAGCCAATGACCCGACGGGAGCATCATCTCGGCCCAGCAGTGCCAGCCGTCAGTTTTGTCGGCCCAATAGCCGCTGGCCGGCCGGGCCGGCACGCCCGCCGAGCGGCATAGCGCCATGAACAACGCCGCGTAATCGCCGCACTCGCCGTGGCCGTTTTCCAGGCAATAGGCGGCCCCGCCGAATCCGTCGATCAACTGGTAGCGGGTATGCTCGGCAATCCAGTCGTAGGCTGCCCGGGCGATCTGCAGCGGCGTCCGGCCCTTCCCGCGGCACTTTTGTGCGACGCGCTGGATCCGCGGGTCGTCCAGATTGAGCTTCTTCTCCGGACGCGTGAACAGCTTGTAAGTCTTGTCCTTGCGATAGTCAATCGTCCGGTCGCGGGCAAGCATTTCGAGGTTGGGCGTCACCGCCCGACAGGCCACGCGATAGGTGGCCCGCAGTGAAAGGATCGGCCGGCCACGGTTCGGCCGGGTGGGATAGAGAACCCTAGCCACCTGGGCCATGCCCGACTTGTCCCGAACCACCGGCACGCGTGGCTCGACCTTCAGCCGCGTGATGGTCTGCCGGTAGTCATCAAACGGCAGCGGAAGCCAGATTTCGAACGAATCGAGCCGGTTGCCCGACGGATTGACGTCGATGCGATGCTCGACGTCATAGGTCCGCTCGTCGGTGTACCGAAGGGGCGACGGCTTGGCCTGCTCGGGCCGGTCTTGGGCCGTGACCACGCGATCCAGCAGTACGCCCAGGCCGAGGGCCAGAACCTCTCGGCGTTTCAGCAGAAGCCTCTTCATCTGTCTGTCCACCAAGTAGGAGCGGGATTGCCCCCCTGCGGCTATTATCCCATGGGGTTCTGTATTGTCAATGTTCCAACGGGTACAAGTCAAGCAACTCGCTTCTTCCGTCACTTCCCCTTTGGCGCTATTTCACTTAGAATAGGCGGACCGCCAACCGCCCCAGGACGGTTCTTCCAGTTCCGGGGACGTCCGTGCGGTTCTTTCCGTGTTGTTCGACGGCTGCCGGGCCGGCGTGGTTTGTTTCTTTCCATTTTGGAGAGTGTTCCACATGCTCGGGATCAAGCTGGTCGATTGGCTCGTCATTGGCGCCTACTTGCTCGGAATCACGGCCATCGGCACTTGGGCGATGCGCCGGGTGAAAAGCTCGACCAGCTTCTTCATCAGCGACCGCCGCTTCGGCAAACTGATGATGATCTTCTTCGCCTTCGGCACGGGCACCCACGGCGATCAGGCCGTCACCGTCGCCTCGAAGAGTTATCGTGACGGCGCGTCAGGCATCTGGTATCAGTGGCTATGGCTTTTCTGCACGCCGTTCTACTGGTTCATCGCCCCGATGATGCGCCGGATGCGGGCCGTGACCATTGCCGACTTCTTCGAGGTCCGCTTCAACCGGAGCGTCGCACTGCTCTTCGCCGTGATCGGCATCCTCAATCTGTCGGTCAACATCGGCACGATGCTCAAAGGGGCCAGCGCGATGGTCACCGCCGTCTCGGGCGGCGCCATCGGCGAAGAGGCGGCCATGATCGCCATGACCGTGATGTTCGTCGTCTACGGCGTGGCCGGAGGGCTCAACGCGGCTATCGTCACCGACTTCGTCCAGGGCCTTTTGACGATCGTCCTCTCGTTCCTCATCCTGCCGTTCGCCCTGGTCGCCGTCGGAGGCATCTCCGGCATGAAGGAAACGATCGGCCGGCCCGAAATGTTCGACCTGGCCGCCGCGGGCGGAGACCTCGGGCAGATCACCGTCTTCTATATCCTGATGATTGCGCTGAACGGCCTGATCGGATACGCCACGCAGCCCCATTCCTACAGCATCAGCGGCGCCGGCAAGACTGAAATGGAATGTCGCGTCGGCCTGGCGTTTGGCAATTTCATTAAGCGGATCTGCACCGTCGCTTGGATGCTCACCGGGCTGTGCGCGATCGCCCTGCTTGGACCTGGACTGAAAAATCCGGATCAGGCCTACGGCCTGATGGCCGACGAACTGCTGCCGGGCGTCGCGCCGGGACTGGTCGGGCTGTTCATCGCCTCGCTGCTGGCGGCCGTGATGAGTTCGTGCGACGCCTTCATGGTCGCCGCGTCGGCGTTGTTTACGGAAAACATCTACCGGCCGCACCTCGTCCGAAACCGCTCCGACCGGCACTACACGCTCGTCGGCCGAATCGCCGCCATTCTCGTCGTCGTCGCCGGCATTTCCTTCGCCTTCAGTCTCGATAGCGTCATCGACGGCCTGGAAGTGTTCTGGAAAATCTCGGCCATGATGGGCATCGCCTTCTGGGTTGGGCTCTTCTGGCGGCGGACGACCACGGCCGGAGCCTGGGCCGGAACGCTCGTCGGGTTCGCGGCCTGGCTCTTCACCAGCAAAATTGCTTTCGGCTCCAAAGTCCTCTGGGACTTCAACGCCCGATTCGCCCACCTGTTGCCCAACCGGTGGGAGATCGTCCACTACAACGACGGCTCGCCCGAGCTGAACCTGCCGTGGCAGATGGTCTTTTATTTGACCGCTGGGTTGGTCGCGACCGTGGTGGTCAGCCTGTTGACCCGCCCGGTCGATCCGGAGCGTCTGGAGCGTGTCTACACTTGTCTTCGCACCCCGATCGGGCCCGACGAGACCGAGGCCGGCCCGTTCAATCTTTCCCCCGGCGTCGCGCCCGGCCCACGGCGTGTCGTGCTCGATTTCGCCGGCCTGGAGATCCCGCGGATGAGCTTCGTCGGCCTGATCGGCTTCCTCGGCTGCTGGGCTTTTGTCGGCGCGATCATCGGCGTTGTTTACTGGATTTTTTCGTAAAGAGGTCAATGTGGCGTGCGGCCGGTTGCTACCATGTCTCGGATGGTCCCACTTCCGCGCAGCCGTGAACACCCAGCGCCAGATGCAACGCAGTGGTTCCTCCCTTGACGGTTGGCGATAGCCAACTATCTTGAAGGAAGATCCACAGTCTGCGTGCATCCGTGGTTAGACGATCTGTCTGCCATTATTCTTCTCTCGTAATCGGACACGATGATGTACGGCTTTCTTCTATTGATACTCGCCGTGGTGGTTGTTCTTGCACAGCCTGTCTGCTGGTGGCGCGGGAGTGTCGCCCGAAAACGAGCCTTAGCGACGTTTAAGGCCATGGCACAGGAAGACCGCAACGAGATCGGTGGACATCGGGTCGAGTATTGGCTCGACCTGCTCAATCGAGAAGCCGAATGGCCCGTGGTCGAAGTCTTGTCGGCTGTATTGACATTCAGAGGTCATGATTTCTTCTTCATCGATGGCGCAATTCTGTATGCTGTGGGGGATACCTGTCGCTGGCAGCCCCGAGTGGACCAAGCTATCTTCCTCGTCGCCGTGGGGCGATCCGCGGTGACGATTCTTGCAGACGAGGAAAACGTCTTTCGGCATATGGCCGGTTCGGACGATCTGGCCGTTTTCTCGGTCTATCGATGGACTTCTTTTGCCCGCATGTTGAAGGCTGAACGAGGGCAATAGAACAAGGTAGCCCCAATACCGGGTAGCCCCGATAGCTCTGCTATCGGGGTCGCGAAGCGACAAGAGGAATCTAGACGCAAAGTGCGCCGTCCATGAACGTTGTCAGCAATGCAAGCAGAGTCCGAAACCTCTTGGGCCTGACGGCCCCCGGATAGCAGAGCTATCCGGGCCACCCGTGGGTTGCATGGCCCTCCAAAGCACCGGCATAGCCAGTGGCACTCCACTTGTTTATCCCGTCGAAAAGATCAGTCCGGAGAAGAGGACGATCATGCCGGCGATGGCGGCGACGAAGAGGAACCACCAGGTGACGACACTGGTGTACCAGTGGTTGCCCAGGTCTTGGAAGATGTTGAGCTTCTTCCAGTTGACGGTCACTTCGTCGCTGACCTGCTCGGGCCGGGGCGGCGCAGTGAGGAGGCTTGTCACCGTGCAGACGACCATGCAGAAGGCCCAATCGAACACGGCCTGGTTGGCGTAAGGTTCCAGCCAATGCGGGTGGCCATCCACGAAACTGACGATGCACTTGAGCAGAACCGCGAAACCGAATCCGAGAATAACCGTGACGACGGCGCCCGTGCCGTTGATGCGTCGCCAGAGGATGCCTAAGAGGAAAACAGCGGCAAACGGCGGGGCGAAGAAAGCGTACATCGACTGGATATAGACGAACAAGCCATCCGTGAACTGGCCGATGAAGTAGCCCAAGATGATCGCAACGGCCAAGATGACGATCGAGGATAGGACGCCCACGGCGACAAGCCGTTTCTCGGATGCTTGGGGGTTCACCCACCGGCGGTAGACGTCGAGCGTGATGACGGTAGCGGTCGAGTTGAGGACGGAGTTCACGGTCGACTGGATCGCGCCGAACAGGGCCGCCAGAAAGAGACCTCGCAGTCCGACCGGCACCAGGTGTCTCAACAGCGTCACGTAACCCGCGTCGGCCGAGGTTCGCACGTGGTCCCAGGGTTGTAGAAGGATATCGGGTTTCATGGCGAAGAGAATCAAGCCGGGAAGGACGACGATGACCGGCAGGAACACTTTCATGAATCCGGCCATGACGATGCCCATTCGGGCGTGGTACATGCTCTTCGCCCCGAGCACCCGCTGGATCATGAACTGGTTCAGGACGTTGTACCAGATGCTGATCGAAAAGACCGACAAGGGCAGCGCGATCCAAGGCGTCGTGGGATGGGACGGGGGCTGGATGACAGAGAGGCGGTTATAGGAATCGTGGTTTTCGGAACCGCTGAGTTCGACCACGTGTTTATTGACGGCCTCCGCCCAATCGCCCGACGCGGCCCGATTACGTTCGATCACGATCTGCATGCCGTCGATCAGCGATCCATCCTCGCCGGCCAGCGCTTCCAGGCCCAGGATCGTGACCATCAGGCCGCCGATCACCATGACGATGACGGTGAACAGGTCGGTCCATGCCACGGAGGAGAGCCCCCCGTAGATCGCCCAGACGCCTGCCACGAGACCCAGCACGACGATGGATAGCAGGAGGCTGTTCCAATCGAAGAGCTTTTGCAGGGCCAAGCCGCCGCCGTAGAGAACGGCCGCCAAAAACGCCAGGACGTTGAGGACGATGGTGACCAGGGCGAAGATCTGCCGCATGGCCGGATTGAAGCGGCGCTCCAGAAACTCGGGCGTCGTGAAAACCTTCGAGACGAGCAGGAACGGGATGAAGAACCAGATCATCAGCGTGAACGTGGCCACGTTGCCCCACTCGGACATGGCCACGCAAACACCGTAGACGCAGGCGGCGCCGATCATGGCGATGAAGTGCTCGGTGCTGATGTTCGAGGCGATGAACGAGCCGCCGATGACGTACCAGGGGAGCTTCTTGCCCGCCAGGAAGTAGTCCTCGGCCCCGCCGCGTTCCTTTCGCCCCGCCCAATAGCCGACCACCGAGAGCCCCACGAAGAAGGCCCCGAAGGCGATCCAGTCCCAGGTCAACAGCGGGAAGGTTTTCATGAAGTGGCGTCAAACCTGGACGTGGGTATTAAAGGTTTTCATGTAGTAGCGTCAAACCTGGACGTGGATATTAAAGGTTTTCATGAAGCGGCGTCAGACCTGGACGTGGTTATTGATGGTCTCTTCGTGTTTCGCGACGATGACGTTGACGTGCGCCTCGCGGAGTCGATCGAGGATTTCCGGATCGGCGTCCGAATCGGTGATCAAACCAGCCCAATTGCGGAGCTGGCCGAAGCGCCGCAGCGCGGTCCGACCGAGCTTGGTGTGGTCGGCCGCCACATAAACCCGACTGGCCGAGGCGGCCATTTTGACCAGCACGAGGGTCGTGTCGGGCGGATGGGCGTAGACGCTGCCTTCGAGGTCGATCCCGTCGGCGCCCAGGAAGGCGATCTCCGCGCGGAGCGATTCGAGATTGGCTTCGGCCAACGAGCCGGTCAGGTCGGGCGACGCCGGTCGGACGTAGCCGCCGGGCAGAAGGACGTCGATCCCCTGCTCGTATTGCAACTCGGCTGCGGCCGGCAACGAAGTGGTCACGACCGTCAATCCGGTCATGCCGTGCAGACGCCGCGCGATCGCCAACGTGGTCGTGCTGCCGTCGAGCATGATCGATCGGCAACCCTGCGCCAGATGGAAGGCGGCAGCGGCGATGGCCTCTTTGGCCATGCGGTTTTCCCGCGATCGCTTCAGAAAAGCGAACTCGAAACTAATGCGCTCACCCAACGTTGCTCCACCGTGGGTTCGAATCACTTGCCCCTGTTCTGACAACGCTTGGAGGTCGCGGCGAATCGTCATGCCGCTGACGTCCAACTCGGCCGCCAATTCTTCGACCGAACATTCCCCATTCCGCACGATCATCTCACGGATGCGTGCCTGCCGAGCAGCTTGCTTCATGGTCCTACCTCGGGCCCAAAACGGACTTGGCGTGACTTTAGCATGCTCGGTGGTACCTCCATTGTTAACGATTTTGGGGGGATGTCAACGGGGTGTTGTTCAGTCGCCCAAAGGCCGGTGCCCGAAAACGCTGATTTCGGCATCCAAGAAGACACAATGCACGGGGCATTGAATTTGGATAAGGTGAAGACTTTCCCCCCAGAAAAGCGGGAGTGCGGGAGCGGACTCCATGAGAGCACCAGTAGATTCGTCAGGCGATCGATTTCGGATGCGGAGGATCGGCCAATCTCATAGGCCGGGTCGTGACCCGGCAGGAACAGGATTTCCGGGTCACGACCCGGCCTACGGGTTTATCCGAAACAAGACAGAGCACTAGAAACGCCCGAATTCTCGAACTCGACTTTTTTAACCAGGCTGAAAAACGGTCGCGGCGCGGACGGGCTGTTTCGACCTGACCACGACGCGAGAGCGCGCGGTTGGCAAGCTCAACCTTGTCGGAAAACCGAGCCTCGTTGACGCAGAACGCAGGACGCGAACGACACGTCCGGACACGGAAAAATGGGCCATGAAAAGGGCCCTCTGGTGAGCGGGCGGACGGCTTGACAAGCGCTGGATCAGCCGTTCTATTGGCGGTTTGATGCCCCGATCGGGTGAGATCGACGGGGCAGGCCCGCCACGCCGGCGAGCTTCTTCTGACGAATGACGGTTTCCCGCCCCCACATCCTACAACGCTTGACAATCGGAGGGAAAATCCATGTGTGTCACGGCCCCGCGAGTTGTTGCTTTCTTCCTGGTGTTTTCTCTGGCCCTTTTCTGCATTGTGCTTCCGACCATGGCAAAGACGACGATCGAAAAGGTCAGCTACGGCGGTTGGCCCAACTGCATCCGGATGACCAACGGCACGGTTGACTTGATCCTGACCACGGACGTCGGCCCTCGCGTGATCCGCTACGGGTTCGTCGACGACGCGAACGAGTTTTTCGTCGACAAGACCCAGTTGGGCAAGAAGAATGAAAAGGACTGGCTGGCGTTCGGCGGACACCGGCTCTGGCTGGCCCCCGAGGCGAAGCCCCGGTCCTATCACCCCGACAGCAAGCCGGTCGAGGCGGTCATCAAGGGCGACACGGTGCGTCTGATCCAGCCGGTTGAAACCGACAACGGCTTCCAGAAGGAACTCGAGATCACCCTGGCCCCCGAAGGCTCGCAGGTCACCGTGATCCACAAGCTGACGAACACGAACCTGTGGCACGTCGACGTGGCCCCGTGGACGCTGACGGTCATGGCCCCGAAGGGCAAGGCCATCTTCCCGCAGGAGCCCTACTCGCCGCACCCCGACATTCCCGACACCCCCGGCCAGGTGATCGACAAGAAGTTCTTCCTGCCCGTCCGGACGCTGGTCCTCTGGTCCTACACCAAGCTTTCCGACCCGCGTTGGACGTTCACCTCGAAGTACATCATCCTGCAGCAGGATCCGAACGCGGATCGGCCGCAAAAGATAGGGCTGAGCAACCGCCAGAACTGGGGCGCCTATCTGCGTGACGGGCACCTCTACCTCAAGACGGTCCGCTACCAGGAAGGCGCCGTCTATCCGGACCACGGCTGCAACTTCGAGACGTTCACCAATTCCGCCATGCTCGAGGTCGAAAGCCTCGGCCCCATGTCGAAAATGCCCCCGAACGGCACCGTCTCCCACCGTGAAGACTGGTACCTCTTCAAGGGCGTCCAGGCCGAGAACACTGACGCGAGCATCGACCAGAACGTGCTGCCGAAGGTGAAGTCGGTCCTGAAGTAGAGCAAACAAGCCGGGTAGCCCCGATAGCTCCGCTATCGGGGTCGCGAAGCGACAAGAAGTATCCAGACACGAAGTGAACTGTCCTTTGCTGTTATCAACAGTACAAACCAGAGGCCGAAACCTCTTGGGCCTGACGGCCCCCGGATAGCCGAGCTATCCGGGCCACCCGGGGAGGTTTTTTTACCGAAATATTAAAAGGTTCACATCGTTCAGGCAGGTACCGGGCACGGCCCAGGGCCTGAACGTCGCTTTCACCACGTTCGAGTGAATATCCGATGGAAAACAAGCCACGCGTCATTCCTCCGGGAATCATTCTGCCGTTCGCGCTGCTCTCGTCCTTGTTTCTTGCCTGGGCCATCCCAAACAACATGACGGACACCATGCTCGCCGCGTTCACGCGGATCATGAGCCTGACCGACACCAAATCGGCATTCATTCAGATCTCCTGCTATTTCTTCGGCTATGGGTGTTTCGCCATCCCCGGGGCGCTCTTTATCAAGCGGTTCACGTATAAGTCGGGCGTTATCCTCGGGCTGTCGTTGTACGCCGGGGGCGCGATCTTGACGTACGGAGCAGGTCTGGCCGCCGGTGTGAGCATGGATCTTTGCTTCTACACCTATCTATTAACACTGATTATCCTCTTTGCCGGACTTTCGATCCTCGAGACGGCCACGAACTCCTACGTTTGCGCGATCGGCGATCCGGAAACGGCTACCCAACGCTTGAACTTCGCCCAATCGTTCAACCCCTTCGGCGCGATTACCGGCGTGGTGATTAGCCAGATTTTCGTTTTATCCCAGCTTGACGTATCCACGCCAAAGCAACGCGAGGGATTTGCTCCGGAGAAACTGGCCGAAATTCAGGGCCGTGAACTCAGCGCCGTGACCACGACCTACATGGTGTTGGGCCTGGTGATGCTCTGTCTGATGTTGGCCATCCTGGTCACGAAGATGCCCAACTTGAAGGAAGACGACAAGCGTCTGGACTTCGGGGGCACCTTCCGGCGGCTCATGCGCAACCCGCGGTACGTCTGGGGCGTCATCGCCCAGTTCTTCTACGTGGGCGCTCAGATCGCCGTCTGGTCATACACGATCCGCTACGTCATGGTTCAACTCGATCTGGACAACGTCGTCGCCAAACTCGGCGCGAACCCGAGTAAGGAGCAGATCATCGAGGCTTTGCGCCAGGTGGAACCCATCGGCGCCGTCTTCTATAGCATCTGCGACTTCTTGCACATCAACGTTCTTATTCCACAAACGGTTGAACAGGTCGGCAACACGTACTACCTGTTGGCGCTCATTATGTTCGTCATCATGCGATTCGGATGCACCGGACTGATGAAGTTCTTCAAGCCGCGCGACCTGCTGACCGCCCTGTCGGCCATCGCCGTCGCCCTGTGCCTGATCACGGTCTACTCGAAGGGATTCACCGGCATCTACGCCCTGGTGTGCATCTCCGGCTGCATGTCGCTGATGTTCCCGACGATCTACGGCATGGGAATCGCCGGGCTGGGCGAAGACACCAAGATCGGCGGTTCCGGCATGGTCATGGCCATCGCCGGCGCGGCCGTCCTGACGCAGATCCAAGGGGCCGTGTCCGACCAGACGGGCAGCATCAAGCTCGCCTACCTGGTCCCGGCTGTCGCGTTCATCGTGATCGGCTTCTACGGCGCCGTCATCTGCCGGAGGTACGACTACGATCACAGCGCGGCCGCCGGTTGATCCGCGCGGAATGGATCACTGACTTGAGTGAACCACTCGCCACGCGTCGTCCCTCTTGGCGGCGCGTGGCGTGGCATTATGGGCCTTCGCTTTAGTAGTGATTCCAAGGTGAACAATCTGACATGGAGGGCCACGCTCCGTCGTGGCCGCGATTTGCCTGACGCTGCGGCCACGACGGAGCGTGGCCCTCCAGAATACGAAAACACTACCTTGGCGAAGACCGGTAAGCGAGGAACCAGGCAATGAACGAGCGCAAACTGGGGGTGGCGATTCACGGGGCGGGGGACGTGGCGCATGCGCATGCGATGAGCTGGCGGAAGAATCCGCACGTCGAGATCGTCTCGATCAGCAGCCGCACGCGGGCAAGCGGCGAGCGATTGGCTCAGAGCGTGGGGGTCGACTGCCTGATTCGGACCGATTACACCGAGGTGCTGGCCGATCCGGACGTTCAGATCGTCAACATCAGCACGCCGAACCACGTCCATGCCGAGCAGGGAATCGCCGCGGCCCGGGCGGGCAAGCATCTGTTGATCGAAAAGCCGATGGCTCTGACCGCCGACGAGAACCGGGCCTTGCGCGACGCGGTGGTCGAGTCGGGCGTCAAGAGCGTCTGCAGCTTCGTGCTCCGCTGGAACCCGCTGTTTACGATCATCAAACGCCAACTGGCCGACGGCACGATCGGCGAGCTGTTCTACGCCGAGGTGGACTACTGGCATGGCATCGGGCCCGGGCGGCGCCAGTTCGACTGGTTCCGCCGCAAGGAGACGGCCGGCAGCGCGATGCTTTTGGCCGGGTGCCACGCCCTGGACGCCCTGCGGTGGTTCGTCGGCGACGAGGTGGTCGAGGTCTCCGCGATGAGCAACAACAAGAAGGGCCATTTTGAGTATGACGCCAACGTCGTCGCGACCCTGAAGTTCCGCAATGGCGTGATCGGCAAGACGTCATGCCTGTTCGATTGCGTGATGCCTTACGCCTTCAACATCGACCTGGCCGGCACCGAGGGGACGATCCGCGAGAACCGGCTCTGGGCTCCGAAGGCGCTGCCCGGCCAAACCGGCTGGGCGACCGTCCCGACGATCCTGCCCGACAGCGGCGACGTCCACCATCACCCCTTCGACGCCGAGATCGACCACCTGGTCGACTGCATCCGCCACGACCGCGAGTCGCACTGCAACGTGGCCGACGCCTACCACACCCACGAACTCTGCCTGGCCATCGACCGCTCCCTCGAGCTCGGCGGCCAGGTCGTCCGTCTGCCGCTGGAATAGTGCCACCCCGCCAACAGATTTCGATTTGTAGGAGGCGACTCCTGTCGCCGAATGGGACTTGACTGGTGGACATTCGGCGACAGGAGTCGCCTCCTACAAGTGTTTCTCTACAGCACACTCCCCTCACCCACGCTGCCAGCCTCTAGTCGCAGCAGCCGGCGTTTGAGTTGGACACCGCCGGGGGCGGAGAAACCGCCCAGGTTGCCGGAGGAGCCGACGACGCGGTGGCAGGGAATGATCAGGGGGATGCGATTGGTAGCCATGCAGTTGCCGACCGCCCGGGCCGCGCCGGGACGACCGATCAACGAGGCCAACTCGCCGTAGGTTACCGTCTGGCCGTACGGGATCCGCCGGCAAGCCTTCAAAACGGCCCGACGAAACGGGGTGGGATTGTCGAGCCAGACCGACACGTCGGTGAAGTCGACCGGCTCGCCCCGGGCGTAGGCCGTCAGACCTTCGACGAGGAAAAGGGGTCGGGAGTCTTTGTTTACCGTAACCGGCTGTGACGCAACTTCCATGCTGTCATGAAACAAAGACTCCCGACCCCTTTTCCTCGTCGATCGCAGGGTGTTCAGTGCGGCGGCTCGTGTCTTGTGGGCAAAGGTCAGTTGGCCCAGCAGCGGCCCACGAAGCCCCAGGGCCATCCAGCCTAGCTCCGTCTCGAAGGCCTCGACCATCCATCGAGACGCGTCTGTTGGGCACATGAGCAGGACCTCACGCCGATTTCGCGACCGCCGAGGGATTGCCCACTGTTGGGGGTGAACGGACCCCGGCTTTGACACTTCTGGGTGACTACGCCTATACTACGGCTTGGCTGGCCATTTGTCTTCCCGTGGGACCGACCCGTGGGGTAGTTTTGGGTCCACGGCGACCGACAGTGAGAGAAGACCATGAATCGCTACAGCACTCTGTGTGACGATTTCTACATCAACATGAATCTGAGCACGGAGATGGAGCTTCCGACCAACCGGGAGACGATCCTCCATTATTTCGAGCGCGTGCAGAAGAATTATCCCTCGATGAGGAATTTCTACTGCCGCGATCGGGGGGACTTCGTTCTTGAGGAGGACAAGGACCGGGGGGACTATCGTTGGGCGACGATCGAGTCGCGCCGCGTCTGCTCGGGCCAGGTCAATCCCGAGTCGCTTGAAGACGCGATGCAGCAGCACCAGCTTGTCCTGGAGCTGGCCCCCTACATGCTCTCGGTCAGCCCGTTGGACTGCGAGGCGTTGGACCTCCTGTTCGGATTCGATTTCAGCTACCGGGGCAACCACAATCAGGTGGTCAACGAGGCCCTGGGGGTCAGCCCGGCCATTGAGTGGCTGGCCGAGATCCCCGGCGCGACGATCATCAACCACGAGCCCTCGTTGACGATCGCCCTGGACGAAAACTGCCGCACCCAGTGCCGCGTAAGCGTCGAGACCCGCACCAGCGCCTATCAGATCCGCACGGGCGACTTCGCCGAAGAGCAGTTGAGCGTTTACATCACCGCCCGACAGTACGGCAGCCTCGGACCTGACAGCTCCTTCAAAACCGTCCTGGATAACCTGCTGCAAGTCTGCCAGGACATGCTCGACTCCCACGCCGTCGACCACGTCATCCAGCCGATCAAACGCACGATCGAGCTGAAGCGGAGCCTGTAGGGCTTCGTTATTCGTTATTCCGGCGAGAGATTCACCGCACTCAATCCATCCGATAGACGCTGTCTGCTCGCTCTTCGTGACGGATTTCGTCGACCGGTTCTTGGCGGCCCTGGCCGGCGTAGAGGCGATTGGGCAGGCTGAAGACCCAAGCGGGCACGACGCCGGCATTACGGTAACCGTGAACCACTCCGGCTGGAACCAAGACACTTTGGGGGCTGGACTGGCCAACGATTCTCTTGATGCGGTGGCCCTGGGTCGGCGAATTGGGACGCGGATCCCAGAGATAAAGGATCAGATCGCCCGGCCCAAGGATGGCGAAATAGTCGTCCTGCTCGACGTGCTCGTGCGGTCCCCGGCTCGCCCCAGGCAGTGTCTGGCTCACATAGGCCATTGCCGGGCGGTTTTCGGCCGGTAGCTCGTCGGCCCGAAAGACCTCGACGAGCCATCCCCGCGGGTCCGTATGCGGTTCGAGAGCCCGAAAGACGACCCCGTCGATCGGCCCTTCGACAAACTGCGGCGCCGGCTTCGTTTCATGAATGCTCATCGTGCCCCGGTGTACCACGCCGGCCCTGAAGCGTCAACACGAGCCTATACGGAGGGTGACCGGCCCACGCCTTTTCCAAGCCCCACATCCTCGAAAGCCCCGTTTTTCACTTGAAAACCTGGGGTACTCGTCCCCCGTCCCTCGCCCCCAACTCGGGCTGGCGCAACCCGATCAGACCGAATCGGCCTGCCGGACCGCCCGGCACGTGCCATACTTCCAAAGTGGCCCCTTTGCACCCAGGTTTACCCATGCCCAGCCCGGAAACACTCACCGTACCCGATCCGCCAAGATCGAACCTCGAAGTCCCCGCCGAGCCGTTGTCGGCGGACGTCGAGACGGTCGAGATTTGGGGGCTGCGGCTGGCCCGAGTGACGACGGATGAGACGTTGGACCTGGTCGATCGGATGATCGCCACGGGCAAGCCGGGATTCTTCATCACGGCCAACTTGCACTACGCCCGACTGGCCGCCGGCGATGCTCGGCTGCGGCGAGTGAACGCCCGGGCCGGGTTCCTCGTAGCCGACGGGATGCCGCTGGTCTGGTACTCGCGGCTGCGACGCCGGCGCCTGCCCGAGCGGGTGACGGGAGCCGACACGATCTACCGGCTGTGCCGCCGGGCGGCCGAGCGAGGCTATCGCGTGTTCCTGCTGGGCGGGCTGCCCGAGGTGGCCCGGCAAGCGGCCGAAAACCTCCGCCGGCTCTGGCCCGAGCTGCAAATCGTCGGCATCGAAACGCCCATGCTTTCGGAGTTATCCGAATCGGAACAGGCCGAGTTGATCGGGCGAATCCGCGGGGCCAAGGCCGATCTGCTCTTCGCCGCCCTGGGACAGCCGAAGGGCGAACTCTGGCTGGCCGAGCATCTCGACGAATTAGGCGTGCCGGCGTGCGTCCAGATCGGCGCGTCGTTGGATTTTGTCGCCGGTCGGGTTCGCCGCGCGCCCCGGTGGGTCCAGCGGATCGGAGCCGAATGGCTCTGGCGGATCGGGCAAGAACCCCGAAGGATGATTCCGCGCTACACCCGCGACGCGATCTTCCTGCTTCGGTCCGTGGTCGCGGACGTGCTGGCCGGCTTGTGGCGAAAAAGAAGTGGCGCGGCGGGCTGATTGTCCCTTTGTTCTGTAGGGAATGCCCTCCGTGGCGTTCCGCGGGCCGCGGGAAATGGGCCAAACTCGCGGTTCACGGAACGCCACGGAGGGCGTTCCCTACAGTGACGGCGATGAGATCAATTCGGGAAGTAGTAGGCCGGGTCTTGACCCGGCAAGATGCATGGCGGGGAATCCATCGCTCGCCGGGTCATGACCTTGTCTTTACCCACAATTTTTGAGTTGCGCGGCGAATTTGGCGCCGCGTACGAGGGTATTTAGTTTATCC
>JAFGFF010000031.1 GCA_016931075.1 Pirellulales bacterium | reverse complement strand
GCTTTGCGGTCCCCATGCTGCCAACCGCCGCAGCCACGCTCTGTTTCAACGCATCGAGCAACTGCGGCACTTCGACGGGCTCCTCAGCCGGGACGACCACCTGGCGATGCTCGATCTTGGCCTGGATCAACGCCGAGAGTTTTTCGGCGGTGTCGTCCCGGTACTGGGACCAGTCGACCGGGGCGGTGGCCGAGTCGATCAGGGTGCAGGCCAATTGTTGCTCCTCCTGGCTGCTGGCCCCGTTGCCCAGCTCGGCTTCCAGCCAAGAGGCGGCCCGCACCGTTTGGGGATCGTGCAACACGTGCATGGCCAACAGCCGGCCCGCCGGCCGGACCACGACCAGGTGTCGATGGCCCGACATGGTGACCCGACCCACCGCCCATTTGGCGCGGCATCGGAGGGCTTCGGCCAACACCCGGTAGGGACGTTGGGCCGGCAAGCCCTCGGGAAACAGGTACAGGCTCCGCCCGGAAAACAGGACCGGGTCGATCCGCTCGACGTCGACAAACTGCTCCAGCACCAGCCCCCTCTCCTTGGGAGGACGGAGCTTCTCCAACTCCGACGGTTCGACCAGCACGTACTGGCCCGGGGCGTACTGGTAGCCGTGGACGATCGACTCGGTGTTCACCTCGCCGTGGACCGGGCAGTGTTTCTGGTGACGGATTCGCTCTCCGCATCCGGCATGGAGCTGGTTGAAGTGGAAGCTCTCGGTCGTGCTGACGGCCGGATAGGCCTTGACGGGCACCACGACCAGGCTGAGTTGGAGCAGGCCCGTCCAGCTGGCCCGGCCGCGAGGTGCTCCCCCTGCGTTTTGTGCCGCGCCGGGAGCCTCGGCAGCGGATTCCTGCTCCGGCGCAGAGGACTCTTGGGACGTGGACTGCTCATGGGAGCGGCGTCGTCTGTTCAACATCAGTCATCTCCTCTGGAAACGAATCGGTTTGGCCAGCGCGCTTGAAGGCACTGGCGTTGAATCTTGAGGCATGCAGTTATTGTGTCGCCTTGCCTTTTCGGGGTTTTCGGCGGGTGGTTGAAGCTTTTTGGCCGGCCGTCGGCGAGGCGATTCGGATCGCGTCAGCGGTGGGCAGGATCGCCGACTCGGGGCTGAGCAGCGCCCAGACGTAGTGGCGATGATCGTCGCGGCACAGGACCGGGACCTCGGGGGTGTACAGGTGGACCTCGTTGAACCCGAGCTGGATTGCCCGGGCCAGGAACCTCCGGTTCGTGTTGATTCGGATTGGCTCGCCGGAGACCGTCGAGCCGGAGAGCACCAACTCGGTGGGCCGCGGCTGGTCTGCTGCGGTTGCCCGAATGGCGACGCTGCCGTTGAGCTCCACCGTGACCGGCAGGTTGAACTCCTCGTCGCCGGGCAGTCTGGGGAGCGACTTGAGCAGGAACGCGGCATCGGCCTGGGAGATCCGAAACCTTGTCGTGGCGTATTCCGGCCGAGGGACGTCGTGATCGACCTTAGGAAACCGCTTTTCTTGCGCGATCTTCAGAAAGATCGTCCACGGCCCGACGCGGACGGCCAACCAGTCGCCGGTCCTGCCGATCGCCACGGGCCCGTCTTGGGGAAGCTCCTTGCTGCCGAAGACCTTGGTCCTGCGGATGAGCACATCGTCGTCCCAAGGGAACTCGAATCCGTTTTGCAGCAGCATTTGCCGGCCGTCGGTGGCTACCAGGGTGCCGCTTGAGCCGCGGACTTGGATATGGTCCGTTGCATACCGGATCGCTTCCGCGTCGGTGGTCAGCATGGCGTCGTGAAGAGCCGTGAGCAGGCGCGGTGCGTTTTCTGCAAGCCCATTGTTGAGGATGCCGGGAAAATCGTCCGTGTCGGCCGATTTCGCCGGATCGTACTGGATCATCTGCGGGACGTTGCCATCCCGCCATCCGGCCAGGACGTGGCCGTTATCGAGGACTTCCAACTGCACGGGATCGTCTTTGCGGCCTTCGACATCGGAGAGGAACTCCGGCGGCAGCCACATCTCCTCGTGGGGGAATTCACCCCCGCCGTGATACTCGACGGCTCGGTCGGCGGATCTTGCGCTCACGCGCGTGCCGTCCGGACCGGTCGCGAAGCAGATCGCGGGGGCGGACCCCCGGGAGGAGAGATTCAGCGCCCGGTGAAACACGGCCCGTAACCCGAGCGCGAGGCGGCGTGTGATTTCGATCAATTGGTAGTCTCCTTCTTTCTACCGGTTGTTGCTTGCAGAGAACCCCACGCAAAGCCGCCAAGACACCAAGGGAAGTTCTTGTTTTTCGGACTTCGTCCCTTTGCGCCTTTGCGTCTTTGCGTGAGGTCTGGATTTCCCAATCGACCAGACTACGTGGCAACAAGTTCCCGGCGGCGATGCTTGGGGAACACGCCCACGCGCTGGGCTTCCAACTCGTCCCAGTTCACCACCAGCGGTTCCCGCTCCGCAGCGGGTTCGCTCAGGGGGCTGAAGCCCATTTTGGCGATGGTCCGGACCGATTCGCCGGTGGCCCGGGCCACGGCGCGGTTCAGTTCGTTTTGGGTCATTGACTGCTCCTTTGGGGGTGACAAGAAATGCAAAAACGCCCCGGCGATGTGGCGGCAGGGCCACAACGCCGGGGCGCTTTGCGAGACGTGGATTGACCGAGGAG
>JAFGFF010000260.1 GCA_016931075.1 Pirellulales bacterium | reverse complement strand
GATTTCAACCGGGACGGCCGGGTGGACGACCTGGACGCGTCGATCATGGCGGCGAATTGGGGATTGAGCTTGCCGGTGGAGAGTGCTCCGCCCGAGATGCCGGTGGCGCCGACTGGGCCGAGGGTGGTGGGGCCGAGGCGGGTCGAGGCGGTGGGGTTGCTTGCGCCGGTGCGGGTGGAGTTGGGATTGGCGCCCAGGTCGCGGCTGATGGTAGAAGGGGCGGCGGTGGCGCGGGCGCATGACGTGGCGCTGGCCCAGGCGTTTTGGTTGGGGTCGTCCGAGAAGATTACCCGGCCTGAACGGCGGAAGATCGGGCCGATCGAGCGAACGGTCGTGGATTGGGTCATGATGGAGAGGTGAGGCCATTTTTCACCGCAGAGGCGGAGAGACGCGGAGGGATGCGTTTCCGTAGACGCGGCGTCTCGCCGCGTTTTTATGAAGCGGCGGGACGCCGCTTCTACGGGCCTGCCGCGACGGTGCCCGGGTGTCGGGGTCGTCTTTTCTAGCCGCATGGGATGGGCTATCATGTGGCTTCACCCTCTTGTGAAAGGGGCCACAAAACACGCATCCATTCCCCGGAAGGAGTTCAAGGCGATGAAGACCACGCGGGCATTTCTTGGTTGGGCAGCTTTGTTTGTGTTGGGAGTGACCATTTTCGTGCCCGGCGTGCGGGGCGACGAGGGGATGTGGCTCTTCACCGATCCGCCGAGGAAGCTGCTCAAAGCGAAGTATGGGTTCGAGCCGACCGCCGAGTGGCTGGTGCATCTGCAACGGGCGTGCATGCGGTTCAACAACGGGGGGTCGGGGTCGTTCGTTTCGCCCGACGGGCTGGTGATGACGAACCATCACGTGGCCGCGGGGGCCATTCAGAAGCTCAGTACGGCAAAGAACGACATGCTGGTCTCGGGCTATTACGCCAAGACGCGGGACAAGGAACTCAAGTGCCACGACCTGGAGTTGAACGTCCTGATGAGCATCGAGGACGTGACCGAGCGGGTCAACGGGGCCGTCAAGCCGGGCAGCACGCCCGAGGAGGCCAGCAAGGCGCGCCGGGCCGTGATGAACACGATCGAGAAGGAGTCGTTCGATAAGACCGGGCTGCGGAGCGACGTGGTCACGCTCTACAACGGAGGGCTCTATCACCTCTATCGGTATAAAAAGTACACCGACGTCCGGTTGGTCTTCGCCCCGGAGCAGGCCATCGCCTATTTCGGCGGCGACGCGGACAATTTTGAATACCCGCGCTACGACCTGGACGTCACGTTCTTCCGTGTCTATGAAGACGGCAAGCCGGCAAAGACCAAGGACTATTTGAAGTGGAGCCCGGCCGGGCCGGCGGAGGGCGAGCTGGTGTTCGTGGCGGGGAACCCGGGCCACACGTGCCGATTGAATACGCCGGATCATCTGAAGTTTTTGCGAGACCTGGTCTTCCCCTACCAGCTCGACGAAATCCGGCGTCGCGAGGTGATGTTGAACATCTTCAGCGAGCGGTTGGAGGAGAACGCACGGCGTGCCCGGGGCGATCTGCTCCGCTACTGCAACGGCCGGAAAGCGCGTCTCGGGATACTGGCCGGCTTGCAGGATCCGGCCGTGATGGAGCGAAAGATCCGCGAGTGGGCCGAATTCGGCACGGCCGTGCATCAATATCTCATGGCACAAGAAGCAGCGCAGCGAACTCCTAAGAGACCTTCAGACGCTCCGAAAAGCCCACGGCTCGATCCCGAGTGCCTCAACGCCGGGGCTGAGGTGATCCAGGCGTTGGAGGAGTGGAAAAAGATCTACCGGCGGCACCATCTGCTCGAAGAAGGCGGGGCGTTCAATTCGATGCTATACGCCAAGGCGATAACGCTTGTCCGGCTGGCCGTCGAGAAGGAAAAGCCCAACGCCCAGCGCCTGCGGGAGTATCGCGACTCGAACCTGGCCTCGCTCAAGCAGGAGCTGTTCTCCGAAGCGCCGATCTACAAGGACCTCGAGACGGCCAAGCTGACCGATTCGCTGGGCATGTTCCTGGAGCAGGTTGGCGCGGACTCCAAGCTTGCGAAAGGCGTGTTGCGGGGCAAATCGCCAGCGGCCCGGGCGGCTGAGTTGGTCGGCGGCACGCGGCTGGACGACGTGGCCTTCCGCCGGGAACTGGCCGCCGGAGGCAAGGAGGCCATCGCTGCGTCGGACGATCCGATGATCGTCTTTGCCCGATGGCTCGATCCGGACGCCCGCGCCGTTCGCAAGGAATACGAAACCAAGGTCGAAGAGCCGATGAATCAGGCTTACGCCAAGCTCGCCCGGGCACGCTTCGCCGTGCTGGGCAAGGAGGCCTACCCCGACGCCACGTTCACGCTCCGGCTGGCCTACGGCACCGTGAAGGGCTACCGGTGGCCGATGCCCGGGGGCAGTTTCGACCAACTGGGCAAGGAAATTCCGCCGTGGACGACCATGGGCGGGGCGTTCGACTACGCTGCCGCGCACGGCGACAAGCCGCCTTTCCGGCTGCCGAAGATCTGGGTGGATCGCAAGGATCACCTCGACCTGAAGACGCCGATGAACTTCGTCTCGACGATCGACATCATCGGCGGCAACTCGGGCAGCCCGTTGGTCAACCGCGAGGGCCAGATCGTCGGCCTGGTCTTCGACGGCAACGCCCAGAGCCTGGTCTGGGATTTCATCTTCGACGACGTGGCCGGCCGAGCCGTCTCCGTCCACAGCGACGCTCTATTGGAAGCCCTTCGCAACGTCTACCAGGCCGAAGAGCTGGTCGAAGAGATCGAGAAGGCGAGGAAGTAGGCGGGCCAAGTGGGTGCCATGGGCGGCTTGCCCGCCCTTGTGAACCAGGGCAAGGGCGGGCAAGCCGCCCATGGCACCCGGTGGTCCTATGGTGAAGGCGTGGACGCCGTGTTCGTAGTGACGCTCTCTAAAGCGGCCAGGAGGCGTTTGTTTTCGTAGGGCTTGGCGAGGAAGAAACGGGCGCCGGCATCGAGGGCTTCTTGCTCGCGGTCGGCGCAGGCCGAGACCATGACGACCGGTATGGAGCGGGTGGAATCCCGCCGGGCCAGTTCAGCCAGCAGCGCCAGGCCGTCCAGCTCGGGCATCTGGATGTCCATCACGATCGCGTCGGGCAACTCGGTCGTAGCGACCTCCAGGCCGGCGCGGCCGTCGTGCGCGGCGAGGATCTCGAATCCGGCCGCGCGGAGTCGGATGCTCATCGCCTGGACGTGCGGGCGTTCGTCGTCGATCAGCAGGATTCGCGGCTTCTCACGCATGAACGGCCTCGATCGAACGAAGAGTCTCATGGAGTTGGTTGGCCAACACATTACGTTGCGTGGCCATGTCCCACGTGCCGACGCAGGAGACGGCAATCGGCGGGAGCTTGCCGTCGGGCCGATTGCGATTGGCCTCCTGGCGACACTCCTCGATCCGTTTGACCACCGCCTGGCTCTCCGGTCCGGAGCGTTCCAACAGCAAGAGCCAGGTCCGCGGCGCGACCCAAAGGACCAGGTCGCTGCTGCGCAGGACGTCGCTGAGCAGCTCGTCCATCTCGCGGGCGGCGGCGTGTGGGCAGTCCTCCTGGATCTCGGCCCGTGCGAGGGAGACCTCAGCCAGGCCGTGCCGGGCCAACTCGGGTCGATCGAGGTAACGGTCGACCAGGCGGGCCGGTTCGGCCATTGGCAGGGTGAACGAGAACGTGCTCCCTTTGCCCCGTTCGCTCTGGACTCGCATCTGGCCCAGGTTGAGCGTGACCAGTTCCTTGGCGATGTTCAGGCCGAGCCCAACGCCTTGAGTGGTCGCCCGGGCGTTGACACCGACCTGTTGGAACCGTTCGAAGATGATCTCGAGTCGCCCGGGGTCGATGCCTGCTCCGTTGTCGGTCACGCCCAGTTCGATCTCGCCCGCCTCGTGGTCGGCCCGAGCCCAGATTTTTACCTGCCCATTCTCGCCGGCGTACTTGATGGCGTTGATGGCCAGGTTCACCAACACACGTCCGACTTTCGGGGCGTCGGCATAAGCGGCCGGCAGGTCGTCGGGCAGGTCGAAGGCCAGGTCGATGTGGCGGGTGGCCGCTTTGCGTTCGATGGCCGTGCGAACATGATGCACGACGTCGTCGACGGCGCAGCTCGTGCGGTGCACGGTCAGGTGGCCCGCCTCGAGCTTGCTGATGTCGAGCATGTCGCGAACCATCAGCGCCAGGTCGTCGACCGAGGCGGAGATAATGCCCAGGTATTCTTTCTGCTCGGGATTGACCTCACCGGCCAGGCCGTCGTCGATGATCGAGGCGAACTCCTTGATCACGCTCAGCGGCGTGCGGACCTCGTGGGAGACGTTGTCGACGAACTGATAGGCCGCCTCGTTCAATTCGGCCAGACGCTTGCTCTTCTCGTCCAACTGGCGGTTGGACTCGGCCAACTGGTCGTTGGCCTGCCGCAAGGCGTCCTGGGCCTGCTTTGTCCGCAAGGCCGTTTCGAGCCGGGCGATCAGAACGCGGGAATTGAACGGTTTGGGTACGTAATCGTCGGCTCCCGCGTCCAAGCCGTCGATGATATCCTGGTCTTGCCCCTTGGCCGTGACCAAAATGATGGGAATCGAGGCCAGGCGAGGGTCGTCCTTGAAACGGTGGCAGACCTCGATGCCGCTCATTCCAGGCATCATGATATCCAGCAGCACGGCGTCGGGCGGTTGCTCGGTCGCGGCTTCGATCGCTTCTCGCCCGCTGTAAACGCCGACTACCTCGTATCCCCGGTCCTCGAGGTCGAAGGTCAGCAGGGTTACATTATCGGGCAGGTCGTCAACGACGAGGATTCGTGCCATGGCTGGCTCCCGCGCAAAGGTAGGTTTGCAGAACTTCCTGGAAACGGTCCCAGTCGATCGGCTTGGTGATGACGTCGTTGACGCCGCAATCTCGGATCGCCCGTTCCTCTTCGGAGATGGCGTGGGCCGTGACGGCGATGATTGGAATGGACGCATAGCGAGGATCGGTGCGGAGCCGTCGCGTGGCCTCCTTGCCATCGATGCCGGGCAGGGAGATGTCCATCAGGATGAGGTCGACTGACTCGAACTCGAGCATGCGGAAGGCCGTCTCGGCGGAAGACGCCTGGACGCACGTGTAGCCAGCGTCGTCCAACGCCCATTGCACGAGCGTCATATTATCGGGATTGTCTTCGACAACCAGGATTCGGGGTTTCATGGACTTGGATTCCTTGCGGATGGGTGTTTTTTTAGCAGATTGCGGTGTCTGAGCCTTGTGGAAAATGTTCGGGTAGCCGATCTATTTTCAGTTGGGTGTGGAGCCCTCGGCGGCCAACTCGACGGGTTCGCTTCGTTCGACGTTGACGGCGTCGAGGATCGCGCGTACCAGTTCGAGCAGGGTTTCCTGCCCTCGGGTCAGCACCATCGGACTGATCTGGCGGAGTCGCGCCAATTCGGCCGGTCCGAGCATGGTCGCCGTGAGCACGATGACAGGAATGTCTTTATAGAGCGGGTCGATTTGAAGATGGTCGAGGAACTCGAATCCATCCATGATCGGCATCATCAAATCCAGGAGGATGACGGCCGGTACGGAACCGCCCAGCCGGTCAAGTGCCTCCTTTCCGTTAGACGCCGTGTCCACGTCCATGCCGGAGGAGGCCAGGATCGTGGAAATGAACTCCACGGTGCTCGGGTCGTCGTCGACCACCAACACACGGGCGGCAGTTGTTCCCGCCGCTTGTCGCACCGTGGCCAACAACGGGCGAGGCGAGACCGGTTTGGCCAGGTAGTACGTCGTCCCGGAACCGGCGCATTGGACCCGATCCGCGCCGACGGAGAGAACCACCACCGGGACGTCCTTCAGCACAGCCTGCCGCTGCAGCGTTTTCATCGCGCCGAGGATGTCTTGTTCCGAATCGCATAGATCGAGACACAAGACCTCGGGCTCCTGTTCGCGTATCTTGTCCACGGGCAGCTTAACGGTGGTCGAGGAAAGGACTTTGTGGCCGTTGGCGGTCAGGGCCGCCTGCAGGTCGTATGCGTCGTGTTCGTCGTCTTGGACGCCGAGGATGACAGTCCGCCCCAGTTCCGGCTCCCCGAGCGAGTCCGAGGGCGTGTCGTGGTCTGAAGGAACATTCGAAAACGAAGTCGAATCCTGGTCGTTGGATTCCCCGCCCGCATCCTCGTTCGACGGTGCTTGGGTGTTGACCGCCCGCATGGGGAGCACGAGCGTGAACCGGCTTCCGGCGCCCCACTGGCTTTGGACGTCGATCCGGCCGCCGTGCATTTGGGCATACTGCTGGGCGATGCAGAGGCCCAGGCCGGTACCACCGACGCTGCGCGTGTTTCCTGCTTCGAGTTGCGTGAACTTGGTGAAGAGCCGCTTTCGGTCTTCCGGCTTGATGCCGATACCCGTGTCGGCCACCTCGACGACGACGGCGCGACCTTGGCGAGGGTCCTTTTGTTTTGTGACGCTGATGGTGACCGTACCCGCTTCGGTGTACTTGATCGCGTTGGAGACCAGGTTGCCGAGGATCTGGAATACCTTGATTCGATCGGCCTCGATCGTCAGCGGCGAATCGGGCAGGACGGTGTGGAGATCAATCGTCTTGCCGCCTACGAGCGATTCCGATTGGCCGACCACTTCGTGGACCAGGCCGACGACGTCGAACGAGGTGGTGTTGAGTTCCACGCGTCCTGCTTCGATCTTGGCCAGGTCGAGAACGTCATTGATCAAATCGAGGAGATGCCTGGCGTTGCGGTCGACGATGCCGATCGCTTTAAGGTCTCGTGGGCTGATGGGATCGCCTTCCTGCTTCGCGAGGAGCCGCTGGGAGAAGCCGAGGATCGAGTTCATCGGCGTGCGCAGTTCATGCGACATGTTGGCAAGGAACTCGCTCTTGGCCCGATTGGCCCGCTCGGCCGCGTTCTTGGCGAACTCCAGGGCGTGGGACTTCGCCTGCAGCGCGGCCATGAGATGGGTTCGTTCCTCGTCGACGACGAATGTCCGCATCCGGATGGCCAGTTGTTCGAGACTGAACTTGATAAAGGCGTTCTGGTCCTCGTCCAGCGGGCGGAGGTGGGCTGTCAGCAGGACGCCGACCGAGCGCCCCTGGAACACGAGCGGCCACCCGATCAGGCAGCGGAAGGCGACGTCGCCAAATCCGATCCGCATCCGCAGGGCGTCGTCTTCGAAGGGCCCGGTTAGTGTGGTAATCACACGAGAGCGCGCCACTTCGGCCGGAAGACCTTCTGGGGAAAAGGACTGGGTGTCCAGAATGCGTCCGTCCAACGCCACGGCGTGCTTGCAAGCAAGCGTCCCATCATCGCTCACCGAATAGACGGCCGCGACCAGAGCGGCCGTTTCGGTGCTCAGGACGCGCAGCGCCGTCTCATAGACGGTTTTTGCGTCGGGTTGGTTCAACGCCGTGGAAAACTCGGCAACGGCGCCGAGCCGGTGTTGGCTGTGCCGCAGTTCGAGGTTCTTCGCCTCCAGTCCGGCCACCAACTCCTCGCGTTCCGAATAGGCCTGTTCCAGCGCGAGGTTGTTCGACTCCACGGCCGAGGCATAGTCGGTCAACTGCTGTTCGGTTCGCTTGCGGTTGACGGCCTCGCCCAGGACGTTGGCCACGACTTCGAGGAATCGCTGTTCATCTTCGCCGAAATGACGAGCCTGATTGGTATAGACGACCAGGACGCCGAAGGGGTCGGCCGGACCGGCAATGGGGACTGCCACCCCTGAAACGACGCTGTGATCGTGCAGGGCCGAGCAGTAACCGAACCGAGTCTCGACCGTGATGTCGTGGACCACGACCGTGTGGCCACACAGAAGCGTGAAGCCGCCATGCGAATCGGTGCCGGCGCTGAAGGAATGGCTGCCCACGAATTCAGTCGCCCAACCCCGTCCAGAATGAAGCAGCAGCGTATTCTGCTCGGAACGATGTTCCAGGACGGCCGAAAGAGGCACACCCAGCGCCTCGGCGATCATCTCCGTGGCTACGTCGAACAGGCTTTCCAGGTCTCCGCCCGACAGAGCCGTTTGACCCAACTGGGCCAGCACGGCCTGTTGCCGTGCCTGCCGGGTCATGCGTTGCTGAGCCTCTTTTCGGCCTGTAATGTCGATGAAACCTTCCATGACGCCGACCACAATGCCTTGCGCATCGCGTAGCGGCCTGGCCGTGATCAGGAGCCAGACGTCCTTACCATTAGGCAAAGTTCGGAAGACTTCCGACTCGCCATGGGGGATGCCTCGAAGGGCTTTTCCCAACGAACAAGCGGCCGAGTTGCAGCGATCACACCTTGCGGATACAGAGCACTTCGCGCCAAGGATTTCCTCGCGGCTGAGGCCGAAGAGCGCGCAGAACGATTCGTTGACTCGAATTACGTTGTGCTGCGTGTCGACCACGCGCATCGGAAGCGAGGCGTCAAAGAGCTGTTCATATTCCAGAAGGGTCGCGTCGACCTGTCGCTCCGGAAGCCTCGATTGTCGCCTGATGGTGATCCATCCGATGCCCAGGCATAATAGCGCAACACTCCACAACACCGTCCGGACAAATGCCGGCAACGGGAATATCGGTTCGTTGAAGCCGATCCATTCCCCGAAGGTCAGCGAAGCGGCCACGACGGCCGACAGCCCGCCAACCAGAAGGAGTGTCGTCCTGCCGTAGGCGCGAGGGCGTGGGAATCTCAAACGCGAGTCTCCGGTTCAGTATCCTGTATCCGAGGCGTCTGGGAATCCGTGTCGCCCAGGGGAGAAGGAGCGACGGACGCCTCGTCTGTTCTCCGTGGCAAGTCGAAAAGGGACCACGGGGGGAAACGGCGCACCGCTTCCTGCTCCAAACGTAGGTCACACCGGAGATGCAGATCCAGTTTCAGACACGATCGTGACGATTATCGTGCCTATTCCGGATAAGGCTGTGGAAAGGAAGGGATCGACCTGCCCTGGTGGGAGACAATCCTTCAGGCTGATGAATAGACGCAACCCGGGTGAACCGGCGGCCGGCTTCAGGCCTGTAACCGGCCGGGTAGATCGATCAGTTGGCTGACGGCCTCGAAAAGCTCGTCGAACTCGACCGGCTTGGTCAGGTAAACCTCGACGCCATAGGAGTCCATCTGGTGCTGCCGATACCGGTTGCCCTGACCGGTCAACACGATGATCGGGATGGCCCGGGTCTGGAGGTTGTTGCGCAGGCACGCCACCACTTCTTCGCCCGGGCTGCAGGGCATCACCAGGTCGGTGATGATCAGATCGGGTTTTTTGAGCATTGCCAGCGACAGGCCATGCACGCCGTGGCATGCCTCCAGGACCTCGATCCGATGGGGTTTGAACCGACGACGTATGGCCGCCGTGATGTTCGGATCGTCGTCAATGGCCAGCAGGGTGGCAACCGGTGGTAACGCACTGTCCAAGCCGGTCGCTTCTTGCGGCGTCGAGGTATGTAATGAGTTCATGGTCGTCCTCCAGGTGCACTACCGGGTTGCCTTGAATGATCGGACTCTCCTGCCTGAACAAGTAGCCCCGTTTCGTGAGTCGAAACACGAACCGGAACTCCGGTTCCAACAAGAGTGGTCAGACTTGTTCGGCGAGGAGCCTAATTGGTCGCGGCCTCAGCCGTGATTTATAAAGGGATCGCCGGCCGCGCGGGATGCACTCGAACGAGTGTGAAGGGAGCCCCACGCTCCACGAGGCGATTCGCCAAGAAAACTATACCTTACGGCGGCAGCTCGAAGCTTAGTCCCGTGCTGTCCCGTCGGGCATCAAACGGCCCCATCACAGTGGCCGCGGTCGTTGGGCCTTCCGATCAGCACAGTCAATCCGAGGGGGTATTGCCATGCCGCCTGAGCTTCATCCGGATATTCTTGCCCATCTTCCCCCTCCAACTCCACGATGGACGTTCTTCCCGTGAAATACCTGCAAGGTAGCCTTCTGCAGGAGCGGAATCGACCGTTGTGGGACCACTGCGCCAACGTGTAGGCAAGAATGAGGATTGTGAACGATGAGTACCCGGGCACAAGCCAAGAGTAGTCCTTTGCGCATTGAGTTTTCTAATTTGGCGTCGGCAGGCGCCGTCGTGGGGCTGATGTTGTTCGACACGGCCGCATGGGCAGAGGTTGACTTACCTTTGTCGACGTCGGCGCCCTTGCTCGAGGCCGCGACCGACGCCGGTTTCTCCATGTCGGACGGCGCCTGGCTCCTGTCAGCTCTGGCGGCGGCCATGTTCCTCACGGCCGGGGCAATCGCCTTGCGACTCTGGCGTCAGCGTCGCGCCGCCGGCATCGGCTTTGTCTCCAAGGACAGCCCGACACTCTCCGGCCGTCAGGATCGGTTCATCAAGAAGGAACGTCACTCGTGGAATGAAACCGATAACGCCTTGCCGGGAGCATCCGAAACGGGGGCGCCCACAACCAGTGCTCACGACTCGTCGAGCAAGCCCACCGCGTTGGCCCCGTCGGGCAAGACCGTCCTGGTTGCCGATGACGATCCCGAAATCACGAAGTGGCTGTCGCTGCGCCTGCGGCAACTTGGTCTGACGACTATCCGGTCGCCCGACTCGGTCCACGCGCTGCTCGGCGCGCATCGGAGCGATCCCGACCTGATCATTTTGGACGTTTGCATGCCCTCGGGCAGCGGTTTGGGCGTCTGTGAAATGCTGGCGACCGACCCACAGCGGGCGGACATTCCCGTAATCGTTCTCACCGGGGCATCGGACGAGGCCACTCGAAAACGGGCCGAACAGTTGGGCGCCCATTGGGTCCATAAGTCGCCCGATGCCTGGCCGGAAATCCGGGCGTTGGTCTGCCGGTTACTGGAACTGGACGAGCTGGAATCCGATGCTGCGCCGTCGGATGAAACGCCGAAGTCGCTCACCAGCGAGATCCGCCCCGTGACGACAACTCCACCCAAACCGGTAGCCGAGGTTGAAAAACCAAAACAGCCATCTTGTCCAAGTGTTTCTCCGGCGAAAGCAACTACCATTCCAAGCGAGCCGCCCCGGGTGGTCGCCGTTCTGGACGACTCGCGCGCCAGTCGCGACCTGGTCGAGCAAATGAAGAAGGCCGGTCTCGACGTGGTGGCCGTCGAGGACGTCGAAAGCGGCTATATGGCCTGTTATACCAAGAAACCGGCGGCCATTCTGCTGGACGCGACGGTGCCAGGGTACGATCCCAAAGATGCGGTGACGCGTCTTCGCGAACACCTCTTTCTGAAAGAGGCGATGATCTGCGTGTTGCTCGACGAGCCCGATTCGACGGTTGATGCACAACTGAAGGCGCTCGGGGCGTGCCGCTGCACCACCAAGCCGTACAATGCCGAGAAACTCGTCGCGGAAATGTCCCGTCGTCTGGCCTTGCCCTTGCCGGTTGGGACCACGCAGGGAACCGACCGTCCCAAAGAAGCGCTGGGCAAGTCGGCCTCGGCGGCTTCTACGCAGTCGGTCGTGATGCGAGGGAATCCGAGAGAACGGCAGACCGAAGGAACGCACCGGCCGAAGGTGCTTTGCATCGACGACGACCCGGACGTCTCGCGGTCGCTGGCCACGCGGCTGCGGCCCTACGGCGTCGACGTGCTCCGCGCGTTCAGCGGGATGCAGGGCTACTGGATGGGCCTGGACGCCCAGCCCGACGTCATCATCACCGACCTGAAAATGCCCGACGGGGAAGGCAACTACATCTTCACCCGATTCAAGAGCCACCCCCTGACCAAGGACACGCCGGTAATCGTCCTGACCGGCTACGCCAACCCGGGCCACAAACGCGAGATGCTCAGTTCGGGCGTGGCCAACTACTTCACGAAGCCGTGGGATTTCAACGAGCTTTTGGCCGAACTGCGTCACCACATCCCGCTGCCCAACACGCCCGTCGAGCCCGAGGCGTCTCCTCCCGAACCCGTTGGGGCCGCCGAGCAGTAGCCCCGACGACCGCCTTGGCGGCGGATGGGCATGTTAGCAAACGTGTGCCAACCTCATGCCCATCCGCCGCTGAAGCGACGTCTGGGCATGGCACCCAGAGTTCTTGTTCAAGCGTCAGAGCTGGCGGCGCGCAAGCGCCAACGGGCCTCATGTCGGGCGAACCAGCGGCTCAGGGGACCGGGGCCTAGCAGGGCGACGGCGAGCAGGCAGGCGACGGCCGCGCCGAAGCAGGTGTCGCTCGGGTAGTGGGCGCTGACCATCAGCCGTTGACCGGCGACCAGCACGGCCAGCACGCCAAACAGCCATCGGCCTCGGGGATAGAGCCACGCCAGCGCGATGGCCAGCCCCACGGCAGTCGCCACATGGGCCGAGGGGAAGCTCTGCTGGTTGCTCCCGCCGGAGCCGAAGGGAAAGAGCCCGACAAACGTATCGGTCACGTTGCCTGTCAGATCGAACGCACGGGGTCTCACCCGGGCGACCAACAACTTGGCCACGTCGGCCATCAATCCCGCGCCGAAAGCCAGGGCCGCGACCCGGGGGATGGCCCAACGGCGCGCCGGATCGAGCACCCAGGCGGCCAGGATAATCATGCCCACCCCGATGCCGTGCCCAAACACTTCGGCCAGCGTGAAAACCTTCTTCAAATCGCCCGGAATATGTCCGTCCCGACACCATCGGGCCGCTGGCAAGTCGATTGCCAGGCACACAACCCCCAGCACAGCCAGCGCGCCCGCACAGAATAAAACGGTTCGACCGGAAGTGTCTTTTTCGAGCGTTTCCCGCGTGTCCGACATGAGCCGTCTCCCATTGTGCCGCCAAAGGGGACAGGTGCATGTTTTCGGCTTGCGCCTTGATCGCAAGTGGCAAGCCAAATGGCCGAAAAATGCACCAGTCTCCGGCCTGAGCGGATCATAGCGAAGATCCGCGGTCGGGAGAATAGCGATAATCTGGGCGAACTGGCGAGGCGGGCGGGGCGGCGGAAAACCGGTGTTGGTCGCCCTTTGGGGATGTGGTAGGTTGCTCGATTGCTCGCTTTCAAGTGTCGATATCTGGGCTGCAAGGAGGCTCCCGATGCGGCAGATGCTTTCGCACCAAGCATGGATTGTTCTGGTCGGTCTGATTGTCTTTTTCACGAACTTGGGCAGCGCGGCCCTGTTCGACATGGACGAGGCAATCTACGCCTCGAGTGCCCGGGAGATGGCCCAGCGGGGTGACTGGGTCGTGCCCTATTTCAACGGCCAGATGTCTCCCGACAAACCGCCGTTGATGTTCTGGATGATGATGCTGGGCACGGCCCTGTTCGGGACATGTGAGTTCGCCGTCCGGATTCATTCGGCCGTCTGTGCGATCGGCACAGCCCTGGCGACTTATCACATTGGCCGGCTGCTGTTTCGGGCCGAAGTGGGGTTTTGGGCTGGCCTGATCGTGTCGACATCGATCATCTTCACCGTCTCGGCACGGGCGGCCACGGTCGATTCGATGCTGACGTTCCTGATCACGGCGGCCATCCTGGTCATGGTGGCCGACGGGCTGGCACGGCGCGGGGCCAACGACCAGGGCGACCGGATGGCGTCCTTCCTCCCGCGACACTGGCTCGGGTTCGTGGCCATGTACGCCCTGATGGCGCTGGCCGTGCTGGCCAAGGGCTCGGTGGCTGTCATCATGACCGGCGGCGCGATCGGCCTCTTCCTCCTGATGATGTATCAACCGGCCGTCACCGAAGAAACTCGGCGGCGGCGTTTCCAGGGCACGCTGGCCCGGGCGTGGATCAGCCTGCGGGCGGGAGCGCGCTTCATGACGCCGATGTGGCTGCTCCGCTGGACGTGGCGGTTGGATCCGCTCTGGCGGCTGTTGGCCCGATTGTCGCCTGGACGGATTCTACGTGGGATCTGGACGATGCGGCCGTTGACGGCCCTGTTAGTCGTCGGGCTGATCGCCGTACCGTGGTTCGTCATGGTGGGTCTGCGGACCGATGGGCAATGGATCCAGGAGTTCATGGCCAAGTATTCCAGCCAGGCATTTAAAAAACCGATCTTCGGTCACTCGGGCCCCTGGTTTTATCACCTGGTCGTCGTGTTCATCGGGTTCTTCCCCTGGTCTGTTTTTCTCGGACCGACGATCGTCGAGACCGTGCGGCGGATTCGGGGCAACCATCCCTGGCGAGCGGGCTACATCCTGGCAAGCTGTTGGGCCGTGGCCATCATCGGGTTCTGGTCGCTCATTATCACGAAACTGCCGCACTACATCCTGCCGGCCTATCCGGCGCTGGCCCTGCTGACCGCGCCGTTCATCTATTCATGGATCACCGAGCACGAGCGGATGAGCGTTTGGTGGATGCGCAACGCCGGCGTAACCCTGGTCGTCGTCGGCGTGGGCATGATCATCGCCCTGCCGATTATCGCCGCCTATTATCTGCCCGGTGAAGGGATTCTGGGCCTGGTCGGCCTGACGCTGATCGTTGGCGGAGCGTTGTGCCTGTACTTCACGGGCCAGAAGAAGCCACAACGGGCGATGGTCACGTTCGCGGCGGCCTCGGTCGCGTTTTTGACGGCCATGTTCGGATTCGCCGTTCTGCGGATCGACCGGCACCACATCAGTCCCACCCTGGCGGCCGAGTTGCACGAAGCCAGTCCGGGCGAGTTGGAGCTGGCCTCGTACGGCTACTTCCGCGAGAGCTTTGTTTATTACACCGGCTCGCCCGTGGCCAAGCTTCAGGACACGAAGGGCATCCAGACGTTCCTCGACCAGAGTCGCCGGCCCTACTTGATCACGACCGACAAGCACGAGGCGTCGCTTCGGAAACAGTTCCCCGGCCGGTTTACTGAACTGACCCGACACCGCCAGTTCCTCGGCCGAGGCGAGGTGGTCGTCCTGGCCGGCCGACCCAACACGGCGGTTCCTCTGACGGCCACCCGGCCACACGATTCCAGCACGGGCTCACGACATTAGGGCCCCGTTACTCGAAGTACCCGTGGGCGGTACTGGCCAGCATCGCCTGACAAATCAGGCAATTCTTATGGGGATTTGGGCAAGCTGGTTGGCCGGCAGTTCTTGCCGGCAACCGATTCCGCCTGCCCTATTGCCCGTGACCTAGATTTCACCAGCGGCCGGGCACTTCCTTTTCACGCGGCGCGGCGCTACAATAGTGAGCTTTTGGACACAAACAGTCAACGATACGGAAACTCGTGGAGAGTCTTTATGTCTTCGCCCTCGTCTTCCCTTTCGCGGCCCCCGCAGACTGAATCGAATATCCGCAAGGTAGCTATTCTTTTTGCCGGCGGTCCGGCTCCGGCGGCCAACGCGGTCATTTCGACGGCGGCCGTTTCGTTCCTCCGCAACAACATCGAGGTGGTAGGCGTTAAATACGGCTACTCGAACCTGATGGAGTACGGCCCGGACCGTCCGCTCAAGGAAGGGATCGACTACATCCAGATTACCCACGAGCGGCTGAAACGAACCCGCAACAGCCAAGGGATTCTGATTGGCACGGCCCGGGCGAACCCCGGCAAGAACGTCTCGCACCCGGACCACTTGAAGGACCCGGAGCGTTCGGCCCCGCTCAGAACGGTCTATGACGCGCTCTGTTCGATTGGCGTGGACGCCCTGATTTCGATCGGCGGCGACGACACACTCAAGACGGCCAACAAGTTCCAGCGGTTCCAGGATGGCCTGCCCTCGGGCAGCAAGCGGATCCCAGTCGTTCATCTGCCCAAGACGATTGACAACGACTACATGGGCATCGACTTCACGTTCGGTTACTTCACGGCGGTCGAGTTCCTGGCCAACGAGATTCGCAACCTGCTAGCCGACGCGGAGAGTTCCCGGAGCTACTACATCTGCGAGACGATGGGCCGCAGCGCCGGCTGGCTGGCCTACGGCGCGGCGATCGCCGGCGAGGCGAGCCTGGTGATCAGCGTCGAGGACATCACCGGGAAGTACGAAGCACGAGAGGAAACAAAGTGTCCCCACAGCGGCGCGACTGTCTCGCGCAAGGTCATGGACCTCGACGAGGTGGTCAAGCGGATCGTCGCCACGATGCGGGTACGCGAAGAGTCCGAGGGCAAGCAGTACGGCGTGGTCGTCCTGGCCGAGGGCCTGGCCGAATACTTGCCCTACAAGCACATCGAGGGCGTTCCTCGCGACGAGCACGGCCACATCGCCATCTCGAAGCTCAACCTGAGCCGGTTCTTCGCCGAACGCGTGGCCAAGGAATACAAGCAGCAAAAGGGATGCAGCCGGAAGATCACCGGCCTGACGCTCGGCTACGAGAGCCGCTGCGCCAAGCCCCAGGCGTTCGACGTCATGCTGGGTAGCCAGTTGGGTGTTGGATCCTATCGGGCCCTGGTCGAAAAACGGCTCGACGGCGTCATGGTCTCGATCTCCGGGCAACTCGATCTGGAATACGTGCCTTTCGAGAAGCTGGTCGATTCCGAAACCCTGGTGACCGTCGTCCGCTACATCGGCGCCGATTCCGACTTCCACCGCCTCGCCCGGTTCCTTGAAACCTACGTCGGCTAAAGGCGGATGAGGTAGTACTGGCGAGACGCCAGTGTCACCCATTCGCACTTGTCTTACTGATGGATTCCTCCGCGTATCGCGGTCTCCGTGGTCGATCACCGGATGTTTGATCTACCACGGAGGCCGCGGAGGTACATGGAGGGTTTGGCAAGAGAACGATTTACTTGGCCGGTTCTGGCTCTTGAATCGTTCGGGGATTTGCCCGTTCCTGCTGCTTTTGAGCTTCCTCCCACGAGGACTCGATGAAGGCCCGCAGTTCCTTCCCTTCCAGCTTGGAGAGATTGTCGTACAACTGCCGTTTTTCTTTGTCCGTCCACGCTTTTGTCTGGACAAGGACGTCAAAAACCAATTTCTTATGATCGTCGGGCAGATCTGTGAACTCAGGGCTATTGATCCAATAGCGCAGACCGAATGTGGGCTTGAAGCTGTCCTCGTGCGAAATACTCCCGAGAACATTGTAGCCCGTCCGGCACATCCACACCCACCGGTGTTCCACTTCGTCCGGCGAGGCGTTTTGAAGATACTCTTCCAGAGGACTCGGCTCGAACCATTCCTTATCTACCAGCGAGAACCACGACGTGTCGTGGTGCCTGACCGATCCCGTCACTTCGCACACCCATAGATCCTCGGAAGCAACCTCGAACGCGGGGACGACAAGCAACAGAAACGCCACCACCACAACCGCCAACCAGAGTCCGGTGCGTCGTTTGGTCATGGGACGCGTCCTTCGTTTGGCGTCAGGAGTTGGGGGATTACCGGGTTACATTGCCAGTCCCGGCTGTTGAATCGCGCACACCCTACTCATCCATCCCGTCAATATACTCCCGAAGCCGTTGCAGTTCGTCGGTGACGTGGCGGAGCCGGAGCATGTTGTCGACGCGTTTGAGGAGTTCGAGCTTGTTGACGGGCTTGCTCAGGAAATCGTCGCAGCCGGCGTTGACGGCGCGTTCGATGTCGCCCAACTCGTTCAGGGCCGTGACCATCAGGATCATGACGCCACGGGTCTTCGGGTCGCCTTTGAGCTGCTTGCAGACCTCGAAACCGCTCAGCTTGGGCATCATGATGTCCAAGAGGATCAGGTCCGGCTTGAACGAGGCGACCTTCTCCAGCGTGTCGTTGCCGTCGACGGCAATGGCCACGTCGCACTCCCGCTCGGACAAATAGGCTTCGAGCAACTCGACGTTCGTCGCATTGTCATCGGCAATCAGAATTCGGTCGGTGGCCATGATGGTTTGCCTGTCGGTTTATTGAAGACCGGGTATCATTTTTGTAGGAGGCGACTCCTGTCGCCGAATGAGTTAGGAGCTTCTATCACACCCTTCGGCGACAGGAGTCGCCTCCTACAGTTTGGTTCAGTGTCACTCGCAGCACGCGCCGCCGGCGTCGGACGGGACGGGGAACTGCTTGCATAACTCGGAGACTTCGCCGCGGATGCGTTGGCTGAGGGCCTCGTCGTCGGGCGATTTGAGCGTGGCGACGATCCACTGGCCGATCGTGCGCATCTGGTCCGTGCCCATGCCGCGAGTGGTCAGGGCCGGGGTGCCGATCCGGACGCCCGACGGATCCATCGGCTTGCGCTGGTCGAAGGGGATCATGTTTTTGTTGATCGTGATGCCGCAGCGGCCCAGGGCTTCTTCGGCCTGGCGGCCGGTCGTGCCCAGGGGCGTGACGTCGGCCAGGATCAGGTGGTTGTCGGTCCCGCCGCTGACCAGGGCGACGCCGCCGGAAGCCAACTCCTCGGCCAGGGCCTGAGCGTTGTCGATCACCTGCTGCGAGTACTTCTTGAACTCCGGCCGCAGGGCCTCGCCGAAGCAGACGGCCTTGCCGGCGACGACGTGCATGAGCGGCCCGCCCTGGATGCCCGGGAAAATCGACCGGTCGACCGCCTTGGCGTGCTCCTCCTTGCAGAGGATCAGGCCGGCCCGAGGGCCGCGGAGCGTTTTGTGAGTGGTCGTGGTGACGAAGTCGGCCACGGGCACGGGGTCGTCGTGCAGCTTGGCGGCGACCAGGCCGGCGTAATGGGCCATGTCGACCATCAGCTTGGCCCCGCAACTCGCAGCGATCTCGGCGAACTTGCCGTGCGGGATCTCGCGGGGATAGGCGCTCGCGCCGGCGACGATCATCTTTGGCTGATGTTCCTTGGCCAACGCGGCCAGCTTGTCGAAGTCGATCCGGTGGGTCTTCGGGTCGACGCCGTAGCCGATGAAGTTGAACAGCCGGCCCGACATGTTGATCTTCAGCCCGTGGGTCAGGTGCCCACCGTGGGCCAGATCGAGCCCGAGCACCGTATCGCCGACCTCCAGAGCCGCCAGGTAGACGCCCGCGTTGGCCTGCGAGCCGCTGTGGGGCTGGACGTTGGCGTGCTCGGCGCCGAAGAGCTGCTTGGCCCGGTCGCGAGCGAGGTTTTCGGCCACGTCGACATATTCGCAGCCGCCGTAGTACCGCTTGGCCGGGTAGCCCTCGGCGTACTTATTCGTCAGGACGCTTCCGACCGCCTGCATGACGGCGGGGCTGGTGTAGTTTTCGCTGGCGATCATCTCCAGCCCGTCACGTTGACGCTCAATCTCGCCGGCGATAGCGGCCCAAACTTCCGGATCCTGCGACTTGACGTAGTTCATCGAGCATTCCCTCACAGTATATGGACGGACGACTCCCCCAAAGCGTGGGGGGCACGGGCGACTGTCCCGAAAGAGGCTATTGTGGCAGACGCGGTCGATTCGTCAATCGGCCGGAGTGGGCCGGATCTGGCGGGAGAGGTGTTTTGCAGCCTGTCGAATAAAGTGTTTCTCTCTGCGTCGGGTGCCATGCTCCACGCTTGCGTGGGCATGTGGAACTTTAAAAACCCCCGAAAACATGCCCACGCAAGCGTGGAGCATGGCACCCTGTACTCTTTTTCAACGGGCTGCTACCGGGCCTTGTACTCCTCCACGATCCGCCGGACGTCTTCCATGGCGAAACCGTGCTGGCGGCGCAGCGGGCCGAGGCGGCTGTTAGGCGGCGTGTCTTGGGGCAGACCCAACTTCTCGAGGAGATGAACGGCCGGCACGCCGGTGGCCTCCTCGACTTCGGCCAGCGTCATGCTGCCGCGAATGCCGTGCTCATGCTCGGTCGAGGGTTCGGCGTGGGGTCCGCCCGGGCCGGCGCCGTTCGTGTGCGGCGGTCCCTTGGGCACCTCATCTTTCGTGCCAAGCAGTGGGAGCAGG
>JAFGFF010000259.1 GCA_016931075.1 Pirellulales bacterium | reverse complement strand
GACGTCCGGAGTTTGAAACAGTAGTGTGTCGGCAGATCGTCGTCGTTATAGGTCAGTTCGTATTCCCGCGTGAAAAACAGCGGCCGGTTTGTTTTGAGTTCGTAGAACCTCGCGAGCGTTCCGTCGGGCAATGTTGATTGCTCGAAGTAGTCCAACGTTCTGGGCACCGGGGCCAAGTAGTCCTTCTTGCCCGTCCATCGGTACAACGCCAAAAGCGTGTGCAGGATACCCAGCGACTCGCCGCCCGTGACCGACGGCGGCTCGAACCGCCGTGCCCAGGCCGGGTGCATCTGGGCGTCGTACTGTTGGGCCCAGGCCGGCTGCGGCTCGGGCATCTGGGCCAGAAGGATGAAGTCGCCGCCCCGCCGCGCCGATGCTTCATATCGTGGGTCGTCGTAAACCGCCGACGCCTGAAGCATTAGACGGATCGCGCTGGTAATGGCTCCGTCGTTGAACGTGTAGTACGCGCTATACTTCTCGCGCGGATGTTCCCTTGACCACGAGACTGGGTAGGACGCCTTTTTGACGGGATACTCTCGCGGATTGCGCGGCTTGGTGAATCGCTGCGGCCAGGCTCCGTTGGGGTATTGGACGGCCAGGAGCCGTTCCAAGCCGTACCGCACGACCTCGTGGATCTTTTCGTCGCGGAAACCGAGCGCCTTGTCTAATTGCACCAAGAACGCCAGCGCCCCTTGGGTGTTCGCATCGTCCAACGTAGTCGTGTTCTCTTGAGACGCCTTTTCTTCATCCGGGATCTTGTCAACTCGATAGGCGTATCGGGCCCGCTTCTCGGGATTGAACTCGATCGAATAGGCCCATCCGCCCGAGCGAAGCTGTCCTCGCACAAGGCAATATCCGGCCTGCCGAGCCGCGTCGAGATAGTACGGATCGGACGTGGCCTCATGCGCCCGAAGCAGGGCCATGCCCACGGCGGGCGTGCCGGGTGTCTGCACCCAAACCATCGTGTCGGTCGCCGCGCCTTCTCCCCGTCGATGGCTCAAGTCTTCGCTGTAGGTCCACAAATATCCCCCCTCGGTCGACACCTTGGTCCGAAAGAACTCGGTCGCTTTGCGCAACGCGTCGAGTGCCTCGCGCCGATCAACGGGTATGCCCTGGCCGGCTATCGCCGGGACCGAGGCAAGGACAAACGACAACACGACAAGACGGAGAAGAACACGGCGCATGGTAGAGGTCTCCGTTAACGGGTCTGGTGGAAGGAACATGGGTAGGGGAAAACCGACGACGATACGGAGGCCGCCGCTGCTTTCGTCAGAACCTGGTCACACGACCGGCATCGCAAGGTGGGTACGGTAGGTATGGGGCAGTAGGCGGGTCAACGATTCCCCATGCCGTCATCATACGCAATCGCCGCCGGTGTGTCACGCCCAGTTGCCCATGGGTGGAAGGCTTACCACTAATTAGTGCTGCATCAGTAGGGATAAGCTTTTCCTTCAGGCACAACATGAATGGGAGACGGAAGTGCTGGCGGCACGATATCAATAGATATGGCAGCCGGGCCAAAGGTGCTGGTACAATTGCCGGAGACCGCGTGGGGTAGTGGGGTAGGAGGAGTGTTCAACCGAAAGAGGTGAGCCATACTTCTGGCACAAGCCCAACAATCCCACCGCAAGTCCTGGCTACGCAAACACAAAAAACCAAAACTCAAACCCTTGCTGTAGAAATATTCACTTTACCCTCCAGGGTGGACCAACAATCCTTGCCTCGTCCAGTATGTCCTGATTTGTGTCAATTGGCGAAGCCTTACCCAGTACTTCCGTGAGTATTTAAAGCCTAATCCCGTTCTTCGTGCGGGTGATTGCGATAGTATGATAGGCAAATTTGGAAAGCGTAATGGCAATCGCACTACTTTAGATTATAAAGCGTATTATCATTCCTAGATGGGTTTTATCGTACTATTCCGTGCTATGCCACCCTCTCGCTATCGGGTGGTGATAGCTGTGAAACTTGTTCCAGCTTCACATGATGCACAAGGTTGGGAAAAAAATGGGATTCTTCACACGTAAGCGCAAGTCGGACAAGGTTTCGTCGTTGGATTCCTCTCCTCGATGTCACCACTACACGATGGCGCACTACGCATTACGAAATATTGCCCTAGATGATCCACTCTTCTACCTAGCAGTCCTCGCGTCGGATGACTCCAATGCGTTTCTCGAATCGATCTTTCGTGCTGTTTGTGAACATTGTCACGACCGAGGCGAGAAGCCTGACTTCAAGGCTGCTGATTTGCGAGTGCATCGCACCCACATCGGAGTCTATCCTTGTGCAATCATCGAGATGCCTGAGCCCGTTGCGATGACCGAGGCATTCTTCACAGCACTCGTCTTGTTGGTCGATCCATCAACATCGCAGGTGTCCGATGACGCAGAGGTTCCAGCACAATACTTCACTCTGGAGAAGAGCTTCGACTTGGACGGCACACCTAAGACCGTTCTTGGCAGGTGGAACAACCAGGGAACGCACTCGAGTTGTGGAGACGGCCCAGAGCCAACACTCCGCGACTTCATTGCCTATTTGGCAGGTGCTTATGGCGAGACCACACAACCGTAGCTATCCCCCCTGAACCTCTAGGTCTGGAAGGGGATTTCTCGGTGGGCGAATCGACAATGACCTTCACTGCTGACCGGGGCAACTCGCTGCTTCCTACCCATAGCCACCCATACCGAAGAAGAGTTGGCGTTTGAGGAAACGGTAAACCCAATAATCCTCGGGCCGTTCTTCGCCGGGCAGATGGTGGCTGGCGCGGGGCTGGCTGGAGGCGATCTCGGATAGGGCGTCCCGGCCGCTGTAGTCGGTGACGGAGTGTTTTTTGAGAAAGGCGACTAGGGCCTCGGGGTGTTCGAGGATGATGCAACCTCGGGTGCGCTCATGGACGAACGTCTGGAAGTCGCGCAGGAAACGGCTCTCGTTGATCGTGCGGAACAGGTCGCCGTCGTGGTCGCGGATCGTCTGGCAGGCGAACGAGAGGGGCGGACACGGCTCGATGCTCCCCTGCGGACCGATATGAAAACCCAAGCCCAACGCGGCGGGGCAAACGGCCTGGCCGGCGGCGTCCCAATAGGTGTCGATCAGGATGATTGGGTGTCGGCGACGTAGTTCGAGCAGCCGGCGACGGACCGTGAGCATCTGGTCGCGACGGACACACAGTTCGGGCGACGGGTCGACGCCGACCGGCCGGAAAACGTAGTACCACAGATACATGGCCCCCCGGTCGATGAAGTCCTGCACGTACCGGTCGCTGAGCACTTCGTCCAGATTGGCCGCCGTGACGGTCGTCGCCACGCCAAAAAGGATCTTTCGTTGCTTGAGTCGGGCCATGCCCTCGGTGGCCGCGGCGAACACGCCCTGGCCGCGCCGCGCGTCGTTGGTCGCCTCCTGGCCGTCCAGGCTGATTAGCGGTGTCACGTTGCCCAACGCGCGGATCTCGTCGACGCTCGTGTCATTGAGCAACAGACCGTTGGTGATGATCTGGAAATAGCAGTCTGGGTGCCGCCGCGGGATGTCCAACACGCCGGGGTACATCATCGGCTCGCCGCCCAGCAGGGTCGTGAACCAGGCCGATTGAGCCTTGCCGGCCGTGATGACGCCGTCGACCTCCTCGGGCGAAAGCTGCCGTGTGTCGCTCGCTCCGGTGATCCAGCAGCCCCGGCAGCGGAGGTTGCAGGCGTTGGTCAGGGCAAGAAACAGAAACGGCGGGAAGAGTTCTCCCCGCCGCACCCGTCGGCGATACGCGCGAACCGCCTTCATTCCCTTCCACGCCCAGAGATAGGCCGCCTTGGCCGCCAGACGCGGGGAAATTTCCTTAACCAGTCGTAAGGCAAGTCGAGCAAGCATCGGCCGTGCATTGTATGACGCAAAGTGTTTTGTTTACTGGGGCATCGCTGCGCTTTGCCCCAGCCACCCGTCGTGCACGACCTGCTCTCTCGGCCGGCCGTTACGACGCGGGGTTATTGGTCATCTGGTTGTTCTGCCCGAACCACGAGCCCCACGACGGGCTGGCGGCCATGGCCAGCATGATCATCGAGAACCCGTTGAAGATGATGTTCACGCCGACCAGCAGGCCGATGATCCAGAGGGCGTCGCCGGGCAGCTCGGCCCAAATCAACCCCGCCAACACAATCGACACGACGCCGCTCAGGGCGATCCATCCCCAGTTGGTCGACGGCCGCACCTGCAACGCCATCACCAGGCGGAACAGACCCTCGACCAACAGGAAGGCCGCGACGACCAGCGTCAACGTGAACATGCCGGCCAGCGGGTTGACCACCAGCATCAGGCCGACGCCCACGTACAACACGGCCACGATCGCCTGGGCGAAAAATCCGTCCCAGCGTCGGACCGTGAAGGCGTGAACGCCCTGGACCACGCCGCCGATCAACAGCATCCAGCCCAGCACCAGTGTGACGGCCAAGGAGGCCACTCCAGGCAGCGAGATGGCCATCGCACCCAACACCACCATAGCGGCTCCCAACGCGAAGAACCAGCCCCAGCTTCTCTGCAGGACGTCGGCGTCCGAGTCGGGCGTGCGGGTGACGTTTGTATCAGTTTCAGCGGTCATGGCGATTTCTCTCCATCAAGCAAGGACTGGAAAAAGGGGACAGGTGCAATTTGTGCATAGCACCCTTCGGGCCGTTCCGGCAAATTGCACCTGTCCCCTTTTTCCCGGGCAAGGGACTATGTGTAGACTCCAACAGATGTGAAACCCTAGGCCACGACCATTGGGTGGTCAAACGGCCCGGCCGCCTGGCCAGGCACTTGCCTCGGGCGGCCAATCGGCTAGGATGACAGCCTCGGGAAGGGGCTCGGCGCTGGGCAAGGACTCCTGCCACCCGAGGGCAGGGCCACCTCGCCCGGCCTGGGCCCGGTCACTCGCTCATCCGTGCATCCCTTCGGAGTCGCGCTCCCATGAAACGCCAAGCCAAACGGACAACAACCGCCAAGCCGAAAGCCCCGAAATCCCCAAAGCCCTCAGCCCCAGCCGGACCCGAACCCGACCTGAAACAGGCCGAACAGCTCCTCATGAAGCTGCTCTCCATCCCGGGCGTCAGCCAGCAGGAAGGCAAGGTGGCCGAGTTCATCACCAAGGAACTCCGCAGTGCGGGCGTCAGCGCCGATGCGATTCAGACGGATGACGCAAATAAGAGAACCCCGGGCGGTGGCGAGGTGGGCAACCTCGTATGCCATCTGCCGGGCACGGTCCAAGGTCCCCGCCGGCTCTTCATGGCCCACATGGACACCGTGCCGTTGGCCCTGGGCGTGAAGCCCGTGGTCCGTGGCAAGGAGATCGTTCCTCAACAAAAAGACAAAGCCCTGGGCGGCGACAACCGCTCGGGCGTGGCCGTCGTGTTGGGCACCGCGCTGGAGGTCCTCCGCCAGAAGCTGCCCCACCCGCCGCTGACGTTCCTTTGGACCGTTCAGGAAGAACTTGGCCTGAAAGGAATGACCCACGCCAGGGCCAGCCTGCTGCGCAAGCCGAAACTGGCATTCAATTTCGACGGCAGCTCGCCCGAGAAGATCACGATCGGCGCGACGAGCGGCTACCGGATGACGATCGAGATCCAGGGCGTGGCCAGCCACGCGGGCGTCCGGCCTGAAGGGGGCGTCAACGCCATCACGATCGCCTCGTTGGCCATCGCCCAACTGCACAACGACGGCTGGCTCGGGCTGGTCGTCAAGGGGAACCGGACCGGCACGAGCAACATCGGCGTGAT
>JAFGFF010000258.1 GCA_016931075.1 Pirellulales bacterium | reverse complement strand
GTAGCAGTAGGTGCAGTCGTATGGACAAAAACCGTAGGGCGAGAAGTGCCAGTAGTTGGGGCAGGAGTTGCCCTCCTCGGAGCTGTGGCGGACGGCGCTCTTGTGCTCGGCCAACACGAGCGTCCGCTTGCCCTGCTCGTGCAGAGCCAGCGGATCGGATTGGCCCAGGTTGACCCGATTGTGGGGCGTGTCGAAATCCTCGATCACGTCGGCCGCCGGGTAGGCGGCGCAGATACGCTCTGCAAGCTGCCGCCGCGCCGCCGTGACGTTACTCCCCTTGGCCAACACAATCCGTGTCGGCGAGAAGCCGGCCGGCGGTCGCGGACGGTACGCCTCCAACTGGTCGATCCAGAGAGATTCGTTTTTACATGAAGCCACGGCCGTGGGTTTCAGTCGGGATGCGGGACAGAAATCAAACATAAACATATGTATAGATTATGGCTGTCGGCCAGTCCCGTCAACATCCGTTTTTGGCCACTGCTTGTAGGAGACGCGAGAGGTTCGCCACACCCTAGCCATCGCACTCTGCGAGTGCCAAAATCGCCCGGCGAATTGAGGTCGGAAGCATGGGCCAGATGGCCACGATTTGGGCCAATTCGGCGGCGAAAACCCCCACGTCGGAGGCTGCACCGGAAATTGCAGCGCTGCCATCGGACAAGTGCGTATTTCCCGGGTTTTGCGGGGGTGTTCTGGTGCTGTCCTCTCCGCTGAATAGTTGTGCCGTATCTAGCCGCCTTTCGCACACAGCCGCATCAGGCGGGTGCCCATCGGAGGCTAGGCCCCGTTCGTGCGGCTTCTTGCGTCTCCTCGCATGCGCCTGCTGAGCCGCTTTCCGCGCCACCTTGGGGGAATTTCGGGAATTCCGTTGCGGTGAGAACGGGGTCAGGCTTGGCCAATTGACACAAATCAGGACATACTGACCAAGTCAAGGATTGTTGGTCCACCCTGGAGAGTAAAGTAAAAATTAAAGCTTGACCCTGCTGGCGCTGACCCTGCTGGCTGACCCACGCGAGAACAAAGAAACTCACCCCCAGGGCTTTCATGCGTATGCTCCTCTTCGCTCCTCGCAGTCACACGGCGATGCGTCTTTCCGTGCCAAGCATCCATTCTAGTGCCCGTGCACGGCGTAGTCAAAACGCCGGGTGCCATGCGGGCATCGGGTGCCACTGGCTCTGCCAGTGCTTTTTATGGGGCTCCATAAGATAATGATGTTGTTGACGAAACGTGAACCTTGGATAGACTAATCGTGTCCGCAAACACAGCAATGCATATGTCAGCTTTCTTGCACTGGCAAGGTGAGCGATTGAGCCCGATAAGCGGATTTGGAGACGCATTATGCGTACCTGCATGTTCTGTTCCAACAAAGCCTCCACCAAGGAAGACGCTTGGCCGAAGTGGCTCGTCGAGCGTTTTCCCACTTCTAATACTTCTTATATGGAAGCAGAGCGCGCCGGAAAAACCCTTGGAAGTTGGCGCACAGGAAAGCGACCGTTGCTACTCAAGTGGCTATGCAAGTCGTGTAATAACGGTTGGATGAGTAAACTTGAAAGCAAGGCTAAACCTGTACTGGAGTCCATTTTTTGCAACACACTGAATGAGCTAACCTCGCTGACACAACTAACATTAGCCAGTTGGTCGGTGAAGACGGCTATGGTATTGGAGGCCTTGGATCCGCGAAGATCATGGTTCTACTCCGACGATGAACGTCACTCGATGCGGAATCTGCAAGCTCTTCCACCTCGCACTTCAGTATGGATTGCCACATGTGTTAGCCAGCCAAATCTATACTCTTCAGCAAAGGATCATTGGAGCACTCCTGCCAAGGATGGTTGCCATGCGTATGTCACTACGATGGCGTTCGGTTCTATCGCCTTTCAGGTTGTGAGCATAAAGACTTCTGCCGTAATTCCGGCGAACGTGCAAGTGACATATGATGTCGCGGAAGGCCCGTGGGATGAAACATTGGTGCAAGTGTGGCCAATCGCACAAGAGTCAATTGCATGGCCACCGAAATACGGTCTCAATAGCGAGATCGGATTGGAGGCGCTTACGGAGCGACTGAGTGTTGGTGCATAGTGATCGCGGGTGACCTCGATTGCCTGTCAATCAATGTGCCAAAGGCACAAGAGGAGTCGGGCAGGCGTGCAAAACGTTGTCAACGGGGCTTGATCGCGTCAGCGCCTCCTGGGCCTGACGGCCCCACGATAGCGAAGCTATCGTGGCCACCCTGAATTCATGTTCCTGGAGTGCTCTCAATACAACGTCGCATTCACCGGCATCGTCTGCCGATTGCGGGAGAGGTTCTTCGCACCGTTGTCGTTGCGGTAGATCCAGACGACCGAGCCGGGGACGGTGCTTAGGAGCAAGTCGGGGCGGCCATTGCCGGTGATGTCGGCCAGGTGGACGAGGTAGCAGTAGCGGCCTTGGGTGTCAGACGCCGCGGCGCCGGGGGACGGGGGCGTTTCGAGCAGGGCCCGTTTGTGGCCGTGGGCGTCCAGCAGCGCACGGGTTTGGCCAGCGGCGATAAGGTCCTGGCCCTCGCCGAACCAGTCGATCAGGCGGTGGCAACGGCTTCGCATGGTCATGTAGCGGCCCAGCAGGCGGCCACGCTGGTCGAGGATCACTAGCGGCGACTGACCCCACGGGGTGTGGCAGATGTCGACGACGATCTCCTGGCCGGGCACGTCGGCGTCCAGCTCGCCGAAGAAGACCGACTCGAAGTGCAGACCGGTCGCGGTCCACTTCACCGCCCCGGCCCCGTCGAGCATGTCGAGGCAATTGCCGCCGCAATGGGTCAGCAGGATCCGCTTGTCTTCCGGCCGTGGTCCGTCGCGGAAGAGGCGGATCGAGTCGGCGTGCCCACCACGGCGGCGCAACTCGTCGGGCAGGCGCCAGCGTTCAGTTCCGTCGTGGTTCAAGGCGGCATAGCCGGCGATGACCTCGTCGCGGCCGTCGCCGTCCAGGTCGATCGGGAACGGCTGGTGCGACGTCCGGCAACCGCCCGGCTTGGCGACGGTCCAGAGCGGCTCGCCTTGTGAGTTATACGCCCAGAGTTGGGTGTACCGCGTTTTGACCAGCATGTCGGTCGCTCGGCGGTTGCCCGACAGGTTGCAGAACGTGATGCAATCGGACGCGCCTCGCGGGATCTCGAACTCGCGCCGCACCTTGCCCGTGGTTCCTTCCAACACGACCACCCGGCAGTCGGCCGCGACGACCACTTCGTTTCGCCCGTCGCCGTCGAGGTCGTAGATCTGACAGGCGACGTCGTGGTGGAGCCGGTTCTTCGCCGCCGGGTTGCCCCACTTCCACAGGACGGAGCCGTCCAGCCGATGGACGACGACCGACGCGGTGTAGTGGGTATCCCGGGCGAGCGTGCCGTTTTTGGCGCTGACGATTTCGGCAACCCCGTCGCCCGTCAGATCACCCGCCACGATCCAGGCCCCGCAATACTCCGGGTCGATCTCAATCGTCCTCCACGGTCGGAGCCTTGGCACGCCCTCGTCCGAGAGGTTGTTGACATGCACGTCGAAGACCGACGGCTTGGCCTTGGACAGATCCGCCGTGGGAAATGCGGCCTGCTCGCCGGCCCAGGCTATCTCGCTCAGCCCAACTAAACCACAGATCGCTGCAAGAACGAGAACAACAACAGAGCGAACGCCGCGCGTTCGTGCGGAAGGAAGCATGACGGCACCTCGCTGCCCAGGATGGGCACGTCTTGAGCGGGGCAAATCAGGCTCGATCGATTTGCACAGGGAGGGAATGGTTGGTGGGAACTTGAACGTCACCCAAATTATTGGGACGACGGGTGGCACTGGCGTCTCGCCAGTGTTCGCAGCTAATCACTGGCGAAACGCCAGTGCCACCCTTCGCGCGTGTTCAAGCTTCAACCGAGAGCTTGACGAATCGCCACGGGTGTGTCAAGAGACGTTTGCCGTTCGATCAGAAAGCCTGCCGAACGAAGACGCCGATCTTAAAAAAATGCGTCACATTTGGGTGCCAACGCAGCCACCTGGCAATCACTCCTGTAGGGAACGCCCTCCGTGGCGTTCAGGTCTTGAGGCAATAATCCCGCACTCCCATAGGAACGCCACGGAGGGCGTTCCCTACAGAGGCCGGCCGGGCGAGCATAGCGGTCATTTTGGTCGGGGGATTGCGTTCAGTTGCCACTGATCCTTCGCTTCGAGCACGGATTTCGCGCCCGGTCCGTGCAGCCATGCTCGGGCCTCTGCGTTGTTGCGAAGATGGGCGTCCCAAAAGGCGGTCGAAAGGGCTTTAATCGCGCGGTGGTGGTTGGGATTGCGGGGTTGCCGGTCGCCAGGCAACGCGCGGGCACTGAAGGCCGAGTGTTCGGCGTTGAAGAGCACCAGTTCGTACTTCTCGATCGTCGCCGGCAAGGCCGGATAGACGCGCCGACGCGACTCGGCCGTTTGATCGCCGATGGGAGCCGTGTCGTGCGTGCCGGTCATCAGCATCCAGGGGATCTTGACGGAGCCGAACGCCGTAGCCGGGTCGCCGCGCCGGGGCGAACTGGGACTCAGCGCCAGGGCCGCGCGGATCCGACTGTCGGTGAACGGTTGACCGCCCAGCGGAATCGCCTGACCGCTGACAGCCTGCGTCGTGACCGCGCCGAACGAATGGCCCGCCATGCCCACGCGCGTCAGATCGAGCCGCCCGGCCAGCCGGTGTCCCTTCTCGCGATTCCACGCTTCGAGTTGATCGAGCACGACCGGCACGTCACGCACGCGGAGCAGAAAATTCTCGGCCGAGGCCGCCCGTTTCATGGCCGCCATTCGCTGGGCCCAGGGCTCGTTCTTCCAGACCGCCTCGTCGCTGCCCGGGTGTTGCAGACACACGACCACATACCCCCGCCCGGCCCAATGCTCGCCCAGATACCCGGCCCCGGCCCTCGACCCGCCCAGCCCATGGCTGAAAAGCACCACCGGTGCGGGCACCGGTTTCCCTTTTGCTGCCGGTAAGTAGATCCGAATCGGAATATCCCGCTTTCGGTCCGCGTCATGCACCGTCAGATCCACCGTCTCCACCTTGGCCGCCTTGGGCACCACCAGCGGATCGTAGCCGGCTGCTTGGATGGTGGCACAAAGAAAAAAGTAGAAGACGATCAGAATCGCAACCGTTCGATGCGAGTTTCTCATCAGTGGTCTTCCCTCAATTCACGGAATATGACGCGAGCCCTCTTGGTGGCCGAGGCAGGCACCGTGGTGATCCTAGTCTTCAAACCCCGGACACGGTGGAAGGTTTCGGGCTTCTGGTTGGGTGGCCCCGATAGCTCTGCTATCGGGGTGCCGAAGGCACAAGAGGCTTTGAGCCAACGTGACATTCAGGACGACTCTATTGTTATTGCACCGGGCGTGTTCAAGATGCAGCCAATTAGAAGAAAGTGTTGAGCCGAACTGCCGCCTCCTGGGCCTGAAGGCCCCCCGATAGCGAAGCTATCGGGGCCACCCATGTAGCAATCAGTTCAAAACACGATGTACTCTCGTCTCTTCATGCTGTGTCAGCGCGATCGGGCTCGGAGGCCGCGAAAGAGCGGTGCAGTTCGTCGACGAGGCGATTGGCCGTGTGATGAGTGGCCCGTCGGCTTCCGCGCCACCAGCCGGACGAGTTGCTGTTGTTTTTGGCCGTAATCGGCGACGGCTTCGACTTCTTCGTACTTGAGGATCTCGAAGCCGGCGAAGAGGTTGCGTAGTTCGTTCGGTTCGTAGAAGACGCCTCCCGAGGGCTTGCCGGGCTGCGCCTGGAAGGCTTCGACGAAGACCAGGCCGCCGGGGCGGAGCGACTGGCGGATCTTGGGCATGTTCTCGCGGACGCCGTGGAAGTAGAGCAGTGCGATCAGGTCCCACCGGCCGTGACCCCAGTCGAACTGTTCGGCCGATTGGAGGACGGGCGTGATTCGCAGGCCTTGGTCGATGGCCTGTTGCCGGGCGACGGCCAGCGCGCCGTCGGACCGGTCGATCCCGGTGACGTCCCAGCCGTGTCGGGCCAGGCAGTGGGCGTTCCGACCCGAGCCCATGCCGACGTCCAGGGCCTTGCCCGGGCGGCGGCCCTGGATGGCTTCGGCCAGCAGTGCGTTGGGCTTGCGGTTGTAGTTGCGGTTGTCGCCGCGGAAGTAATCGCTCCAGAACTCGGCCTCCCGGGCCGCCCCGACGAACGACCACTGATCGTGCAGGAGTCGCCATCGGTTATCCTGTCGTGTCCAAATCAGTGTTCGTTTATGCGTGATGCCCGGCGTGTTGCCCTGGTTGGTGGTCAACTGGCAGGTCACGACGGCCGTGTTGCCGGCCCGACGAACCTTCAGATCGGCGGTCGAGTGTGTGGCTGGCTCTTTCTCGCCACCCGACTTGGTCTTGCCCAACTCCTTCAGCATCGCGGCTTTCGTCTTCGTCACGCCGCGAGGGTAGAACGCCATGCAGTCGTCCAGCAACAGTGCGTCGAGCGTCTTCGTGTCCTGACGGTCGGTGGCGTCGAAGTAACGTTCGGTCTGCTTGATGATCTCCTCCTGGCCGGCCGGAACCTCCGGCGTTTTCTGACCGAGAACCGAGGCAGGGAGAAGGAACACCGTCAATAGAATGAACATACGTCTCATGTTTGGCTCCTTCTGAGGTATCCGGAATCTCGGGTGCCTTGTGATGAATGACTATGCAGGAATCGATGAACACCCCGATTCTATCACGCTTTGAGGCGAGTCGTCGTCCCCCTGGAACACAATTGTAGCCCGGGGCGAAACGACCTGGCTGTGAAGATATGTACACATTGCCCGGACGGTATCGCATTCCGGGACCTCGCAAGGGAACCGCGAGGGCAACGTCTAGGTCTCGAGTTCGACCCCGCCCGCGCTATCGACGAAGATGACCCTGGGCAGGGCGCCGGCGAGCCGTTCCATGCTTTCGAAGAAGGCGTTTTCGTCGCCCTCGGCGGGGGCTTCGAATCCGAGAATCGCGACGGCCGCGTCGCGGGAGGCCTGCTGGATGGCGGCCGGCACGTCGTCGGCGACGAGGACCTTCGCCGTGGCGCGGATCCGCGACGTTTCGAGCAGGTGTTCGAGATGCTCGGTCATCTCCTGACAAGCGTTTTTCGACGGGGCCACTCTCAGAAGGCGGATTCGGTGGGCTCGCCAAGAGTCGTTGGTGGTCAACAGATGCGCAATCAGAAGCATCAACGGCCCGTTGGCCTTGCCTCGCCACCAGACGTCGATGGTTCCCTCAGGCACTTCCCACGGATCGTCGGTTTCCTCGGTGCTTCGGACGGTGACGATGCTGCGGTGGAAACCGGCGACGACGCGCAGAATGGCCCCGAACCGTTCGACCCGCGCCGGATCGGTGGGCCAGCCCAACAGGACCGTGTTCGGTGCGAAGGCGCCCAGCCCGGAGCATTGCACCAGTGATTCGACGCCATCGGAGAGATAGGGGGCCACCACGACGGCCGGGAACGCTTGCAACTGCTCCTCGTCGATGAACGACCGTACGAGGTCTTCCTGGCGCCGGCGGCGTTCAGCCAGGTCCTCGACCTCGCCCTGGATCACTTGCCCCAGGGTCAGCACGCCATGTCCGGCCGTCAGCCAGTGGCCGAAAACGGCCAGGTGGGTCCGCTGCCAACTCGCACCGCTGAGGGCCAGGACAACGGGCCGCCAGTTTTTCGGGTGATAGGCCTGCTCTTCGAGCGTCAGCAGGCTTCGCCGGGCGCGTTCGAACACGGCGCCGCTTCGCACGTCTCCCCAACGCGACTCGATCTCCCGGACGCTGACCATGCGGTAGACGGCCGCCATCAGCACGATGGAAACGGCCGCCCAGACCGGCGCGATCAGAAACATGACGGCCAGGCAGCCGAGGCCGCCCAAAAGCGCTGTCGACCAGTGGCTGTAGCGGAATCGGGGCCGATAGCTGGGGTTGCGCGTGACCGATTCGGAATACGTCGCCAGATTCAACGTTCCGTAGGTAATCAGAAAGGCCATCGTGATCAGCGGGGCGATCGTGTCGAGATCGCCCAACAGCACGCACGCCTGCGAGATCAGGAACGTCAAAACCACGGCTCGCCTCGGTTCGCCGTGACGGCCGCTCCCGCGACCGAACAGGCCGAGCCACTTGAAGATATTGTCCCGGGCAAGCGCCTGGAGGATGCGGGGCGCTCCCATCATGCTGGCCAGCGCCGACGAGAGCGTCGCGGCGAAGATGCCCGCGGTAATCATGCTCGGCAACCAGGCCATGTCCCGGACGACGTTGTGGTTGTCCAACAGCGCGTCACGATCGCACGAGGCGCCCAGCGCCACGGCCATGACGAGATAGAGCACCGCGGTGACGCCGATGGCGGCCAGCGTGCCCAGGGGGATCGCCCGGCCCGGGTTCTTGAGGTCGCCCGACATGTTCGCGCCCGCCATGATGCCGGTCACCGCGGGAAAGAACAGGGCGAAGGAAGCAAAAAATCCTTCCGCCGGGACGTAGGACGGTTGAAGGTTGACCGCGAGCGCCGCCGGGGTCGCCTTGGCCAGCGCGCCGGAGAAAAACGAAACCAGGGCGACGGCCATGACGGCGAGGATCCCATATTGGATCTTGATCGTCCAACCGGCCCCGATGTAGACGCAGATGAACACGCCGACGTTCACGACGGTGGCGATGACCTTCGGCGAGAGAGTCGCCCACCCGAAGGACGCCACGAACGCCTCGGTGAAGCCGACGACGTACATGGACACCGCAATCGCCTGGGCAAGGAAGAAGACGATGCCGATCGCGCTGCCGAACTCCACGCCCAGGCTGCGACTGATCAGGAAGTAGGCCCCGCCGCCGCGCACGCGCGTGTTGGTGGCGATCGCCGAGAGAGACAGGCCGGTCAGGAGGGTGATGGCGTTGGCCATCGCGATGATCACGACCGCCTGGAGCACGCCCGCCCTGCCCACGACGTGCCCAAGACGCAGGAACAGGATCACGCCCAGGATCGTGAGCGTGCAAGGCGTGAAGACCCCGCCGAAAGTCCCGAACTTCGCCGGCGTTGTGGAATCGTTTTGATTCATATTGCCAGTATCGGATAGGCCGGGTTCCCGTCTTCCGTTTTCATTCGGGAGACGTTCAACCTAGTGTAGCGTCTCGCAATTGGTGGCATTTATCTTGGACAATCTTGACAATCTGTAGGGAACGGTCTCTGTGCCGTTCCCCGGTTGACCGAACCATCGGAACGCCACGGAGAGCGTTCCCTACAGGCATGTTTCAAAGTGATAAATCACGATCAGGTTGAGACACTACACTCGAGCCCTGCCCGGGGAAACCCTTCACCAGAAGGTTGCCCGGGAAGAAGACACTCACGAACAAGGGAGCCCCTACTCCGCCTTGCCGGGCGACTTGGACGGGGAGGCTCCCGGTCCGGTCGCCTTCTCCATCAGCCGACGAAGGGGCATCTGGTTTATGCGATATTGTTCGTAGTGGGTCAAGAGGTCGACCAGGGCGTCGATCTGCTCTTGGCTGGCGCCTTTGAACAGGTCTTGGCCCAACGGGTCGCCGGTGGGTGGGAAGTTGACGGGCATGCCCGTGTAGGGGAGGAGTTTTTGGGGATGGGCCAGCCAGCGGCGGATGTAGTCGGGCTGCAAGCGGCGGCCGGCCGCTTCGAGGTTCGGGCCGAGGGTTGTGGTGACGTCGCCGCCCGGCTGATAGTCGCCGATCACATGGCACTTCGCGCAGAACGTCTTGCTGTCGAGCAGAATCCGCATCGCGTCATCCAGGCGGTGGGGACGCTTTTGTTCCAGCTCGGCCAGTTCGGCGTCCGTGCGAAGCAGTGGCGCGGTTGGAGGCCAGGCATTGGAGCCGGCTGCGAAGTACTGGACCAACTTGCGAGCTTCGTCCGACGAAAGGTTGTACTTCGGCATTCGCAGGACCGAGGCGGGCCGGATGGGCGTTGGGTTGAGCAGGTAGGTGTGCAGCCAGTTCGGATTGACCTTGGTCCCTTCGCCCACCAACGGCGGCGGCGCCCAACCCCAGGCTTCCATGCCGGCCACGTTCGCACCGGCCGCGCGGGCGTCGGCCAGAGCGATCGGGTAGAGCCATCGGGCGAAGGCCCCGCCCTCGGGCTCGCGGCGGAACGTGATCTGGTGGTCATAGATCAACAGGTCGGCCCCGCCGGTCGTGCAGACCTCGCCCGAGACGACCGCCGGCGACCACAATGAAAAGGCCCTCATTGGCAGCGGCTCGCCCTCGGCGTCTTCTTCGTCGCCTTCCAACTCGCACGGCTTTCCGTCGGCGTCGACTTGCGGCATCCCGATCGCTTCGGCCGAGCCCAGCCCTCGCAGGTCGAGCCGTGTCGAGGCTTTCAATATCTCAGGTGCAATGTGCGGCCGGAGAAATGAAAAATCGTCGGCCGGCGCGGGCGTCTCGAACGTCTCGGGATCGAACTCGAATCGCCAACGCTCCATCGCCAGCGTGTGGCACTCGGTGCAGGCGTATTTCGTCAGCACCCGGTGGCCTTCGACGATCGCCTGACGTCGGCCGGCCGGTTGGGCGACGTAGGGCTCGGCCGGCGGTTGGGCAACCAGGCCCAGGACGAACGTGGCGACTGCCTCGACCTGCTCGGGCGTCGTGGTGAACCGGCCCATCGTGAGCCGCTCGTTGTAGCCCTTGGTGGCGGTCGTTTTGTAGTCAAAGCTTCGCGGTGCCCGGAGTTTCTGCCAAATAAAACCTTCGCGGCGTTGGCCGGCGACGGCGTCGCGATAAAAGGCCTCGTCGGGTAATCGTTGACGGCCTGCGGAAAAGGTGCCAGGCACCTTTTGCCAGAACGGCCCTTCGGGTGCTTCGCACAAAAGGTGCCTGGCACCTTTTCCGCCGTCGGGCCCGGCCGGTTCGGTCTTTTCGAGAAACTGGTGGACCTGGTTGAACGCCAGGAGCGATTCACTCTTACGGCCCCAGTCGGAAAGCTCCGGCCCGATGGGTTGGGCCGTCTCGAAATGGGAAATATCATGGCAACCGAAGCAGCCCCGCTTGGCCACGGTCCGCCGGCCGACGTAGCGGAGCTTTTTTTCGAGTGTGATCGGCCCGAGCAATTCGACCTCGTGGCCGGTGACCTGATCGGCCATCGACTCCGGGATGCCTTCGGCCAGGAACCGCTCGGCCTGGGCCTTGGGGAACGCCCGGGCAAGGTGCATCAGGGCCAACTCGTCCAAGTCCCGATCAACCAACGGCACCGACGGCTCTTTGGACGGCTTGCCCGAGGCCAACAAATAGGCCGCCACGTCGGCCGCCGGATCATAAACTCCCCTCTCCCTTTGGGAGAGGGGCCGGGGGTGAGGGTGCGTGGCGTCGGAAACATCGCCTCTTTCATCCACCACCTGTCCATCATCTCCAGCTCTCTCCAACACCTTGGGTTCCAACATCGCGTTTGGCATCAACGTCCGCGACGCGTGCCGGGCCGGATCGCGGATCCAACTGGTCAGCCAGGCGGTCGCCTTGGGCCCGGTGTACTTCTGGCCCAGCCGGCTCAGGTCGGGGCCTTGTGTGCCGGGAGCGGTGGGAAAATCGTCGTGCCGGTGACAGGCCGCGCAGCCTTGTGTCTGGAACAGATGCTTTCCGCGCGCAACGGAGGGCGGCTCGGTGATGTTTTCGGGTGTCGGCGCCGGTCCGACCGGTTGACTCACGGCCAGGAGCCAGTGGCTCAGGGCCCGGCGTTCGACCGCCTCGAATCGCCGGGCGTCGGCCAAAGACGCGCCGTCGAGATGTTCGTGCTGGCCGTGGAACTGGGGCATCCGCGTCGTGGGCCGGACCGCGCGAGGGTTGGCGATCCACCGCTCGATGAACGGCCCGTCGAGCCGGTCGGCCACGCTGCGCAAGCTTGGCCCCACCTTGCGCATCGTGCCTGGCACGGCCGGCTCCAAGGCCAGCAAGTCGACCAGTGCCCTGGACTCGGGCGAAAGCTTGGCCAATGTCTTTTCATCCGCCTGGAGCGATTCGATCAACCGGCGGCGCGGTGCTGGCGCGTCGGGCTGTTCGCCGACTTTTCGGGCCTCGGCCTGTTGTGTTCTGGTCAGGGCCGGTTCGGTGTGAAGCAGCTCGAGTGCGGCCGCCGCGTAGTTGGGCTCCAGCCGGAGGTCCGGGCCGACACGTTGGCCGGAGGGAGACGTCCCCTTGATCGTGTGACAACCAAAGCACCCGTGCTGGCGGACGAAATCGTAGCCGGCCAGCAGCTTGGGCGCGGGCGGATCAGGAAACCGATCGCTGGGGCGCAGGTCGGTCACCTCGGGATGGCACCGGACGCAACCGCTCTGGACAAACCGCCTCGGCAGCATGGGCCACTCCCAATCGGCATTGCGGAACCAGCCATGCGCGTCGCGCCATCGGGCCTGTTGAGCCATACTGTTGGGCGTGTGCGAGGCGAATTTGAACTCGGTCGCGCTCCCTTGCCCATTGTGGCAGATCGTGCAGCCGAACCGCGAGATCGGGTGCGGGCTTCGCGCCCCGACGAACAGGTCCAACCTCGGATGCGACACATAAGGCTCGGGCACGCCACGCTGGATCGTCAGCTTAAGACTTCGCTCCTCCTTCTTGCCGTCGGAGGCCGCCTCCAAGAGTCGAGACTCTGCCTCGGCCGAATTGGCCACCGGTTGACCGTCGATTTTGACCAGCACGTCGCCCAGCCGGAGCTTGGCCCAGGCGGCCGGCGAACGGGGCAACACCCGGGCCACGGTCGGCGCGTCCAGATCGAGCATCCCTTGCGGAGCAAGCACGAAGCCGAAAACGTCGCGCAACGTCGGGCCGTCCACCGGTCTGTTTTCTTCCGGCGCCTTCAGGTCGACCGTGAACTCCTCGGTCGCCGGCAGGTCGGGCCGGTCGGCCGAACCGGGCTGGGTCTTGGCGATGCCCTGGTGACAGGTGGTGCAGCGGTCGAATCGGGCGACCTGGCGGAAGTGGTAGTCGATCGTCAGCTCGGGCAGCCAGATCTGTTCGATGGTCTTGAAGTCGGGCGCCGATCGCCGGGCTTCCTCCAACGCGGCGGTGACTTCTTCGTCCCGGGCAGAAGACGCCTCGTCGCGCTGGGCGTCCAGGCGTGTCCGAGTCAGCCACGGCTCGATCCGGTCGCGGTAGGTCTCCTGATACTCCTTCCACTGCCGCTGGTGATCGGCCGCCACCATCCAGACGACCGCCCCGAGCAGCGCCAGCGACGACACGGCGAACACCACGTGCATCCGGCGAAGCCGCGGGAACATCGAGTCGGGCTTAGGGGAGGGATCGGGCATCGGCAGGCGGGATAGCGGCGGTCTGTTCGAATCAATCTTGGCATTCTGTAGGGAACGGCCTCTGTGTCGTTCCCCGGTTGACCGAGCCGTCGGAACGCCACAGAGGGCGTTCCCTACAGGTCCGTGTCATAGCGAAAAATCTCGATCTGATTGAGACACTACACTGGAATCGCGGCGTCACCGGATCCGGGGGAGGTATTGGAGGAACTCGCGGTCCAGCTCCTTCACGTCGCCGAAGACGGCCTCGAACTCGCGGATCCGCTCCTCGGGCGTGTCCCACAGAAGCGGCTTCTTGCGGCTGAGGTGCTCCAGATATTTTACATATTCCTTCGGGTGCCGGCGAAGCAGGAAGTAGGTCAGCGTCCACGCCTCGGCGTAGGCGTCCAGTCCCTGCTGGGTGTCGTGAAAACGCTTGTCGTCGCTGAGCAGCGTGGTCAACGAATCGGCCGGGCGGCGGGCGAGGTACTGTTGGAAACGCGCGAAACGGGTCGTGTTGATCTGGCCGACCGTCCGCCAGCCGCGCTGACTCGTCAAGTCGGGTGTTTCAAAAAACGTGGCGATGCCCTCGCTGAACCAGACGGGGCAGTCGCTCAGCCGGGCGTGCAGGCCGCAGTTGTAGGCGATCTGGTGCGTTGCTTCGTGGATGATCGTGGCCACCGTGCCGGCCGCCAGGTTGAAGCCCGACCGGGTGTACCGGACTCCGGTCCCGTTGGTCAGGTCGTACATCGCGATACGGTTCGTGTCCAGGTTGTAATGGCCCAGCATCGACTTGGCCGCATCGCCGACCTCCGCCTTGGCGTACTCGACGTAGGACGCCCGATTGGCGAACACGATCACCACCAGCGGAAACCGGGACTTGCTGAGCTTGAATCCGCGATGGGTCCAGTAGTTCGTGAACGCATGATGAAGCCGTTCCAGGAGCGAGTTGCACCACTGGGCGTATTCGCGCGACGTCTGGTAAAGAACGACGTAATGGGCCGACTTATGGACGGCGAAGCCCTCGGGCAGTTCGGCCAGCAGCTTCTGGGCCAACGCGTCGGCCGAGAGCGGCTCGAGCGGCGTCTTGTCGGTCCGACGGCTGACGAGTTCCTTCGGCTCGATCCGCCAAAGCGCCCCGTCGGCGGCCAGCACCATGATCCCGCCGTCCTGCGTCTCGGAGACGAGTTCCCCGTCGACGGTCCGCTCGGTCTCGCCGCGCCGGAAGACGACGTGCTCCAGCGCCAGCGCATGGACCGGCCCCATCACGACGAGCATCACGACGATCCATCCGATCCGCGCGGCACGGGACATACGGTCGAGTTGTAGTATAGCGGGCGTCTTCATACATCGCATCTCGCAAGCGAGGCAGGGCGGGATTATAACCCGACGCTTGGAGGTTCCAATCTGGTTGCACCTGTTGGTGGCTGGGTGCCATGCCCAGACGTCGCTTCAGCGGCGGATGGGCATGTTGGCAAGGGTGACCTCAATCTCATGCCCATCCGCCGCCAAGGCGGTCGTCTGGGCATGGCACCCACAAATATTCCGAAATCAGCTTGTTTTCCGGGATCGAATTCCCGGACACCCTCACATTCCATTATACCCGGCTAGGCCCCGCTCTCTAGGTCGATCTTCTACCTCGGTTGACACCCCATCCACGCTTTGCCAGCCCCCAGAGCAGGCCGGTGACGGCGGCGAAGAGGACGATTTGGGCCAGGCAGATGCCGGCGACTTCATCTTCGACGCCGTAGTGCAGCAGGGTGAATATGCGGATCGAAAGGGTTGTGACGCCCGGCGGAACGACCAGCACGCTGGCCGCCAGATCACCCAACGCGACGACCCAGGCCACCAGCCAGGCCAGCGCCACGGCCCGCCAGCGGCACGGCAGGGCGATTTGAACAAGCTGCCGGCACGGCCCGGCGCCTTCCAACGCGGCCGCGTCGAGCGTGGTCTGCGGAACGCTTCGAAACGCATGCCAGAGGATCAACACGGCCGGGGGCAACGCCCGAACGACCAGGGCCAACACCGGCGCAAGGATCGATTGATCGTACAAGAACGTCAGCCGCGGCCAGTCGGGCCGGTTCAACAGCCAGATGACCGCCAGCCCGATCAGCGGCCCGGGCAGCGCCAGCCCCACGGCCGTCAATGTCAGAGGAAAGAAAGCGCGGAGGCCGCCCCGTCGGGCGAACCAGCCGACCGCGATGGCCAGGACCAGGCCGACCGTGGCGGCCGTCGCGCTGATGGCCATCGACCAGCCCAACTCGCGCCGGTAGCGCCACGGACTCGTTCCGACGATTTCCAGGAATTTTCCCAGCGAGAAGGATCGATGCAGACCGTTGGGACTATCGGTGACCAGCGAGCCGGCCTTGTAGACCAGGCTGCCCAACGGCACGCCGACGACCAGCAGCAGGAACCCGCCGACCAACACGGCCAGCGGAATGCGCCACCGCCCGAGCTGGAATACGTGGGGACGCCTCAAGCCGGCGTCTTGACCCCGAGGTGCGAGTCGCGAGACCAAGAGCAATCCCACGGCGACCAGTGTGGCGGTGACGGCTACGCCCGGCAGGACCCCCAATGCCGCCTGGCCCGGCTCGACGTCCAAAACCGATTGGGTGTAGAGCTCCTCGGCGTAGGTC
>JAFGFF010000257.1 GCA_016931075.1 Pirellulales bacterium | reverse complement strand
GCGACCTGAACAAGGTCGTCCCCATGGTGACCAAGGCCGTCCGAGAGAAACATTGACCTAGTAGGGTGGGGCACACCTGCCCCACCAATGCCGCGCGGCATGTGAATCCGGTGGGGCAGGTGTGCCCCACCCTACAAGAACCATCACGCATTGCGACGATAAAACAGAATTCATCTGGAGGTGGCCAGTGGCCAACTATTTCCTGGATAACGACGACATCCGGTTCCTGTTCGACCACATGGACCTGGCCGAGTTGGCCCGGCTGCAGGAGAACGACGCCGAGAACGGCGACGCCGACTACGCCCCGGTCGACGAGGCCGACGCGATCGACAACTATCGCCGCGTGCTCGAGATCGTCGGGCAAATCGCCGGCGAAACGCTCGCCCCCAACGCCGAACAGGTCGACGCCGAAGGCAACACCCACAACCACGACGACGGCACCGTCACCTACCATCCGCTGGTGCAGGAAAACCTCGACGCCTGCGCCAAGGCCGACCTGATGGGCTTCACCCTGCCCCGCAAATACGGAGGGCTGAACTGCCCCAACCTGATCTACACCATGGCCAACGAGATCATCTCGCGCGGCGACGGGTCGTTCATGAACATGTTCGGACTGCAAGGCATCGCCGAAACGGTCAACGCCTTCGCCAACCAGGAGATCAAGGACGAGGTCCTGCCGCGGTTCGCCACCGGCGAGGTGACCGGCGCGATGGTCCTGACCGAGCCCGACGCCGGCAGCGACCTGCAAGCCGTCCGGCTCCGCGCCGAGCAGGACGAAAACGGCAATTGGGTCCTCAACGGCGTCAAGCGGTTCATCACCAACGGCTGCGGCGAGATCCTTCTGACGCTGGCCCGAAGCGAGCCGGAAATCTCCGACGGCCGGGGCCTGAGCCTGTTCATCTCCGAGCGGTCCGAGAAGATCCGCGTCCGGCACCTCGAAAACAAACTGGGCATCCACGGCTCGCCCACCTGCGAGTTGGTCTACGACAACGTGCCGGCCCGGCTGGTCGGCGAACGGCAGCGTGGGCTGATCACTTATGTCTTGGCCCTGATGAACGGTGCCCGCGTGGGCATCGCCGCCCAGTCGGTCGGCATCGCCGAGGCCGCCTATCGCCTGGGCCGGACCTACGCCCACACCCGTCAGCAGTTCGGCGTGCCCATCGAGCGGATGCCGGCCGTGGCCGAACTGGTTACCGACATGAAGGTCTCGATCGAAGCCGCCCGGGCGTTGCTCTACGAGACGTGCATCGTCTGCGACCGCGAGAACAACAACCTGCGGATTCTCGAATGGAGCCAGAATCTCGACCCGGCCGAGCAAAAGGAACGCAAACAGGCCAGCCGCACCTACAAGCGGCTCAATAGCATGCTCACCCCGATGAGCAAGTACTACTGCTCCGAGATGTGCATCGACGTCACCCACAAGACCATCCAGGTCCTGGGCGGATCCGGCTTCATCAAGGACTACGCCGCCGAGCGCCACTCGCGCGACGCCCGGATCACCACCATCTACGAAGGCACCAGCCAGCTCCAAGTCGTCGCCGCCATCAAGGGCCTGACCTCCGGCACGTTCGAACAATACGCCGGCCAGCTTGAAGAAAAGAAGTACGACGACCCCGAACTGGCCGCCTTCCAGCAGCAGCTCGTCGAGGCCAAGCAAAAGACGCTCGAAGCGATCGCCTTCGCCAAAGGCACGTCCAGCGCTTTCCTCGACCTTTCGGCCCGCCGCCTGGTCGACTGTGCCATCACGGTCCTCTGCGGCCACTACCTGCTAAGCCAAGCCTCGGCCAACGCCCGCAAGCGCGTCGTCCTGGCCCAGTACCTCGAAACCCGCCTCCCCCAACTCCAAACCGCCTGCCAGATCGTCCAATCGGGCAAGCTCACCCCGGTCGAGCACTACGAACTCCTCGCCGGCCCGGTGCCGGTGGCGGAATAATTGGGTGCATCCTCAGTGTGTCACTGGCTGGGGGTGAAGAGTGTTCTCGGGTAACATGGAATCAGGGCGTGGCCGGGTGCCATGCCCAGACACGTCCCTGTCAGCCCTGCTTTCTCCCAGCCCTATCCGGCCCCATGCCCGAACCGACGCGAGAACAGCTTGAATCGTGGGATCGAGAGGTCGTTTGGCATCCGTTCACGCAGATGGCCGAGTATGAGCCGTTGATTTTGGAGCGGGCCCACGGGTGTCGGGTGGTGGACTTGGATGGGAATGAGTACATCGACGGGGTGAGCAGTCTCTGGTGCAACGTGCATGGGCACCGGCATCCGCGGTTGGATGCGGCCGTGCGGGAGCAGATCGAGCGGGTGGCGCATGTGACGGCGCTGGGGACGTCGAACCCGATGACGATCCGGCTTGCCCGACGACTGGTCGACCTAGCGCCCGAGGGCTTGGGCCATGTGTTCTTCTCCGACGACGGGGCCACGGCCGTCGAGGTGGCGATCAAGATGGCCCTGCAGTACTGGCGGCAGCGGGAGAATCCGCGGCCGGAGAAGTCGGGCTACGTCGCGTTGGGCGAGGCCTACCACGGCGACACGCTCGGCAGCGTGAGCGTCGGCGGGGTCGCCCGATTTCACGCGATGTTCGAGCCGCTGCTGTTCAAGGCCCACCGTGTGCCGGCGCCCGATCCGTATCGGCCTCCGCCGGGCGTTGCGTCGGAAGACGTCTTGCGGCATAGTCTGGAACAGCTAGAAGCTGTACTGGCCGAGCATCACGAGAAGATCGGCGCGATGGTCATCGAGCCGCTCGTGCAGGGCGCGGCCGGGATGCTGATGCACCCGCCGGGCTACCTGCGGGGCGTTCGCGAGTTGACACGGCGGTTCGACGTGCTGCTGATCGCCGACGAGGTGGCGGTCG
>JAFGFF010000030.1 GCA_016931075.1 Pirellulales bacterium | reverse complement strand
GCACCTTTTGCCGGAACGGCCCTTCGGGTGCTTCGCACAAAAGGTGCCTGGCACCTTTTCCGCTCGGTTACTGACCGATCGTCAATCGCTCGGCCGAAAGGGCCCCATTTTAACACGTCCGTCACCAGAGCTTCCAGCGTCGGCCGACAGAACCAAGGCAACAACGACGCGGAGCCGAAGAAAACGGCCTTTGGGACACGCAATGATGGTTGCGGACAGACCGTCGGCGATGGGGAAAACTTGTTGAAGAGCAGTGGCGCCCGATTGAACCGACTACTCGCGAGCCTTCGCGGGCAGCGGTTCTTTTGAGGCTTTGGGAGGCGGAGACGGGGTTGGGCCGGGTTCGGCCGGGGAGGCGGCCTGGATTCGCGATAGGACACGCGTATCGACCGAAGCGGCGGCCCGGGCGGGCGAAACGACTTCCAGCAGGAAGAGAACACGATAGATTGTCGTGTCCGCGGCCGTTTGGGGAATCGCATCGTGCAAGGATTGGAGCGATCCGCCCGATTGAGACTGACGCGCCGATTGCTCCGCAGCCACGCCTGCCGCGGGCGGACTCGGGGCAGACTGGCCGCCGAAGCCCATCTGTGGAGTGAGGGGCGTGGACGGTAGGGCAGGGCCCGACTGAGCCAACTCGGAGGCCGCATGCTCCTCGGGTTGCCTGGCCTGCGTCTTATGCTGGTATGCTTCGCCCGAGCCACGCTGGGCGCTTGACGTCGGAGGTGGACCTCCCGGCGCCGGGGTGAACGACGGGGCGATTGGCTGCACCGGCATGTTTACGGCCGGTGTTTGAACCGACGAGGGCACCGTCGACTGAGCAAGCTGCGCCGAGAGTTCCGGCATGTCAGCGGGCAGCCGCTGGGCGCGACCGTGCGGTGTGCGGACTGCTCTCTTTTCAAGTTTCTTGACCGCCTGCTTCAGTTGGTTTTCTTTAAATGATCTGTAGTTATACGACTCGACCGAGCGTGGTACTTGGGCTGACGCTCCCGGCGTCGGCTCGGCGACAAGCGACAGAAACATCTTGGGCTTCCGGTTGATCTCGTCGAGCGTGCCTTCAATCTGCTCCCACGTCGCTTCGACCAGGACCTGTTCGGCCTTCTGCCCACGTTGGGGGAACTCTTCCAACTCGGATTGGTTTTTATTGTAGTCCTTGCCACGCTTGCCGACCTCGCGCCGAGGCTGAGTGTGCAGCGTGCCAATCTTGCCCATCGGAGTGAATACTCCGCCGGAACCGTCCTGCGCGACCTGACGTTGCTTCGTGTCGCCAGCGAGCTGTTTGAGGTCGACCAGTTCGTCGGTGAACTCAATGCGGTTGCCCGTGAGCACCTTCGCAAAAAGATCCTTCTGGGCCGCTTCGGGCGTCAGTTCGCAGCGGACGATCAGCACGGGCGCTTCGGCCACCGGGCCTCTTTCGTTAAGACCTTTGAAGTTTTGGGCAAGATTGGGTTCGCGGGTCCAGTTATTATCATTATTATCACTGGGAGGTAGGCCGCCTTTATTGCCCGCGCCCATGCCGCCCATGACCCCCATGCCGCCCGGGCCGCCTTTGCCGGCATACTCGGGCGCTTTCGCGTTGGGTCGCGGGGCGGCCGGCTTCTCGGCATCCGCCACCGGGTATCGCCCGGCCTTGGACTTGTAGCGGAGCTTGGCGTCGTTATCGAACCCCGAGCCGCCCTTGCGAGACATGGTCTTTTCCATCGTGTCTCGCGTTTCATCGGGTTTCGCCACGGGGCGAGTCGCCGGCTCGGACAAGACCGGCGAGTTGGCCGCGCTCATCTTGGATGGTCCCGCGGGCGGACTCTCGAACGCGGTCATGTTGTCAAGTTTTTTGGCGACGTCCGCACGCCCACTCTCGTCGATCTTCACGCCTTCGAAATCCCGCTTCTCATCTCGCCGCGAGACGCCATGCTTCGTGGAATACCCGCTCGATGCAGCAGCCTCGGGCACGGGGGATATCACGGGCAAGGCCGGTTCTCCTCGAGGTTTGTCGTCTGCCCCGACAACGGGCTCATTCTTCTTGGGTTTTGCGGCGTTCTTGGCGACATGTTCCCCGCCCGGGTTGTAAAGCATCAGCAGGATGGCCACCACCACGGCCACGCCCGGCCAGACCAACGTCCGGGGAGTCAGCAGCCGGCGTCCCAACCGTCGCCACGAGGCCTCGGCCGGCGCGACCGGTTTCGTGTCGGAAGTCTTGGCGTCGGCCGGTCCGGCGAGGATCTGCCGTTCGGCCAGCCGGAGCACCCGATCGCTGAGGTCTTCGCCCAGCGTGAGCTTGGGTAGCCCTTGCACGGCCGCGCTGACCACGCGAAGCTCATCGAGGCGGCGACGGGCGGCCGGGTCGTTGGCCAGGAGGCGCGCGACGCGAGCCTTCTCGTCGGCGGTCAATTCGCCGTCGAGATAGGCGCTGAGCAGTTCGTCGTGCGGCTCGTAGCTCATGGTTCGACCGAAAGCACTTCTTCTAGTTGATCGCGTAGCTGCGCCCGGGCACGGTGCAACCGGCTCCGGACGGTTCCGACGGGCAGATCGAGAATCTCGGCGATCCGCTCGTAGGAGCAGCCTTCCATCTCCCGCAGCACCAACACGCTGCGGTATTCGTCGCCTAATTGGGCAATGGCTTCTTGGACTTGTCGGCAGCGCTCGTCTTGCTCGAGTCGCTGGTGGGGCCCCTCACCGGGTTCTATCGGTTCCTGGCCGCTGGACTCACGAGCCGCTTCGACCGAGACGGTCCGACGCCGGCGTCGAAGCGTCGTAGCCGCCAGGTTGAAGGCGATCCGGTACAGCCAGGTGTAAAAGCCACTTTGTCGCTTGAATGTCTCCAATTTCACAAAGGCCTGGACGAACGCGTCCTGGACCAGATCTCGTGCGTCCTCGGGCCGGCCCGTCAGGTGGGCCAATGTATTGTAGAGTCGGTCCTGGTACTTCCGGACCAATTGTCCGAAAGCGGCCGACTCGCCTGCCAGAGTCGCTTCGATCAAAGGGCCGTCGTCGCTCAATGCAAGGCCACTGTATGAGACGCGCGTGGTGGGAGAAAGTTCCGTCCGGCCGCCAAATCCCCGAAGAGAGGGGGCACCGGCCGTTGCCGCCCCTATCATCCCCATCTCTGGGTCGGTTGTCAAACCCCGGCGGGATTCACCGGGGACTGGTGCTTTTTTCGGTCTGACGGTTTGCCGCTTGCGACCGTGGTGCAACCCGAAAGCATGCGCCTGTCCCCTTCTTCGTTACCGCGGGGCTTCTTTCCTTTTTTCTTCCGAGAAAAAAGGCCGCTTCGACGCGCCGCCAAAGGGGACAGTCCCGTTTTTCGGATTGCACGAGGGTGGGAGTGGCCCGCCTTGTGGCCGAAAAACGCGACAGTCCCCCGCAGGGTCCATACGTGTCCGGCGACGCATGGTTCGCTCCGGCTAGGCTATTTCCCGGTCGGGGTTTTATCGGCCGTGCCGGTTTTGCGGGCGGCGATGTGATCGAGGGCCCATTTCAGAAAGGCGTCTTGGATGGGCTGTGTGATCCGGTGTCCCATCTGGGGGAAGTTGAGCACGCGTTTCTTTCCGCGAAGCTGATTGTAGGCGGTGTAGTTGGTCGACGGGGGACAGACGAAGTCGACGAAGCCCACACTCATGATCGCGTCGGCCTTGCATCGCGCGGCGAAGTTGACTGCGTCAAAGTAGCGCGTCGTTTCGAGAACCTGGGGATCGGGTTTGCCGTCTTTGCTTTGTGGAACCAGCCTAGGCCAACCGGCCACGCGACCGGCCAACATGCCCGTGTGGTCGCACATCGCCGGGACGCCTGCCCCGATGCACGTCACTCGACTGTCCAGCCCACCGGCCACCAGGGCCTGGCCGCCTCCTTGGCTGTGGCCGATCACGATTACGGTTTGCCCATCCCATTCCGGTTGCGCGCAGAGAAAATCGATTGCACGGACCAGCCGCAAGTACATGCCGAGGAAATAGCACGTCTGGCGGTCTTCGCGTCCAGCCAACCGGTAGTTCTTCAGTCGCCCTCCGGCCAGATTTGTGTAATACTCCGCTGGCTGACCGTTGAGAATGCCGTGGGCGTTGAGGTCCATCGACAGGATGCCCTTGGCTGCGACCGAGGCCGGTCGTTCAAGATTCGAAGTGTAAACCCCGGCGCCATGGACCCAGAGTATCACGGGCAGGCTCTTCGGTTTCGCGCCTTTCGGTCGAGCGAGATAGCCTGAGACGGGCGCCCCGCCCAGGCAATCGACCTTCACATCAAAACACTCGACCGACGGCTCGGGGCTCTTGACCGGCGTAAGCTTCGCGTTCATTGGCACCTTGGCCAACTCGGCCTTCTGCTTCGCCCAGAAGTCGTCAAAATCGTCGGGGGCCGGCGCGCTGGGCTGGATCTTCTCCGGTGAGATTCCAGCAGTGGCCAGGGCGGTAATCTTATGCTTGTCTTGTTTGAACGTGATCTGGCAACGCAGGAAGCCCGGCTCGTCCATCTTGCCTTCGATCACAATCGGTTTGTCGTCCAACACAACCGTGCCGGAGCCCAGCTTCTTTGGACCGTCGTTGTCCAGGACGAAGCGGATCTTGCCTTGGGTGACCGGTTTGCCGCTTTGGGTGACAGACACGTTGAATCGCACCGGTTCGCCCATCTTGTAGAGAGCATCTGACCGATCGGTCGACACTTCGATTTTAACCGCTGGGATCTTAACCGCCGGCTTAGCCTTCTTCGGTGGGGCCGTTTGCTGGGCGGCAGCGGCTTGGGCCAAGATTGCGGACAGGACCACGAACAACGAAAGGAAGGACGGGCGGGCATTTCGCATGGGAGGGCTCCAATTCAAGAGAGTCCGGGGTAGCTGGGGGGGAGGGAAACGTGTCTCCATGCTAGAGATGCGATCGACTCGCGTCAAATCCGCCGTATTGTCCGCCGACCCCGTTTTCCCGGCGTTCCCCCGTGGGACCCGGTATTCGCCGGGGGGAAAGAAACGTATACTTGGCCATGACTACAGTATGCCCGGGCGAACTGTTCAAACGGTCGCGAAACAGTTCATGAGCCAATCCATTTTCCTTACCTGAGGGAGACACCCGACCATGAGACTTTTCCTTCGTTCGATTCTGATTCTGGCTCTGCTGAGCGTTGCGGGCTGGTCCACGGTGGGCCAGGCGGACACGAGCGTGCTGGATCTGATGCCGTCTGACGCCCTGGCGATCGCCGTGATCAACCGGCCGGCCGAACTGGACACCAAGCTGACGAAACTGGCTGGCGAGATGAGCCTTTCGCTGCCGGATGAATTGGGCATCTCGAAAGACGGCCTCCTGGCCACGGTCAAGACGATGGCCGGCGTCAAGGAGGGCTTCGACGAAAAGAGGGCGGTCGCCCTGTTGGTCATGCCCGACGTGAAGGATACGACCGTTGCCCATCCGGTTATCTTAATTCCAGTGACCGACTACCAGAAGCTGATCAGCCAACTCCAGCCGGAGAAGGTCAGCGACACAGTTTCGAAGGTCAAGGTCGGAGGTGAAGGAGCGCTGACCGCGCAGAAAGGCGACTACGCCGTCTTTGTCGAGCCGGACAACGACGCCCTGCTCGCGCGAGTCCTGGAAGGAAAGAACCCGCCGGCTGACGTTCTTGCCTGGAAAGAATGGATCGGCAAGCAAGATGTTGCCCTTGCCTTGACCAAGAGCGGGGCGGAACTCTTTTACAAGCATGCCGGTCAACAGTTCGCCCAGATGTCTCAGAACCTGGGCGGGCCGATGATGGCCCTAAGCATGGCCTACCAGGGTCTGATCGCAATGGCCCAAGATGAAGTGACCGCCGCCGCCAGCGGTCTTCTGATCGAAAAAGACGGCGCGCTTCGAATTTCGGCCCGAGGCAATCTGGCCGCCAACGGCCAGTTTGTCAAATACCTAACGGGTCTCAAGCCGCTAGAGGGCAATCCGCTGGCCGGACTGCCCAATGAGCCGTTCATCCTGGCCGGCGCCATCGCCTGGCCCGAGGCCGCGGCCAACGCCATGAGCGAAGCCACGGCCGCTTCGGCCGAGAATTTCCCCGAAGGATTCCCGGCACGCGATAAGATGATTGAAAGCCAGAAGGCCACAGCCCGGATGATGAAGGAATTTCGGGGCGGAGCCTGGATGCTTCGTGTCGGCAAGGCAGACCAGCCCATCTCGCAACGCGCCATAGCCCGCGCAACAGTCACCGACACGGCCGCCTTTATGAAAGACAATGAAGAGCAGACCAAGGCTTCGGCCGAGTTCAGCCAAGGCATGGGCGTCGGCACCAAGATTACCGTCGAACCGTTTGAAATCGACAGCCTCAAAGGCATGAAGGTGATTACTGACATGTCCGGCATATTGTCGATGATCCAGGGAATGGGCCAACCTGGAGGGATGGAGATGTTGATGATCCAGGCGATGTACGGCAAAGACGGCAAGAACACGATGTACGTTGTTGCCGCCGATAAGCAGAATGTTATCTATGACCAAAAAGACGAAGCGAGCGTCCGCGCGGCTATCGCGGCATTGAGTGATCCGAAAGCGAGCCTGGCGGCCGACCCGGGCGTGGCCGAAACGGCCGGCCACCTGCCGAAGAACATCCATTTCGTCGGCTACTTCAGCCTGCCCGGTACCGTCAAGGCCGTCAACGACTTCGCCGCGGCGAACCTCCCGGCGTTTCCGAAGATCCCCGAGTTCCCGGCCACCCCGCCGATCGGTTTCTCGGCGACCGTCGAGAAGAACAGCGTTGAAAAATGCCTCTACGTGCCCGCCGGCGTGGTCAAGGCCATGGGGCCATGGGCTAAGAAGCTCGGCAAGTTGCCCTTGATGGGGATGATTGCAAAGTAGGAGGCTCTTGCTTGGGGACGGGTGCATTTTCGGCCGGGCTGGTTGCTATCAGCAACGCGGGCGCAGGCCGAAAACATGCACCAGCCCCCTTTGGGTTGACGTATTTCGCCCAGCTTCACAGCAAGCCACTCTGCGGGGTGAGCGCAAGCACGGTGAGTTGGGCAAGTCGCCGGGCGGGATGGTCGATAACATCAAAGAGACCGCGGGGTTACCGGTAGGGAAGCCGGGAACCGGCCTGACGAAAGATTCCACCCTGGAAGATCGCGCAGGCAGCCCCGCGGCGCCCTCCGCCGGTTCCCCCCACCTCGGCCCCCCAGGGCCGGTTGGGTTCTGCTGCCCGCACGATCGCCAATCTGTTACTACGGGAGAGAGGGAACGTGTCCCGCCACGGTGATTTACTTATTGAGAAACTGATCGAGCGGCTCGATTATGATGATCCGATCACGCGACGCAACGCGGCCGGCGCCTTGCGGCTACACGGCGATCGGGCCGCCCCGGCCATCCCGGCCCTGCGACGCCTGCTCAGCGACGAGCACAAAATGGTCCGCATGGAAGCGGAACGGGCCCTCGAGCGTCTGACCACCCGGGTCGCTTAGCCGGGTGTTGTCTCGCAAAATCGGTCTGCGTCCGGGTGGCACTGGCGTTTCGTCAGTGATCGTGGTATCACTGGCCATGGTGCCAGCTCATCTTGTATCCTCCAGGATCCCCGCCACGCCAACCCCGGGAAGACCCAATGCCGCTCGATCCCCAGGCCCAAGCCCTGCTCGCGCGACTTGCCGCGGCGGGGGATCGTGAACTGGGGGCCGCTTCGATCGAAGAGAGCCGGGCACGCGTCCGTCGCGAAACGACCGAGATGGGCCCGCCCGAAACGGTTCGCTCGATCGAGAATCGTCAAGTCGCCGGGCCGCATGGTCCCGTGCCTGTGCGGATCTACACACCCATTGGACCTGCCCCGCGCGGCGCGCTGGTTTATTATCATGGCGGCGGTTGGGTCATCGGTGATCTGGATTCCCACGAAGCGATCTGCTGCCGGTTGGCCAACGCGGCCGGTTGTCTGGTCGTTTCGGTCGACTATCGACTCGCTCCAGAACACAAATACCCGGTCGCCGTGGACGATGCCTTCGCCGCTACTGCCTGGGTGTTTGACCAGGCTGCGAGCCTCGGGATCGAGCCCAACCGGGTCGCCGTGGGTGGAGACAGTGCCGGGGGCAATCTATCGGCCGCCGTCACCCTGATGGCTCGCGATCGGGCCGCGTTTCAACCGGCGCTGCAAGTCCTGATCTACCCAGTGACGGACTACAACCTCGATACACCGTCGTACCCCGAAAACGCCGAAGGTTACCTCCTGACACGCGAAGGCATGCGCTGGTGCTGGCAGCAGTATCTCGCCCGGGAGGAGGATGGCGCGGAACCCTACGCGTCCCCCCTTCGCGCGGCCGATTTCCAGGGTCTTCCGCCTGCCCTGATTCTGACAGCCGAGTACGACCCGTTGCGCAACGAGGGGGAGGCTTACGCCCAGCGCCTGGCCGACGCGGGCGTGCCCGTCACACTGACCCGCTACGACGGCATGATCCACGCTTTCTTCCGCCGCGGCAACGACCTCGACCAGGCCAATACGGCCATCAAACAAGTGGCCGACGCCTTGCGCCGCGCATTGAGTTGATCCACGCATTTGGTTCTCGATCGCATGACCGAAACACCCACCTACGACGTTCTGGGCATCGGCGTGATCGCCGTGGACGACCTGCTCTATGTCGAGGCCTATCCGCCGGCCGAGGCGAAGGTGCGGGTGTTGCGGCGGGAGCGACAATGCGGCGGACAGACAGGCACGGCCCTGGTGGCCGCTCGACGACTGGGGGCCCGATGTGCCTACCTCGGCACACTCGGTCCAGACGAGCTTTCTCGGACCGTGATGGATCAATTCCATCGTGAAGGAATTGACACGGCCCACGCCGTTCTTCGCGACGACGCCCGGCCGTATCACTCGACGATCGTCGTCGACCAAGGCAGCAAGACACGGACCATCTTTTCGAGCAGCGAGGGATTCTGCGGCGCCGACCCGACGAATCCGCCGGCCGACGTAATACGCTCGGGCAGCGTGCTGCTGATCGACCATCATCAACTCGAAGGGACCCTCCGCGCGGTGCGAATCGCCCGGGAGGCCGGCCGGTCGATCGTGGCCGATTTCGAACGCGTGCCCGAAGGGCCGTTCGACGAACTGCTGGCCCTGGTCGACCACCTGGTCCTGCCCAAGGCGTTCGCCATGGAACTGACCTCGGCCCCCGGACCCGCCGAGGCGGTTGCCGCCTTGAAATCGCCCGGCCGCACGGCCGTGGTGGTCACCTGTGGTCGCGAGGGCCTCTGGTACGCCCCGGGCAGCGGAGACGACCAGCCACAGCACTTCCCGGCCTTTCCCGTCGAAGTGGTCGACACGACCGGCTGCGGCGACGTCTTCCACGGGGCCTACGCCGCTGCCGTGTCCAAGGGCCTGAACCTGGCTCAGTGCGTCGGCCTGGGCGCGGCCTCCGCCGCGCTGAAAGCCACCCAGCCAGGCGGCCAGGCCGGAATCCCTACTCTCCAAATGGTCGAGACCTGGCTAGCTCAGTTTCGGTAAACAGCGCAAGCTGGGTAATTTCATGGGTGGCCCAGGTTCTTGAACCTGGGCACCGCAGGCATAAGAGGCAAACGCGTAAGACCTCTTGTCGCTGGCGCGACACCGATTCAGAGAATGGGTGCCGCCCAGAAGTAACCTCCAACGCCAGTTCAGCTTAGCTCATCATAGCCTGATGCAATTTCTTGACATAGTGTCCGTATAATGGCTACGCAAAGGGGACAATGGACAACGCTGTGATCGTTGACGAAATGGGGTCCAGCTTCTACATTCGATGGTTTCAATGCATACGATATCCTCCTCGCTGGAGGGGATATTCCCCGGCAAGCTCCAAGCCGCCGGAAGTCTCAAAACGTACTGCAGGAAACAGCGGGAGGATTGATGTCCGACAACAACCATGACATTCAACGGCTGGCGATCGACACGATTCGCACGCTGTCGATGGACGGCGTCCAGGCGGCCAACAGCGGCCACCCAGGCACGGCGATGGCCCTGGCGCCGGTGACGTATCTGCTTTACAACGAAATCTTGCGATACGACCCGGCCGCACCCGACTGGCCGGGCCGCGACCGGTTCATATTATCTTGCGGTCACGCGTCGATGCTTCTGTTCTCGACGTTGCACCTGGCCGGCGTGCGGCAAGTCGGCGCCGACGAGCCGGCCGTCTCGTTGGACGATCTGAAACGTTTTCGCCAGTTGAACAGCCGCTGCCCGGGCCATCCCGAGTTCGGCCACACTTCGGGCGTCGAAGTGACGACCGGTCCGCTGGGCCAAGGCATCGCCACGAGTGTCGGCATGGCCATCGCCTCGCGATGGCTGGGCGCGACGTACAACCGGCCTGGGTTCGATCTGTTCGACTTCAACGTCTACGCCCTGTGTAGCGATGGCGATTTGATGGAGGGGCTTGGCGGCGAGGCGGCCTCGCTGGCTGGGCACCTCAAGCTGTCGAACTTGTGCTGGATCTACGACGACAACAACATCACGATCGAAGGCTCGACAGAACTGGCTTTCAGTGAAGACGTGGCCGTCCGTTTCTCGGGCTACGGCTGGAACGTAGTCGAGGTGGACGACGTCAATGACGTCGACGCCTTGCGCGGCGCGATTGCGTACTTCAAGGAAGCAAACGACAAGCCAACGCTCATCATCGTCAAGAGCAAGATCGGGTGGGGCGCGCCCAACATGCAAGGCACGGCCGAAGCCCACGGCGCCCCGCTAGGCGAAGACGAAATCCGCGCGACTAAAACCGCCTACGGTTGGCCCGAGGACGAAAAGTTCCGCATTCCCGACGGCGTGCTCGAACATTTTCAGGAGAATCTCGGCGCGCGAGGCAAGCAACTCCGAGAAGCGTGGGAAGCCAAACGGACCGAGTACGCCAAGGCGCATCCCGACCTGGCCGCGCAGCTCGACTTGATCCTGTCGGGCGGGCTGCCCAAGGGATGGGACAAGGACATCGCCACGTTCCCTGCCGACCCCAAGGGCGTCGCCAGTCGGGCTTCCTCCGGCAAGGTGCTCAACCAGGTGGCAAAGAACATCCCCTGGATGCTCGGCGGATCGGCCGACCTGGCCCCGTCAAACAAGTCGCGGCTCGAGTTCGACGGCGCGGGCGACTTCTCGGCCGACAATCCGACGGGCCGGAACTTCCACTTCGGCGTCCGCGAACATGCCATGGCCGCGGCCACCAACGGGATGATCCTCTGCGGCCTTCGGGCGTACGCCTCGACGTTCTTCGTGTTCGCCGATTACCTCCGCCCATCAGCCCGATTGGCTGCGATTATGAAGCTGCCCGCGCTGTACATTTTCACCCACGATTCGATCGGCGTTGGTGAGGACGGCCCGACGCATCAGCCGGTCGAGCAGTTGGCCTCGCTGCGCGCGATCCCCGGCATGATCGTCTTGCGTCCGGCCGACGCGAACGAAGTGGGCGAGGCGTATCGCACGGCCATGACGATCACCGATCGGCCCGTCGCATTGATCCTGACGCGGCAGAACCTGCCGACCCTGGACCGCGAGAAGTTCGCCCCGGCCGCCGGCGTGGCCAAAGGGGCCTACGTCCTGAGCGACGCGCCGGGTGGCAAGCCGCGGGTCATCCTGATCGGCACGGGCAGCGAGGTCTCGCTCTGCGTCGAGGCTCAGGCCAAGCTGGCCGCCGAAGGCATTGCCGCCCGAGTGGTCAGCATGCCAAGCTGGGAACTGTTCGAGGCCCAGGACGCAGCTTATTGCGAGTCGGTCCTGCCGTCGGCCGTGACCGCACGAGTGGGCGTCGAGATGGCCACTGAACTCGGTTGGAGCAAGTACCTCGGTCCGTCGGGCCGCTTCCTCGGCATGACCGGCTTCGGCACCTCGGGCCCCTACCAGCAGCTCCTGGTCCATTACGGCTTCACGGCCGAGAACATCGCGGCGGCGGCGAAGGAAGTTCTCGCCTGATCGAGAACGGTGTTTTGTGTTGACAACAAATCCGTGTCCACAACGACCCTGGATGGTCTTTTCTACATTCCGCGGAGGTGAGCAATGGCAATGACGACCGAAGCGATGGCGGCCTGGTGCCGTAGATTGCTGGGGGCGACCCCGGGCGAGGAAATGAGTCTGGAGCAATACGTGGCCGCCGCCCCGCGGCTGGAGACGCTGGACGACGTACCCAGCGGGACGCCCGTGCTGGTCCGCGGCGACGTCGACGCCAAGCCGGGCGCCGAGGTCGGGCAGGGCGACATCCGGCTCCGCTCGATGGAGGAGACGCTTCAGTACGGACGCGAGCGAGGTTGGGTGCAGGTGATCTTCGGCCACATCGGCCGCAAGCCCGAAGGCTCGTTGGACAAGGTAGCCGCCCGGATCGGCGAGATCCTCGGCTGCAAGGTGCCCCTGATTACCGACTGGATCGATCCCAAGACGAATACGATCCTTGATGCGGCGGCCGAAACGGTTCGGTCGGCTGAGCCGGGCAGCGTTCTCGTGCTGGAGAACACGCGGAAGTACGACATCGAACGGGTTCTCTGGAAGGCCAAGCCCGAAGACGTCGACGGCCTGGCCGGCCCGCTGGCCACGCTGGCCAACGAGATGGCCGAGAAGATCGCCCGGGTGTACGTCAGCGAGGCTTTTTCGGCCGGCAACCTCGACACGTCGACTTGCGTCATCCCCGCGACGATGGACCGCGTGGCGCTGGGGGCCTACGTGGCTTCGCAGTTCGACGGGCCGTTGATGGAGTGTCTGAAGTCCCAGATGATCGTTTTCAGCGGGCTGAAGATCGACAAGCTCCGCAACCTCGAAGCGATGATCAACCGGGGCACCGTCCGGCTGGTGCTGGCGGCCGGTTCGGTGGCCATGGCGCTCAAAAAGGCGGCTGCCCGGCTCGACGGCGGCGACTTCCACCTCGGTGTGAGCGAGGACCCGGCTAAGAAGGACGAGCCTTACTATATCCCGCCCGACCGGGTCGATCAGGCCGAGCGGCTTATCCGCCACGGCCAGGAGCAGGGCATCGAATTCGTCATGCCCGTCGACTTCGTCCTACAGGACGGCCAAGTCTCGACCGAAGTCGGCCCGGGCAACCAGCAGTTCGATGTCGGGCCCGCGTCGAGCAAAGAATACTCTGAAGCCGTCGGCCGGTTCATCGCCTCGCAGCAGGGCGCCGCCGAGCCGGGCGTCGTCTTCCACAACGGCGTGTTCGGCATGTTCGAGGACGCCCGATTCGAGACGGGCACCAAGACGTTCATCCCCGAACTCAAGCGGATGCACGACGCCGGCCTGAAGGTCTACGTCGGCGGCGGCGAAGGGGGCAAAGCGCTCGAGAAATACGGCAAGGAATCCTGGATCACCTGCTGTTTCACCGCCGGCGGGACCGTACTGTCCGCCCTGGGTGGCGAACGCATCCCCTATCTGGTCGCCCTGGGCAAGGCCGGCAAGAAGTAGCCCGGTTGAAAGTGCCGCGGAACACAAGAGACACTAAACAAACGACGGCCTGACTCATGGGCATCAGGCCGTCGATTTGTTTTCTTGAAATGGCGAGAGGCCATTCTGATGGCTATTGCGGCGCCCCGGCGCGGACGCGGTTGCACATATCGCACAGGGTCTCGACGGCCTGGCGGATCTGCTCTTCGGGCTGCTCGGCGCGGATGGCGTCTTCGACGACGGCGGCGGTGGGGCTGATCGGGCTGAAGCCGTAGCTGCCCGCCGCGCCCTTGAGTTGATGGGCGGCCCGGCGGAGCTCTTCCCAGTTACTGGCATCGAGCAGTTTCTGGATATTGGCCACCCGGTCGGGCATTTCGTCGACGAACATCTCGACGAGTTCCCCCAGATCGGGGTCCGCGCCGAGGTCGGAATACAGCGCCTGGGGCAGTGCGGGATTCTGACTCATCTTTCCCTCGTATTTGTTTCTTATGCTCAGACAGCTCTTCGGTCTCTGGGGTAACTCAGCACGTCGGCCGCCGAGCTGGAGGGCGGCGCAAGACCTTACTCTCGTAAAGCCTAGGTCACCGAAAGAAAGGAGGGGGTTTTGAAGCTAGGAATAACGCCGTTCTGGGGGGGTACACGCGACGTTTGGCGGCGATTTCTGTCCATTTGACAGTCTAGAATCCGTCATAACCGACTCTACCGATACAGGTGTACGCGGGATATGCGAACTGTGGCGTAAGTGGGCTGGTTGGCTAAAAGACATCCGGTTTGGTCGTCGATAGCAGTGCGTAGGATCAGTGCGAGTAGAGCGCTCGATCCCGAATTAGGGATTTCCCATATTGCGTGTGTCCCCTTTGGTGTCTCGATAGGAGTACCTCCCATGAACCGTCGTTTTGTTCTTCCAGTGCTAGTGCTGGTGGTGCTGGTCGGCGCGTCTACGGCTGATGCCGGCTTGTTCTTCAAGCTCGGTCATAAGTGCTGTGCGCCCGCCTGTTGCGAGCCCGCCTGCTGTGAGCCGGCCGTTTGTGAGCCCGCTTGTTGCGAGCCCGCTTGCTGCGATCCTTGCTGCGATCCTTGCTGCAACCGCGTTGGCCCGCTGCGTCGGCTCATCGCAAAGCTTCGCTGCTGCAATCCTTGCTGCGAAGTCGAGTGCTGCGAGCCCGCCTGCTGCGAAGCGCCGAAGTGCTGCGAGCCAGCCCCGAAGTGCTGTGCTCCCGCCCCGAAGTGCTGCGAGCCGGCCCCGAAGGCTTGCGAGCCCGCTTGTGAGCCCGCCTGCTGCGAGCCTTGCTGCGATCCTTGCTGCAAGCCGCGTTGCGGTCTGCTGAAGCGGCTCTTCGCCAAGCTTCGCTGTCGTTGCTGCTGCGACTGCTGCGAGTGCTGCGAGCCCGCTTGCTGCGAAGCTCCCAAGTGCTGCGAGCCCGCCTGCTGCAAGTAGTGCACCGGATTCCGGGCGCTGCCGCTTCCGGCGACCGGATCGACGGTTCAGGCCGTCATAAAACAGTTTCCTTTGTGGATCTCAAGCGGCCCCTTGCCCAGTGCAATCGGGCCGCTTGATGTTTCTTGCGTTTGAAGAGAAGCCCAACGGCTAACTCGGGAGTCTGGGTGCTACTGCTGGCTTGTCCAGCAGTGTTTTCCCGGGGCTTCTCCACCTTGCACTGCTGGACAAGCCAGCAGTGGCACCCCTTTTCAACAGGCTGTTATGTCCGTAGCGATTCCAGCTCGGCCAGACGCTGGTGGATTGCCTGGTCGTCGGGGATGAGTCCTCGGCTACGGTCGCGGGCGAACTGACGCTCGAGGGCTTCCAACGGCTCGCGGACGGCCAATCGGGCGGCCGGGGCCAGGCGGTCGATGAAGACCACGCCGTCGAGGTGGTCGATCTCGTGTTGGACGGCTCGGGCGGGTAACCCCTCCAACTCTAGACATATCTCCTTGCCCGAGGGATCGTAGCCCGACAGGGTGAGTTTTGCCGTCCGCCGGACCGGGGCATAGATGTCCGGGAAGCTCAGGCACCCCTCCTCCGCCTCGGCCGTGCCGGTCCGCTTGACGATGACCGGGTTGATGACCGCCACTTCCCAATCCGGGGCATCCGCGCTGGTTTTCAGGTTGCCGACGAACATCCGGTAGGGCAGATCGACCTGATTGGCCGCCAATCCCACGCCGCGGTTCTCGTACATCACGGCGAACATCTCGCGGATCATCGCGCGAACCTCGGCGTCGACCTTGACCAGCGGCTTGGAAGGGTGCCGAAGGGTCGGGTGCGGATACTTCACGATCGTCATGCTCAAGGTAGGAGACTCCTATCGGGGGGTGGTTTTGATAGATTATAGACGCCGACCCCGCATGGGCGAAGGCCCGATCGACTCGCGTTGACGTAGTCCGCGGTGGGGTCTAGAATTCCCTCGCCCCGGTCCCTGACCGTGGGAACGAACCGTAAACCCTTCTCACAAAACCCCTTGCGAGTGTTCCTTTGCTCTCTCGCACCCAGGCTGCCACCGACGCGACACCCTCGACCCCCTCGCGGCGTTGGCTCCGGTTGCCGCCCTGGTTGGCTTCGTTATTGCTACATCTGGGCATCCTGCTGGTGTTGGGAATGACCCTCCGTGTGGCCGTCCGTGGGGCAGGTGCGGTGGTCCGCGAAGCCGACGTCGGGATCGCCCTGAAGCATCAAGAAGGCCCTCGGGAGTATTTCACCAGCCAGGCCGAGCCGGGCAGTACGACAAGCGGTCAGACGGGCGGCGCCCCGAGCCGGGCCGACGTCCTGTCCGAAGCAACACTGAGCGACCCCGGCCAGGTCCTGCCGGCCGTGCCCAAGGCGATCGGCATGGGGGCGCTGGGCGACGAGGGCGTCGGCGACGCCGGTAAGGCGACCAAAGGGCCCCGTGGCGACTCGCGATTGGGCAACGGCGGCGCCCGGGTTCGCGTGTTCGGAGCCGAAGGGGAAGGCTTCAAGTTCGTCTACGTCTTCGACCGCTCGACCAGCATGGGCGGGGTCGGCCGCAGCGCGCTGGAGGCGGCCAAGGCCGAACTGTTGGCCAGTCTCGAAAGCCTCGACGTCAACCATCAATTCCAAATCATCTTCTACAACCAGCGGCCCTGGCTGGCCAACCCGAGCGGCGAGAAGGGCAAGTTGGCTTTCGGCAATGAACGAAACAAGAACCGAGCCCGGCAGTTCGTGGGAAGAATCACAGCCGACGGGTCCACGAATCACGAAGCGGCCCTGATGGAAGCCATCCAGATGCGGCCCGACGTGATTTTCTTCCTGACCGACGCCGACGAACCCCGGTTGAGCGAGGCCCAGTTGGAGCGGATCTTGCGCCGCGCGGCCGGCATCCGGATCAACGCGATCGAGTTCGGCTACGGGGCCCAGCAAGACTCGAACAACTTCCTTGTCCGGCTCGCCCGCCTGTCCGGTGGCCAACACGCCTACGTCGACATCTCGCACCTGAAATCGCAACCCTAGGCCGTCCCGATGCCAAATATGGCGATGCTTATCCGTGCGACGACAATCTTGGCGGCCCTGGCCACGACAGTCCAGGCCAGCGAGGATGTGGTGCGGGTGCGGACGTCCGAGGGACGAACGGTGACCGTGCAAGGGCAGATCCTCGACTATACAGGCGTGGCGCTGCGGATTCGCACCGACGACGGGCACGAGCGGACCTTTCCGGCCGAGAAAATCGAGTCGATCCAAACCGAATACGATTCCCGTCACCAGCAGGCCGACGCCGCGTTGGCCGCGGGCCGATGCGAACAGGCCCTGGTCCTGTATGGGCAAGCACTGACCGGTGAGCGGCGCCGCTGGGTCCGACGCCGGATCGTCGCCCAAACGGTTCGCTGCTACACGCGATTGGGACGGATGGCCGAGGCGGGCGAAGCGTTCCTCCTGCTGGCGAGAGACGAGCCGGGCGTGGCCGACTTCGCACTGGCCCCGTTGGCCTGGACGGCCAGCACGCCCAGCCCCGAGTTGGAACGGGCCGCCCGAACGTGGATCGAAATGACCTCGCTGCCGGCTGCCGTGCTGCTCGGGGCGAGCCACCTGCTGGCCACCGAACGGCCCCGGGCGTTGGCGAAGCTCAAGGAACTGATCGTCCAGTCGGACGGCCCGGCCGCCCAACTGGCCGCGGCCCAAGTCTGGCGGACCGAAATCGTCCTGGTCAACGACCAGAAGCTCGACGCTTGGCGTCGGGCGATCGACCGGATGCCCGAGGCGATTCGCGCCGGGCCCTATTTTGTGTTGGGCAAGGGCCTTGCCCGCTTGAAACACGACGACGAAGCCGCCCTGGCCCTGCTGCGCGTGCCGATCCTCTATCCGGACCAGGACCGGCTCGGGGCCGAAGCCCTGTGGGAAGCCGGACGCGTTTTGGAAACCCTCGGGCGGCCCGACCAGGCCGCGCGTCTCTATCGCGAACTGATCGAAACCCACCCCAACGCCCGCCACACGGTCGAAGCCCGGGCACGTTGGGAACAACTCATCGGGGAGAAATGACTCACATACCGTTTCTGTCCCCGCCCTCACACGGAGGAATCGTGTTGCGACATCTCATCCTATTCTGTCTGGCCGGAGCGATGCTCTTCGGCGGAGTCCACTTTCTCGCGGCCCAACCTCCGGACGCGCCGGGCGCGAAAGCCGCGCCAGCGGCCAATGCTCCCGACACGAAACCTCAGGACGAACCGCAGGCCCAATCGCTGTTGAGCATCCTGGCCGGCGGGGGCGTCGGCGTGGTGATCCTGCTCTTGTCGATTGCGGGCGTCGCCCTGGCCATCGAACACATCATGACGATTCGCGCGTCCGTGCTCATGCCGCCCGGCTTGGGGGACGAGATCCGGCGGCTCGTCTCCGCTGGCGATCTGCTCAAGGCGAGCCAACGCTGCCGCGAGCATCCGAGCCTGCTGGCCTTCGTCCTGGCGGCTGGACTGGCCGAGATCGAGGGCGGGTGGTCGGCCGTCGAAAAGGCCATGGAAGACGCCCTGGCCGATCAGGGCGCTCGGCTGTTCCGCAAGATCGAATACCTCTCGGTCATTGGCAACATCGCCCCGATGCTCGGGCTGTTGGGCACGGTCATCGGCATGATCTTCGCCTTCCGCGAGGTGGCCGACACGCAAGGCGCGGCCCGGGCGGCCGACCTGGCCCAGGGCATCTACCTGGCCCTGGTCACGACGGTCGAAGGGCTGATCGTGGCGATTCCGGCCCTGGGGGCGTTCGCCATCTTTCGCAATCGGGTGGACCAGCTCGTGGCCGAGGCGTCCTACGTCGCGTTGCACGCCCTGAGCCCGTTGAAGCGGCGGCGAGGCCCGACGCTGAATACGGGCCCCGTTCCGCCGCCTCGTGGAGGCTCGGCCTGATGCGTCTTCCGAACCATTTGGCCCGCGGCGCGGTCGGGTTCAACATGACGCCGATGATCGACGTCGTGTTCCTGCTGATCGTCTTCTTCCTCGTGTCGAGCCACCTTGCCCGACAGGAGACACAGCTCCCATTGGACCTGCCCACGGCCCAAAGCGGCCAACGCGACATGGAAGAAGACACGCGGCGTCTGGTGGTCAACGTGTTGCCGCCCAGCGAGGGCGATCGTCGGATCCTGGTCGGCGGCCGGCGGGTCTCGCCCGGCGAGTTGACCGACGCCATACGCTACGAAAGCCGCCACGCCCCGGCGGGCCAGGCCGAACGTCCGCTGGAAGTCCGCATCCGCTGCGACCGGACCGTCCCCTACCGCGAGGTCGAGCCGATCCTGCTGGCCTGCGCCAGTGCCGGCGTGTGGAACGTGACGTTTGCCGTGGTGGCCGGACCCTAGAGGAACCTGTTGTAAAGGAGACAGTCTCGTAGGTCAGGCTGTGCCTGACACGAATAGTCAATCGACACCCTGTAGGGAACGCCACGGAGGGCGTTCCCTACAGAGTGTGGGTTGCTGTCGGGCGCCATACCTTGTGAAACTGAAAACATGTCTGAAAACGAGATTTCCATCGTTGAAGCCCAGGCCAACGACGTGGCGTCGATCGGTGCGTTGATCGCCCGGGCGTTTCACGACGACCCGATGTCGGTGCACGTCTTCCCCGATCCGGAAAAACGGCGCAAATCCATCGCCTGGATGATGGGCCGGTGCGCGCGCTATGGGCTCCTCTACGGTCTGGTCGAAGCGACCGAGGAACAAACGGGCGTCGCCGTGTGGACCTCGCCGGCTCACCACAAGATGACTCTTTGGCGGATGTTTCGGGCCGGCATGCTTAGTATGCCGTTTCGGCTCGGCTGGAGGACCTTTCGTCGGTTTTATTCGTTTGGGAAAACATCGCAGCGAATGCACGACCAGGCGATCTCCGGGCCGCACTGGTATCTGTTTGTCTTGGCGGTCGAACCATCGCGTCAGGGACAAGGGATTGGCGGCTCCCTGTTGAAACGAGGGCTCGCTTGGGCCGATCGTGACGGGTTGCCCATCTACCTCGAAACGGCCGGCGAAGCCAACTTGGCCTTCTATGGAAAGCATGGATTCGAGGCCGTGGACAAGTGCCCCGTTTCCGGGACGGACGCGCATCTCTGGGGAATGCTGCGTCAACCACAGCCGGCGGCAAAGGAGGGCTGATCGACCATGCGCTTGCCTGATCTGGCCCATCGCCGAGGCGGCCAATTCGACCTGAAGATGACGCCGATGATCGACGTGATCTTCCTGCTGCTGATCTTCTTCGTCGCCACGGCCAGCTTCGAAATGATCGAGCAGGTCTTGCCGACCAGCCTGAATCTGCCGGGCACGTCGACGAAAACCGCGCCGGTCGATCCGGATCTGATCGACTTGGAGCAGATTGTCGTCAAGCTCTCTTGGCGCGACGGTCACCCGGGCTGGCAAATCAACCAGAAAGACTATTCCAGCCTGGAAGACGTCGGCGCCGTGTTGGCCGCGGTGGCCGGAGTGAAGGCCGATCTGACCGTGATCCTCGACGCCGGTGGCAACGTCCCGATGGAGCACCTGATCAACGTCTACGACCTCTGCCGCCGGATCGGCCTGACCCGCATTCAGTTCGCCGCCTCGACCGAGGTGCCGTCATGAGCCGGATGCAACTAGTGGCTAGTGGTCGGTGGTTAGTGGCTAGGCAGTGGCTAGTGGCCAGGCAGTGGTTAGTGGCTAGTGGTCAGTGGCCGGTGGCTGAAACGTGCATTACAGCAGAATACGAAGTCAGGATGCCACTGGCTCCGCCAGTGCTGTGGGGACCTGAGACTCGGGTGGCCCCGATTGCTCGTCAATCGGGGTGCCGAAGGCACAAGCGGTGGGGAAACTCATCGGAAAAAGTTTCTCGTTGTAGGCCCGACACCGATGGACGAACGATTAACGCTGTCCGTGCGCGCAGAAGAGCACTGGCAGAGCCAGTGGCACCCGGGTGGAGGAAAGCACTGGCAGAGCCAGTGGAACCTGGGTGCAATTGCTCATGGAAGATTCAAACTTCCTTTTGGCCAATCATGTTGTTTCTTCTTCTCATTTTCCTCCTGCCCACTGCCACACTCGCCCAATCGCCAGACAACCAAGACGCCGCCTTTCTGGCCGGCTTGCGGCAGCGGGGGCTGTTCGAGTTGGCCGAGTCGTATTGCCGGCAGCGGTTGGTCGAAGCCGATTTGCCGGTCGAGCAGGGAACGGAGTTGGCATTGCAGTGGGCACGGACG
>JAFGFF010000256.1 GCA_016931075.1 Pirellulales bacterium | reverse complement strand
GTGCCGCTGAAGTCGGCGTCGCCGGGCCCGGCGGTGAGGATGCGGGCGTAACCCAGGCCGTCGTACCAGACGCGATGCTTCCCGTCGGTTGTGGCGTCTTCCAGGTCGTCGATGAAGACGCTCAACAGGCCCCCGGCAACATCGGTTCGGCCGACGTAGGCGCGGTAAAGTGCCCGATTCGTGCCCTCGGCGGTGAGGACCGTGTCGTCGAACTCGTCGGCCAGGGCTTGTTGTGAGCCCTGCATTTCGCATATCACCATGTCGTCTTCCGAAAAGCCGACCTCGATGAGCCATTCTTCGTTGACATTGGTCCAGAAGTAGGCGAAGACGTCGTAAGTCCCGTCGGCGATGCCGGTGAGCGTGGTTTTGAGGATGGGCGCGTCCTCAGCCCCCTTTTCATTGGAAGCGAAGATGTTGCTATTGTTAGCGTAGCCGATCCGCTCGTGCCAAAGGTCGTCGGCCGGACCTTGGCCGGAGTCGGGACCGGTCGTGATGAGGGTCGACCCGTCGGCGAACGTTGTGTTGACGCGGTCGGCATCGACATAGTGCGTCGATTCGAGCCGCTCGTTGGGCCGGTCGATGATGCCGACCACGGTTTGATGGTAGTTGACGAACTTGGGGAAATCGCCCCGAAGCCAGAGCACGGCTCTGCCGCCTTCCGTGCCGGCGGGAATGATCGGCCGGAGGTTTTCGACGAGCGAGTTTTCGGTGACGGCCGTCCACTGCCACGTCGCGCCCTGGTCGAGGGTTTTGCCCTTGTAGATCTCGCGATGGGCCGTTTCGGTGTCGTCGCGCGGGTCGAAGGCCGTCGAGATGTAGATCGTGCTGGGATCTTGTGGGTCGATGGCGCCCAGGCCGGTGTAGTCCTGCTCGGTCGAGTAGAGCGGTTCGCCCATCCTGGCCAGTTCGGTGACGGTCCACTGTGAAGTGGCGGTGTCGAGTCGGGCGTAGAACAGCCGGTGGTCGGCGTCGCCCGGCCTGCGATACTGATCGGGAAAGCTGGGGGCTTCTTCCGTGCCGTAGCGCGTGGTGAACAGTCCGTGGATGTTGCCCGCCGCATCGCGTTGCAGCTCGGCCGTCCACGCCCGATGGTATTCCGAGTCGTCGTTCACACCGTCCTCGGGCGAGGAGACAAAGACGGGCGTAAAGGCCTCGGGCCCCGGTGCGACGCCGTCGAACAGGTTGGAGTCGATCACCTCGCCTGTCGAGTTGTAGGACACGCCGCCTTGGATGTAACCGTGATAGATGTTGTTGTTGAAATCGCGGGGATGGCCTTCGGTGACGATGAAATCGATCCGGTCGACGCCGTTGGTGGTGAATTTGATGTAGCCGTTGGAATAGCCGTGGCTCACGGTCGGCAGCGTCAGTGGCCCGGCGTAGTGCCACGTTTCGCCCCAGTCGTCCGAGTAGCTGGCCATGGGGCTCATCTCGTAATACCGGGTGAAGTTGTAGAGGCGGCCGACGCCTGTTCCTTCCGACGAGACGTAGAGCAGGTTGTTGTAGGTGCTCTTGCCCTCCAGTCCGCTTTCCGTACCCCAATTGAACGAGAACTCCGGCTGCCAGGCGGTGATGTCGTGAGGATTCGTGGAAATTTGAAAACGGGTCACCTGGCCCGTGTCGTTGTGTTTGTTGTAAGCCGCCACGTACCGCCCGTCGGGCCGCTGCCAGAGCGCCGGCACGGCGTGGTCGTCGCCCTGATAGCTGTTCACGAGCAGGAAGTTCGTCCGGTCCCCGGTGCTTGGATCCAAAGACGTGACGTCGAGGTCTCCGTTGGCGTCCGAGCCCCCGAGGCCGTTCGACTCTCCGACCGAGGCGCACAGGACGCGACCGGTCGTTGGATCGAACAGGGTCCGCTCGTCCTGATACCAACACCAACCCCCGTTGTCGTTGATCATGATCAGGTTGCCGTGAACGACGTCCTGCTGGGCCGAGACGATAGAGACGCCGCACGACCACATCGCGAGGACCAGAACGATAGACAAGTCAACCCGGCGCATGGCGTAACGATGAATGCACACGACAGTCAGAGCTCCTTCTCACGAGGGTTCCGGTTGTCCGGCCACGATGCGATCGAAAGGCCGGGCACGAGGATGATAGAAGATGCCGCTGGCATCGAACGCAATGCCGCGACCGGTTCTCGCTATTCCTTCGAGAACCGGTCGCGGGTCACCAGTCCGGGCCGTGGCGAGCCATGGCCCGTTAACTCCTGTAACGTTACACCCCCCCCAGACTCGGTTACCTCCGTCGCCGGAAGCACAGCACGGCCAAGGCAGCGCCAAGCAGAAGGACGACCGTAGACGGCTCGGGCACAACCTCGCAGATCTCCAAAGCGTTGAGATAGACGTTGCCCTGGGCCAGACCCTCGGCGCCGTCGAGGCCAACGCGACCCTCGAGCAGAATCTGACCGTTCTCGTCGGCGGTGGCCAGGAAGCTGAAGCTGTACTCGAGGTTGGTCATCGGGTCCTGGCTGGCGTCGAATCGATAGCCGTCGTTGACCAGGGCGCCGTTAGCGCTCCAAGTCGACCGGGTCGACTCGCCGGCCGCATCGTCGAACGCCCAAAGGGTGACGCTATACTGTTGGCCCGGCGTGAGGTCTTCGACCAGCACATCCAAGCCACTCGTGTCCACGTCGCCGTTGCTAGCCGTGATGTAGTCGGCCAACAGATCGCTTTGGGTGAACTCGACCCCGCCGGCGACGGTGCCCGTGTCGCCTTCGGAAAGCGTGACGATGGTTTCCGGGATGCCCGGGACCGGGTCGTCGAGCGTCGTGACGATTTGATAATGATCTCCACTCGATTTCAGGGCTTGATAGATGCCGTCCGCGTACTCGGCATAACCGCTGCGGTATCGCCACAAATCGGCCGTATCGGAGCTTCCGAACCACGGTCCCGAGGGGTTGTCCACGGCGTACGAGTTGTCGGCCGTGGGCGCGACGTAGAACAGTTCGTCGTCATCCGTGCGTCTGATCGTGAAACTGTCGAGCCAGGTGCGCTCGTAGGAACTGGACTGCTCGATGTCGTCCCAATAGACCGAGTCTAACTGGGCCGGCGTCAACGTTCCGAGCGATGCGGTGTAGAGGGTTCGATTGCTCGAGATAATGCCCGTGTTCGTACTGTTGTTCACGTCGTAGGTGGCCATGCCGGTTTCCGTCAGGCCGGCCTGGATGGCCCAATCGTTCGCACTGTCGCTCCAGAAGTTGACAAAGACCTCGTAGCTCGTGGCGCTGGGAATCTCGCTGAACTTGCCGACCGGGGCGACGGTGATGGTCTTGCCTCCGACGGTGGCGCCGGCCGTGGCACTGGCCAGGTTGACTTGGGTGAAGCCGCTCATGGCCGTGCCCGAGCCGAAGTCGGCGCGGACGACCGGCGTCGCGGCTCGCTGGAGCGTCCCGGTCTGCGTGAGCTGAAGACCGTTGAGCATGACGCTCACGCCGTCCGAGCGCTTTTCATGGCGCCCCTGGAACATGATTGTGCCGTCGGCGGAGGCGGTGGCCGTGAAATCGATACGGTAGGTGTCGTTCGAAGGCGGCGGCACCGTGCTCGAAATGTCGGCGCCGTCGTATACGTAGTTGTTTTTCACAACGGTGCCGTTGGCGATCCAATCGGACATTCGAACGCCGCTGCTTACGTCGTCGACCGACCAGATGCTCCCGCTGTAAATCCCAAACGGAGTCAGTCCGGTCACTTTCAGATTCAATCCTCCGCCGGCCGAATTGCCGGAAAAGACAAAATCGATTAGCAGATCCGATTCGGTGAAAGCACCGCCGTTGGGTGGGCCCGTGCGATCACGGTCAAAATAGAACGATCCTCCTACGTCGTAGAGCGTGACGTCGTGCGCGCCAAACGTTCGGGTGACGGGTGTGCCGTCCTCGGCGTCGATTAGAAACACATCGAAGCCTGACTGAGTGATATCAGGATCCGTACGATCATTGAAGTCGATCGAGAGTTCCGCTCTTGCCGGAGCAGGCATCGTTGTGAGTAGGGTACATACCACGACAGCCAGCGCGGCCCACGTCAGTTTTCTCATGGCTGGTTCTCCTGGGATTCAGATACTCTCTTGGCTATCCAGACTTCTCGGCGCGCCTTTTCTTCCCAAAACGACTATATGCCTCTCGTCTTGATCTATCCCTGCCGCTTCCTGCTTCGGATCACGGCAAGTCCAATCGACCCGGCGTGCATGGCAGCTTATCCGGACGGGTTGGGCGGATTTGCTCCGTCGCCCCGAACTCCATGATCCGGTGCTACTATCCCACCCTCCTTCTCCTTCTCACTTGCTTTTGTAACCGGCAACAGAGACCGGGATCAACTATTGTTCTGCGCAATCGTGATACGGATATGCGAACCCACCTGGTCAGGTGAGAGGCATGGACAAGTGCCCCGTTCACCGGAGGGGTCGGGTTGCAGACACGCCCGAAAACCCAGCATGAGCGAGCAGCTTGGGTTCTTGAACACCGGTGCTCCCCGGCTGATTTGTCCAGACGAAACAGTCAGACAATACCTCGGCGGCCGCTAGCCAAGCTCCAAGGTCGTGACGCCGAACGTGCGGGCCAGATCGAGCGACGGGGGGGTGCCGCGGTACATCCGGGCCGTGTTGAACACCGGTGTCATGCCGTGCCGCGTCGCCAGGTCGGTGGCGGGCTGGTTGGGCTCGGGCACGTCGAAATAGACCGTTTCGCCGGGCACCGTGGACAGAAGGCCCTCGAACAACGCGGCGGCCACGGTAGGATCGTCGGCCATCAGCGGGCCGATCTTGCAGCCAACGCGACATGGACGCAACACACCATAGCCGGCCAACCGCCCGGACTTCTGAAGCCCCAAGGCGACCGTGCCCGGCTGGTTGATCCACGCTTCCAGAAACGCCGGGCGAGAAGCCGGAAAGATCTCGGCATCGTAGGCCGTCAGCACCTCGAGCGGCAACGTGCGCAGGTCGATCAGGTCGTCGACGCAATCAAGCGAGCGAACCGCGTTCGGGTTGCTCGTGCCCTCATAGCGGAACGTGCGGTAGGCGAACTGAAAGCCGTGTCGCCGGTAGTATTCTTCCTGGACCGGCACGCCGTCGAGCCCGACGGTCCGGTCGCCCAAGTAGTCCATCCCGGCCTGAAACACGGCTCGGCCGTAGCCTTGCCCACGACAATCCGGCCGCACGATATAAAGTCCAAGGAACCCGAACCGCTCGTCATACGCCACGGCCGAGACACTGCCCACCGCCAGACCGTCCCGCTCGGCCATGAAGAATCCCCTCGGATCGGCCGCGAAGAATGGCCCCGCATCGCAATTGCCTGGATTCCATCCTTCGGCAGCGGCCCATTCCAGAGCCATGCCCAGATCGGGCAGTTCCATCGTCCGGATACCCAGTTCGGTCGTCTGCATGGCGGTGAACCTCCTCAAGGGCGAGTGATACCCAAGGATAGCTCACGCTCTGCAGACCATTTTACCAGAGAGGAGAAGCGAGGAAACCGCGATTCCACTCGGCCGTCTTATCTCGTTCGACGACGTCGGAGGAATACCAGACCCGCCAGGGCTCCCATCAAAAGTGACGTCGTACCGGGCTCAGGGACAATCGCGATCCAGGAGGCGATATGTCCGGCCGGATTGAGGCCCGTCCCGACGATGATCTTGCCGTCATCGGAAAGCCCATGGACATATTGCAGTTCCCAGCCCGTCAAGTCAACGCCATAGTCGTCCGTCAGAATGTCGCTGAGAAATCGCATTCCGTCTTCGGCATTCCAAAGGAACGGCTCATGTCGATCGGGAGTCTCCGCCATGCCGACGATAACAGACCCGTCAGCCGAGACATCTCGGGCATCCGCATAGATCACGTCGGGCATGGAGCCGAGATCGATTCTGCCGGAATCCAACGACCAGGCGAAGGCGTCGGAACCGTAGCTGCCCACGACCACGGAACCATCGGCGGAGACGGCCATCGCGTTGTTCTGGTAATTGCCGCCCAGCTCATCGTCTAGGCTGACCATGCCGGTTTCGGCCGTCCAGACAAACGCCTCGTATTGCACGTCGTCGCCTTCCCCGCTGTATCCGACGATGACCGACCCGTCGGCCGAGACGTCGTTGGCCCAACTCTGTGGACCGCGAAGCGCTCCCAGGTCCTGGATTCCGTCAGAAACTGTCCAGCGAAAGGCCTTGCCCAGAGGATCGTTCTCAATGTTGTGAAATCCCACAATAACCGATCCGTCGGCTGAGACTCCCAGGGCTGAACCTCGAACCCCCAAACCAACCATGCCCTCGGCCTGCGTCCAGCGAAACGGTTCGCTGCCAAGATCGGAGAAACTGACACCAACAATGGTGCTGCCATCGTACGAGGCGGCATAGGCGGTACTGTTTTGCGTCGAGCCAGGCAAGTCGCCAAGGCCAACCATCCCGGTAGCCGCCGTCCACCGAAAGGCTTCCGAGAAATCGGATCGCGACCTTCCGACCGCCACCTGCCCGTTGCCCGAAATGCCAGCGACCCCCGTACTAAAAAACCCGCCCGGCAAATCGCCCAAGTCCATGAACACCGGGGAGACCACCACAGAAGCTCCCGCCACGGAACAGGTGACGAGCATACTGATAACCAACACCAGCCGCGCGATCTTGAAGGACTTCATTCTCTCGCTCCTCCTCAGTTGTCATGCAAGCATCATCACGCCAAGCCATCTGGCAGTGCCTCGCACGCAATCTGACCAGACCGACAGGCAGTAGTCAAGCTTGCCTAACTCCGCAGAGGGACGAGGGGGAGGGGGGTGATGGAGAAAATCGCATAAACTCGCAGCGGCAAGAGGTCCGGAACCGCTGGTGGCTGCGCCAAACCGGTTTGGTATGCGGAAACGCAACGAAAATATGCCCACGCGAGCGTGGAGCATGGCACTCGACTTCTGAAAAGACAATCCCGAGTCCCTAGTCCCCAGCCGCGCGCAGAAACAGGGGACTGACGTCCCCCGCTCAGGCTTGAATCCCGAATCCCGAGTCCCCAGCCCCGAGTCCCCAGCCCCTAGTCCCCAGCCCCTTCGCCCTCCGCATCCTCCGTCTCCTCTTCCGCCGCGGGAGCAGACACAATGACGTGGCTGGGGCGGACGACGCGGTCGTGGAGGCGGAAACCCGTTTGGACGACGTGGAGGACGGTGCCGGGAGGGACGTCGGCGGTGGGCTGTTGGGAGATGGCGGCGTGGTGGTTGGGGTCGAAGGGCTGGTCCTGCGCGTCGATCGGGTGGCAGTCGTGTTGGGCCAACACGCCGTGGATCTGCTGGACGACCATTTTGACGCCTTCGAGGAGGCCGGAGGCGCTGTCCGATTTTTCGGCGGCTTCGATCGCGCGGTTCATGTTGTCCAGCGCGGGCAGAAGGTCGCGGATCAGGGGCAGGTTGGCGTAGCGGCGTTCTTCTTCAACCTGTCGGGCGACCCGTTTCTTGTAGTTCTCCATCTCGGCCATGAACCGGAGAGCCCGATCCTTGGCGTCTTCCAGCTCGGCCTGAAGTTCGGACAACTCGGCCAGTTGCTGGTCGTCCTCGTCCAAAAGGTCCTCGACCCGGGGCACTTCCAGCTCGGGCGCGTCGCCGGCGTCGTCCGAGGGGGCCGGCTGCTCGGCGGGCCGGTCTTCAGGTCGCTCGGCGCGGTCCTTGTCGGTCGACTTGGGCTCGGTTGGGCGGCGGTGGTCCTTTTTCCACGACACGTTCAATCCTCCGTCTCGTCGGAACGATCGTCAGGGACAAAGCACTCTTTAAGTTTCTCGAAGAAGCTCTTGCGATGCGGCGTCACGTTGGCGTGCTCCAGGTCGGCCAGCTTGCGAAGCAGGGCTTCGTGCTCGTCGTCCAATTGCTTGGGCACTTCGAGCAGGACCTGGACGAGCAGGTCGCCGCGTCCTCGTTGGCGAGGGCTGGGCATGCCTTCGCCCGACATTGTGTAGACGTCGCCCGGCTGGGTCCCCTGGCGGATCTCCAGCGGCTTGGGCCCGTCGAGCGTGGGCACGTCGATCGTGGCCCCCAGCGCGGCCTGGGCGTAACTGACGGGCACCTGGCAGATGAGGTGCTGGCCCTCGCGCTCGAACAGCGGGTGTTTCTCGACGGCAATGAAACAGTAGCAATCGCCGGGCGGGCCGCCGTTGGGGCTCGGCTCGCCCTCGCCTTGCAGACGCAGGCGGGTGTTGCCGTCGACGCCGGCCGGGATCGAGACGTTCCGGGTGACGTCGTCGCGGACGTAGCCCGACCCGCGGCACTCGCGGCACGGATCCTTGATCTGCGAGCCGGCGCCTTTGCACGCAGGGCAGGTGGTCTGCATCGAGAAGATGCCGGTCGACTGGACGACCCGGCCCGCGCCGCCGCAGTATTGACACTTCACCGGCTGGGTGCCGGGCCGGCAGCCGGAGCCGTGGCACGTGTCGCACGTGCGGTGGCGTCGGAAACTGATCGCTTTTTCACAACCCCGGGCAGCCTCTTGCAGGTTGATCGTGACCTGGCATCGAATGTCGGCCCCCTGGCGGACGCGATTTCGCCGGCCGAACCCGCCGCCCAGCCCTCCGCCGAACAGGTCGCCGAAGATGTCGCCGAAGGCGGCGAAGATGTCGGACGGATCGTGGAACTGCGTCGCGCCGCCTTGGCCCTGGACGCCCGCGTGGCCGTAGCGGTCGTAGCGTGCCCGTTTCTCGCGGTGACTCAAGACGTCGAACGCCTCGGCCGCTTCCTTGAACTTGTCGGCGGCCGACTCGTCGCCCTGGTTGCGGTCGGGATGATATTTCATCGCCAGATCGCGATACCGATCGGCGATTTCGTCATCCGACGCATTTCGGGCAACGCCCAGGACTTCGTAATAGCAGCGTTTGGAGGCCATTGGTTCTCACAAAATCGTAGGGTGGGGCACACTTGCCCCACCAATACACCCTACCATTCTACTGTAGGAGGCGATTCCTATCGCCGATTCGTCTTTGAGCTCCTGGGCAATCGGCGATAGGAATCGCCTCCTACAAGAGATTTTTCGACGCGGCTATGGGGTTCTCGTGAGATGCAAGGGGCCACCCCGTTTCTGGGGTGGCCCGGGGTTGGTCTTCGTGCTTGGCGGTCGAAGGGGGCCGGTTGCTTACCGGACGCTTCCTTCGACGCGTTGCCGCTTCTTGTCTTCGCTGTCCAGGTCGGTGACCAGGGTTTCGGTCGTCAGCATCAGTCCGGCGATGCTGGCGGCGTTTTCCAGGGCGGTGCGGACGACCTTCAGCGGGTCGATGATGCCAGCCTTGTACATGTCGACGTACTTGCCTTCGTTGGCGTCGTAGCCCATGTTGTTCGACTTCTGGGCGACTTCGTCGGCAATGACCGAGCCGTCGATCCCGCAGTTGTCGGCGATCTGCTTGATCGGGGCCGACAGGGCGCGGAGGACGATGTCGATGCCGACCTTCTCGTCGCCCCGGGCGGACGAGCGGGCCTTGTCGACGGCCTCGGTGCATCGCAGCAGGGCGACGCCGCCGCCCGGCAGGATGCCTTCCTCGGCCGCGGCACGCGTGGCGTGCAGGGCGTCCTCGACCCGGGCCTTCTTCTGCTTCATCTCGATCTCGGTGGCTGCACCGACCGAGACGACCGCCACGCCGCCGGCCAGCTTGGCCAGCCGCTCTTGGAACTTCTCGCGGTCGTAGTCGCTCTCGGTGTTCTCGATCTGGTCGCGGAGCTGATTGATTCGGGCCTTGATGTCGGCCGTCTTGC
>JAFGFF010000255.1 GCA_016931075.1 Pirellulales bacterium | reverse complement strand
GGTCTGGCCGTCGAGCGTGCGTACCTGGACCTCGGGCCCGGCGACGGCGACGATTCCAGCGACAAGCAGTATCCACATCACGGACGGTTCCTCTTGTTCCAACTATACTGCGCCTTCTCCCGGCCGATCGGGCCGAAAGGGACGAGCTATTCCTCTTCGGCGGCCATTTTTCGGAAGTATTGCTCGATTATGTCTTGATAATGGGCGGGGAATTCGCGCCCGATCTGCTGGAGGGCTTCCTCCCGCTGCTTGGGCGGCAGGTTGCCCCAGGGCGTCTTGCTTCGCAGGGTCTTCTTTTCGACGTTGCCCGGGCCAAGACCGCCCATCAACTGGCTATCTTGAGCGGGCCGGTTCGATTGGAGGTTGCTGCCGGCGCAGCAGTTCTTGCACTGCTGGTCTTCGAGTTCCTTGATCAGCTTGTCGAGGGACTTGATCACGCCGTCTTCAACCTTGCGGACGTCGTCGCCGGCGCGACCCAGGTCGAGACGTCGCTCGATGTCTTCCATCCGTCGGGCAATGTGGTCGAGCGTGTCCTCGGTCAGGTTGTCGAGGTCCTCGCGCATCAGTTGGGCGACCGCGATATAACGCCGCGGGGTCTGTGACTCGCCGGCCATCAGCGCGTCGATCGTTTCGAGGCCCGGGGTTTTCTCCAGAAGCCGGTGATACACGACCGACCGGTAGAACAGCAGAGAAGCCGGATCGATGACGTCGCCGGGAGCCAGGCCGGCGAGCTGTTTTTTCGCTTCGTCGTAGAGCCGTTCGTGAGCCAGCCACCGCCCGAACAAAAGGCGAAGGTTCGCTCGAACCACCGGAGAGACCGTTTTGTCGTCCAGCCAGGATTGGTTGGGCAGGACGCCCTTGGCACGGGGCTTCGAGCAGAGCTGGATCAGCTCGGCCGCGCGGGTGTCGGCCAGGGCGAACGTCACGGCCAACCGCGAGAGCAGTTCCGTGCCGTCGGTCGTGTCGGCCTGCGACGCCCAGAGTTTTTCGGCTTTGGCCCGAACCGTCGGGGCGACCTTCTGGTCGTCGAGCCACTTGAGGGCCAGGCCGCGGACTCCCGCGGCGTCCATCGGTTTCCAGGAAGCCGGCCCGACGGGCGCGTCTTCCGATTGGGCCAAGGCGACGGGGGCCCGTGCCAGAAGCACGACGACCGTCGCGAGGAGTGCGAACGTGAGCTTTCTCATTTGTTCTTCTCCATTTCTAGATCCCGGGTGATCCGGTAGATCCGCGATTCGCGTTCGGCCAGCCGCTCGAGCGCGTCCAGGAGATCGCCCTGGGTCGCCTGAGGGCTGTCCAACAGTTTCGAGTAGCGCGCCGTACGGCGGTTGATCCGCATCTGCAACGCGCGAATCATTTTCAATTCGGCTAGCATGTCGACCAGTACCGGGTCTTGCGGCTGACCCTGCGGAGGCGGCTTCGACTTGCGCTGTTCCTGGTCTTTCATCGCCTTCTGCAAGGCTTCGATCATTTCCTGCAACGCGGCGATGATGTCCTGCTCGATCGCCTGGGTGATCTGGTCGACCTTGACCTGGGCCAGGCGGAGTACGACTTGCTGCATGTCCTTGCGCATCTGTAAGACGGCTTCGGGGAAGGCGATCGCGCTACCGTCCTCGCGCAGCAGGGCCAGCGCCTTGTCCGCCTCGATCACGATGAGCGATTCGGCGTTGCTGAGCCGGCCGGACTCGATCTCGTGGCTGTGGCTGCGCTGGTCCTTCGGCACCTTGCCCAACCGGACCGTCCGCTTATAGACGGCCTGTTGCATCGAGAGCATCTTTTTGAAGCGCGCCTCGAGCATGGCCAGCGTTCGGGCGATCTCCTCCTCGCGGAGCTGGCGGAGGATTTCTTCCAGCTCGGCCTGGGCTTTTCGGAGTTCGGCCAGGGCTTCTTCCTGCTTCTTGACGGCTCCGTCGCGCTTGGCCTGTTCAAGCTTCTTCTGGGCCTCTTGCATCTTCTTCTTGGCCTGGTCGAGCCGCTCGCGAGCCGGATTGGGCTGCGATTGGCCTTCGCCCTGACCCTGACCTTGTCCCTGCCCCTGACCTTGGCTGCCCTGCTGTCCCCCTTCGTTGGGCTTCTTTTCGTCGCCTAGTTTTTTCTCCTCTCCGGGCTTCTTCTCGTCCCCGGGTTTTTTCTCATCGCCGGGCTTTTTTTCCTCACCCGGTTTTTTTTCGTCCCCGGGTTTCTTTTCCTCGCCGGGCTTTTTCTCGTTGTTTTGAGAGTTTTCTTCGCGTTTCTTGATTTCGTCAGCCAGTTCGCCCGTCTTCTTGGCCAGGGACCCTTGTTCGCCGGAGAGCGGTTTCATGTCGGCGCCGCCGGCCGTGCGGCCTTGCAGGCTTAGCTGCTGGCGGATGATCCGCTTGACGTCACGGAGGTACTGCTGGATTCGCTTCTTTTGCTCGGCCAGTTGGCGAGCGCGGTTTTCGCTCTGGAGCAACTCGAGCAACGCCCGAAGGTCCTTGTCCAGGTCCTTGTTGTTGTCGATCGCGCGGGAGAGCCGATCGGTCTCGATCAGCCGGACCATTTGCTCAAACTGAACGCCGACGAGTCGTTCCTTGCTCTGGGCGACGACCTTGCGCAGCAGGGCCGCGCGGCGTGGGTCGGTGCCGGACGACATCTCGGCCATCCGGAGCAGGGCGTCTTCCAGATGGGTGAAGCTGGCGGCGATCTTCCGCTGCTCTTCGGCCAGCTTGTCCTCGCTTCGGGCTTCTTTTTTATCCTTCTTAGCCGGGCCGGGCTCTTGCGCCGCCATCGGACGCACGGCGGCGAACAATGCCGCCGTGGCCGCCAACCCGATCATCAACCGCCGGAACGAAATCGCCATGACTAGTCCTCCAAGAGATCGTGGAGTTGGGCGTCCTGTCGCTTTTTCGTCTGCTTGGCCAATTCCTCTTGCTCGTCGATGATCTTCTGCATCCATTCGATCAGTTCGTTGTAGTCCTCTTGAGCACGCATCCGTTCGAGAACCTGCTTCATGTTCAGCAGGATCGCGTCGATTTGCTGTCGGGCGAACTCGCGGTTTCGCGGGCCGGCCACGGGGTCGTCCAACTGCGCCCGCAACGCCAGGAGTCGTTGCTCCAATTCGGGGAACATTTTCTCGGCGATGTGGCGCAGCGGTTCGGCGATGCCCGAGCCGAGCCGGATTTTCGCTTCCTCGGAGTCGATCCGATTGTTGATCAATTGGAGCCGGATTTCGTCGAACGCGACGGACGTGCCGAGCGTTTCCTCGGCGTTCTTGCGGCAGTTCTGGATGGTCCGTTCGCATCGCAGCGACCGCAGCCCGGCCAACCGCTCGGGGTCGGAGGCCGCCCGGTCCGTCGGCGCGTCGCCCGGTTCGTCGCCCGGCTCGGCCCCTTCCCAATTGGCCTTCTTAGGGTTGTCGCCTTTTTCCTTTGCCTTTTTGTTTTCTTCCGTCTTGCCCTCGGCGGCCGGTTTCTCGGGGGCGGCGTAGTCGATCCGCATGAGCGTTTCGCGGGTGTCGGTCACCTCGCGGAGGATCGCCTCGAAACGCTCGCGGAGGACCAGTTCGCGGGCTTGAAGGATCAGGCGGAGTCGCTCGGGCGTGACGACCTCGAGAACCCACTTCTGGCTCGATCCGACGTTGGGCTCCTTGCCCAAATCATACCGGTCGGCCGCCTTCATGCAAACCTGGAGCTTCTGGCCCGGCGTGAGCTTCAGGTCGCGGACGTCCAGGGCCGTTTCGATCGGGATGTCGGTCACGTTCCCCTCTGGAGAGGTCAAATTGGCCTCGCCAGGCGTCGCCTGGTCAATCTTATGCTCGAACCATACCCGGGCTACCCCATAGTCGTCGGTCACCCGACCGACCATGGGCAACTGGGCCTGTGGGGTGATGGCCGTGCCGATGCCGTGCATTTCGATGGGCAGCTCGGGGGCCTCGTCGGCCACCGCGGAGATGGCCACCCGCAAGGGCTCGCGGTTGCGGATATTGTCAGTGTCCAACAACGAGAACATCAACGTGGTGTCCCGGTCGACGGTGGTCAGGTCGTGTGCGAATCGGCGAGGCTGGTCGGGGGCCAGCTCGATCTCCACCGGCGCGGAGGAAACCTCCTCCAACACCGAATCGATACGCACGCTGAGGAGGTCCTTGTTCGCCACCCCCTCGAAAATCACCTCGGTTCCGACGGGCACCTGCATCACGCCGATCACAGGCAGCCGGCGCTCGGGCCGGGCCATGTACTCGGGGTAGACACACCGCAGGGCCATCGCCTCGAGCGTGGGGCTCTCGACCACCTCGATCCGCAGGTTGCGAATCCGGTCGTCGCCGCCGACCAGGTCGAATGTGATTGGGGCCAGAACGCCTTGGAAGGTGTACGAATAGCGTTGGAACGGGTCTTTTTTAGGATCGGCCTCGCCCTCGCGGTTCATGGGCCGTCGTCCGCGCGAGCCCCCCTCGGTCCGATAGCGGACTTCGACCGTGTTGGGAGTCACCGGCTTGGACGTGTCGGCCAGGGCGATGACCTCGAGGTCGGACCCTCGGGCGACCTTGGCCACGCCGTTGGGGAATCCGGCTACTTCGAGTCGCGTCTGGCGGGGCCAGAGTTCCTGGGAGAGCATCAGGCACCGCTTGGCCCAAATGCTGAAGCCCCCGTGTACCATGACGGCGAACAGGCTGATCGATAGGATCATACCGGCCGCGCCCATCAGCCCGCGACGCAACGGCACGGGATCGAACACCGCGCCGACGCGTACCAGGCCGATCCGCTGATCCGCGTCGTGCGAGGTGTGTTCGAGCATCGCTTCGCTGAAGCCTTCGTCCTCGGCCGGGTGTCCGGCCAGTTCGACGGCCGTCAATAGCGAGTCGCCCAGCTCGGGGAAACGCCGTTCCAGCAGCAGGGCCATGCTGCTGTCGGCCAAGGGAACTCGCAGACGCCCGATGACCAGCTTCAGGATGACGCCCCCGACGGCGATCGCCACGCCCACCAGGGCCAACGCCCGGATCTCGCGGACCGGTTCGAAGAACCAGTCGATAATCAGACTCGCCCAGAACGCCACCCCGAGCCAGCAGATCGCCACGGCCAGCCCGTGCAACCAGACGTACAGCCGGATCCGCCCACGCAACGACTCCAACGTCGTCCGCACAGACTCAGGCAGCGAAGCAGGTTGTACGGTTCGTTCAGCGTTCATGTCGGTGTTTTTCTAGGGGCGGGGGATTGGGGGCAAGGGGCGAAATGACTCATCAAACTTGTTCCTGAAAACTCCAATCCCCAATCCCCAATCCCTCTCTCCTACGCCAACCTCACCAGTCGGCGAATCGTCCATTCCACAAACAGCAGGCCGCAAACCAGGCCGATGACCCAGCGGAGCCACTCGCGTTGGCTCTCGCGATCCGGGGCGATCGGGGTGATGACGGTCTTCGTTTTGTCGATCAGTTGGGCGGCGACCGAGCCGGGCCCCGTGGCGGCCAGCCCATCGGCCACGCCTACGTAATACTTGCCTTTGGTCCCGTTGGCCAGCCGGGTCAACAGGGCGTCGTTGCGCTGCGGATGCTCGCGTTCCAGGTCGGGCATCTTGACCTGAACACGCCGGGTGAGACGCTCGTCGGCGCTCTCGGGCACGGGCAGTTCGAGCCGATAGACGCCTTCTTGCTGGGCCGTCGCCTGGCCGACGAACGTGCCCACTCGTCTCGTGTCGGGTTGCAGGGTGATCGTTTGGATCGTGTTGTCCGGCGCGATGACTTGCATCAAGACCCTTGGGGCGGCCAACGGCTCGAGCCGCGAGTCGGTCAGTTGGGCCCGAATCTCGATCGTGCTGCCCACCACGCACCGCTCCTGACCCACCAGCAACGTTCCCCGGCTGGAGCCTCGCAGGAGACGTCCCTGCGAAACGTGGCGAATCATCTTGGTGTAAAGGACCTCGAAGAACGTGTCGTCCACCGCGCGTAGCCGCCACATCTCGGCGCTACCCAGATAGAGCACCCGGCCGGAGCCGTAGAACTGCGAAGCCATGTAGATGGGCGGTTTCTGGCCGGCCGCCGCCTCGGGATCGGAGTACGTGGCCAGGACCGTAGCGCCTCGCTTGGACTCGCGGACCGGATAGCAGCTATACACGCCGGGGTATCTCGACCAGGCCTCTTCACTGGTCACGGCGTCGTCGCCGAGCCAGAGGAACGGGGCCTCGAGTCCCTCGCGAGTGAATTCCAGCGGCCAGGGCTGCTCCGAGGCATAGTTGTTCATCTCGATCGCGAAACGCCGGTTGAACACAACCGGGTAGAGGTTCCGCATCATGCTCATTTCGTCCGTTTGGATCCAGCCGGTGATCGGGTTGCCCATGTTCACGGGCCCGGCTTCGGCGATCAGCCCGCCCCCTTGCTCGGCGACCCAGCTTTCGAGCAGGTTGAGCTGATCGACGCTGAAGGCTTGCCAGTCGGGATCCAGGGCGACGACGCAGTCATATTCAAACATCTCTTCCCGCGTGGCGGGGAAATCGTCCAGCACCGCATTGGCGTCCTGGGAGATGCCCGGTTGGGCCGTCTGGAGCAGGATGTCGACGGTCACCGACTTGTCGCGGAATAGCATGTTCCGCAGGAACCGGTATTCGCGCGACGGTCCGCCGGCCAGCAGGAGGACGCGGGTCTTGCGGTCGACGATCTCGATGTCGGCCTCGCGCCGGTTGTCGGCCGTGTTGCGGTCGTCGGCCGGGGCCTGGATCGTGACGGTCAGGGTCTGCCGGCCCAGTTCCTTGGGCGACAGGTCGAACCGGACGGGCACGACCTCGCCGTCGGCGCCCAGCGTGATCTCGCGGCTCTCGATCGGCGTGGACATGCCGGGCGCCGATTCGCCCGGCGCGGTCTCCTGCGAGGAAAGCTCAACGGTAAGGACCTTGCCGGCCATCTTCTGGGCCTGGATGTAGGCGGTCACCGGATACTGGTCGCCGGGAAACGCCCGGGCCGGCACGATGAAATCGCTCACCCGAACGCTAGGCGCTTCGCGGGCCGAGCCGATCCCGATTGGATAAATTGGCACGCCGGCCTCGTGGGCGGCGGCCACGGCCGCGTCGATGTTGATGCCTGCGTTCTGACCCCCGTCGGTAATGACGATCACTCCGGACAACGGGGCCCCTTGTTCCTCGATAAGCAACCGTCGCAGAGCCTCGCCCAAGCGGGTCTCGGTGCCCAACGGGGCCAGGACCTTCTTCCAGTCGGGTGGCGCCGGCTTGGCGGCGTTTTCTTCACCCTTCTTGTCCGAAGCGTTTTTATTCTTTTCTGGTTGTGTCGCCGCTTCTCCTTCCTCCGGCAGCCGGTCGAGCGTGACGATCGGTTCGAGCGTCCGGCCGAAGCGGAAGAGGCTCACGTCGTTGCGCTGGCGCAGCCGCTGGAGGAAATCGGTTTGGCCGATCTGGTTGATGACCTGGTCCGCCCGGGTCGACGCGCCGGTCGAATCGTCGGACAGGCCCATGCTCAGGCTCGTGTCGACCAGGACTAACGCCCGGGAATGGACCTGCCGCTCTTGTTCATAACGCCAACCGGGCTGCAGATAGAGCACCAGGAGCACGAAGAAGGCCAGACTCCGCAGGATGGTCAGCAACCAACCCAACACGGGTCCCAGTTCACGCGAGTCCTTCTGGTAGAGCAAGCGGACGAACACGAGAATCAAGATGCAAACGCCGACCGGCAGGATCCAATCGGTGTTCGTTTCGATCCGGCCCCACTCGAAGTGAGACTGTACGTGTTCTTGAGCGGCCAGAAGCAACGGAGCGCACGTCATCGGGAGCCTCCTTGGGCCGCTTGGGGCGCCGACGACGGGTGATAGGAGCACGAATAGGCCAGCAACTGCTCAGCAATCATCATCAGGATCAACAAGTAGAGCACGGCGTCACACAGGTTGTGTCCGCCCAGTTCCGAATCGGCCGCCTGGAAGCTCGACGCCTGCTTGAACTGGTAGGTCACGCCCTTGAGCCGGTCGGCCAGCTTTGCCACGCCCACGGTTTCCAGGTCGCTTTCCTCGGTGTCGACGTTGAAGGCGAACCGCCGGACCTCGGGCTGCCCGTCGGTCGTGCTCAACTCGGCCGTGTAGACGCCGGCCATGTCCGTTTCGAGCAGGGTCGCCTTGAGCGAACCGTCGTCGGCCGGCGTGGCGTCCACGGTGGGGGTGACGTTGGCCTGGGCCTCGGGCGCGGTGAATCGGACGCGAGGTTGGTACTTGCCGGTGGGCAGACGCAGTTCCAACGGCGAGCCGACCCGTCGGGCCTGGGCCTCATCAGGCCGCCGGGCAAGATAGGCCTGCAGTTCCTGCACGGTGACGGGGAAGGTCGGGTTCTCGACTCCCCAATTGTTCCACGTCGGCGCGGCGGTCGTCGTCAGCGCGATCACACGACCCCGGCCGAACTTCCGCTCGACGGCCAGCGGGGCCCCGTTGCGCAGCCGGGCGATGACCTGGACGCCCGACTTGGGCGCCGGTTGCCAGCTTTTCGGCACGGCGAAGTATCGGTAGACGTTCACCGTCGACAAGAGGGCGCTGAGCCCGCCTTGGAATGCCTTGAAGATGGGGTGGTCGGTGATGTCCAGGTCGGGTGTCTTTTCGACCCGGTCGACGAACAGTTCCGCCTGAGAGTCGACCGGCATGGGGAAGAAGCCCTTCCCGTCGCGATAGAACTCGTCGTTGATCGTATTCACGCGGCAGTTCGGACCGAGGAAGACGGCCAGGCCGCCCCCTTCCGACACGTATTTTTCGAGTGCCTCCAACGCCGAGGGGTTCAACCGGTCGACGTTGGTCAGGTAGATCACGTGGTAGGCGTCCAGCGGCTGGAGGCTCAGGAAGTTGGGCGTTTCGATCCGCGGGCTGATTCCCGTCTGGACGGGCAAGCCCGGCGAGAGGGCGGCGGACAGGTACTTCGCGCCGGTCGCCTCGGGGTCGCCGTCGATAATCAGCACGGGCACGGTCGGCGGCAGCGAGACGATGGCGTGGCGGTAGTTGTCCGCCCGGATGGCGTCGTGTTCCAGCCGCACGGTCACTCGATGGTCGCCGCCGACGGGGAACAATATTTTGAAGGACGCCTTTTCCTCGCGGCCCGGCGGGATTTCCTGGATCTTGACCGGCGGCCGGGCGCTGCCGTCCGCCTCGATGATGACGGACACGTCGCGGACGGGCGACTCACCGTAGTTGTGGACCCGGACCTCCATGGTCAGCTCGACGTTGGCCGCCCGGGTCCCGCCCACCGGCTCCAGGCCGGTGATGGCCAGGTTCGGATGTGCCTTGTCGACGCAGTTGATCAGGTGCAAGGCCGTCTTGT
>JAFGFF010000254.1 GCA_016931075.1 Pirellulales bacterium | reverse complement strand
GAGACCGGTTTCGCCTCGGACGGTCGCGCGGCCGCGCCCAGGCCCGGTGGCAGGGCCAACTCGGCCGAACTCTCCTCGATTTTCGACGCCGCCGGCACCCAGAACCGGCCGTTGCACTCGGGGCAGTTGACGTAGCTGCCCGCCTTCTTGCTGGGCACGGCCAGCGGCTTGCGGCATCGAGGACAGTCGACTTTGATCGGCATGGCGTCCGCTACATCTGCGATCCGAGGTACAGGTAATTGAGCATGAACGGCCCGATGATAATCAACACGGTCGAAGCCATCACCAACACGGCGGGCAGGAGCATGTTCACGCCTGCCTCGCCGGCGACCGTTTCGGCCCGTTGGGTCCGCTTGATCCGCAGGACGTCCGACTGGGTGCGGAAAATGTGGGCCAAGGGCGTGCCGAGCTGTTCGCCTTGCAGGATCGAGCCGATGATGCTGGTGATTTCATCGTCATTGAGTCGGTCCCGCATGGCGGAAAAGGCCTCGACCCGGGTCTTGCCCAGGCTCATGTCGGTCATCACGCGGCCGAACTCCTCGCCGACCGGATGTTCGCGGAACTCGTCGACCGCCTGGCCCATCGCGTTGAGGAACGTGCTGCCGGCCTCCATCAGCAGGGTCAACAGGTCCAACAGGAAGGGCATCCGCCGCTTGATCGCCTTGAGCCGCGCCTTGGCCATCGAGGCCAGTCGCCAGCGCAGGAACCAGACGGTCAACAGCACGGCGATCGCCGCCATCATGAGTCCCGGCGCGTCTAACCACTCGACGAAGAAGTAGACGTACAACGGCGAAAGGCACACGGCGATCAGTTCGGCCCGGGCGAGGTACTCCTCGGCCAGCCAGAACCGGGGCAAGCCGGCGGCCTGCAACTCGCGCTGCACTTCGGCCAGGTTGTCGCGGAAGACGGCCCGATTGAGCCGGGCCAACATCTGAATGGCCGGTTGGAACGTCCGGTAGAGCGGGTCGAGCCGCCGCAGCTCGTTGATCCGGCTGACGTCGTAGCGCCACTCGTTCTCCTGTTGCAGATCCTCGCTCCGCAACATCCTCCACGCCAGCCACACCCCCAGCGCCACGGCCGCGCCGGCCAGCAGGCTGCCCGACGCGCCCAGCGGTCCGCCGGATCCGATGTTTGCATAAAGTGTGAAGGTCATATTCATTCGTAGTTAACGTAAGGTGGCACTGGCATCTTGCCAGTGTTCTTGTCGTCAGCACTGGCGAGACGCCAGTGCCACCCAGTTGTCATTGGTGGGGCAAATGTGCCCCACCCTACATGTGATTCAAATATCCGGGTTGAGAATAACGCGGGCCCAAAGGTACGCGATGATGTTCAACACCAACGCCACCGTCAGAAAAATCTGGCCGATGAACGTGGTGAATAGCTTCGCCGTGTTGTCCGGCTCGATGAAGTAGTAGAGCACGAGGATGATCAGCGGGGCCAGGGCCATGTAGACGGCCGACTTGCGGGCTTGGGCCGTTTCGGTTTGAACCTTGCGCTCCAGACGCTGCAGCTCGATGACCGATTGGGCGATCCGCTCGACCGTTTCGTTGAGCCGGCCGCCGCTTTCGTGACTGGCCAATAAGGCGGCGGCGAACAGGGCGAAGTTCTCGCTCCGAAGCCGGTCCTTCGCCTCGCGCAGGGTCCGGTCCAACGGCTTGCCCAACTTGTATTCGGCCACGATCTGGTGAAACTCGGCGTTGATCGGCCGAGGGCACTGCGCGGCGAGGATTTCGAGCGATTGGGCCAGCGACAGGCCCGCCCGGACCGCGTTCGAGAGCATGACCATCGCGTCGGCCAACTGGTCCTCGATCCGCTGCCGGTGCCGTTGGGCCATGCGCCGCAACAAGTACCAAGGCCCGCAACTCAATAATACGGCCGTCAGGACGCCGAACACGGGGCTGTCCAGCACGATCCAGAATCCGGCCAGCGCGCCGGCCAGGACGATCAGCCAGGCGATCAACAACGGGCGCAAGTTCCGCGTCGGCGCCCGCAACCGGCGGAGCTTGTCGGCGATGTCGCGCTCGACGGCGTCCAGGGCCTCGCGGGCGTAGCCGCTGCCGGAATACGAGGCCAGCCCCACCGCCGCCGCGGTGACGAGGCAGGCCAAACAGACTGTCAGCGTCGGTAACATGGTCGACTACTGAGCCTCCTTGCCGTAGAGGAACTCCAAGGCCAGAAGATCCTTCTCGACCAACGAATCAACGAACGACGGCATGTAGCCGGTCGGCAGCAGGTCCCGCCCGTTGCGATAGTTGAAAATGTCAGTCACCACGACCCGCTTCGTGTCCTGGTCGACGCGGACGATCTCGGAGATTTGCGTCACGGCCCTCCGCCCGCCGGGCAAACGGCTGATGTGGACGATCAGGTCCAGGGCCGAGGCGACCTGGCGATGAATCGAGATAACCGGCAGGTCGGCTGCCATGAGGATCAGGACTTCGAGCCGCTCGACGACCTCCATCGCGCTGTTGGCGTGCACGGTGGTCATCGACCCGTCGTGGCCCGTGTTCATGGCCTGGATCATGTCCAGGGCCTCGGGCCCTCGGCATTCGCCGACGATAACCCGGTCGGGCCGCATCCGCAGGGCGTTGCGCACGAGGTCGTGGATCGTGTATTCCCCAGCCCCCTCGACGTTGGGCGGCTTGGTCTCGAGCGTGACGACGTGTTCCTGGTGCAGCCGCAGCTCGGTCGTGTCCTCGATTGTGACGATGCGTTCCTTGAACGGGATGAAGCTCGACAGGACGTTGAGCATGGTCGTTTTGCCCGTGCCCGTGCCGCCGCTGACGAGGATGTTTCGCCGGTCGATCACGCACGCCCGGAGGAACGTCGCGGCCGCCTTGCTGATGCTGCCCAGGTCGATCAGGTCGTCCATCCGCAAGCGTTGGGCGGGGAATTTCCGCACGGTCAGGGTGGGGCCCTTCACGGCCAAGGGCGGAATGATCGCGTTGACGCGCGAGCCGTCGGGCAACCGGGCGTCGACCAGCGGTTGGCTCTTGTCGATCCGCCGGCCCACCTGGGCGACAATCCGCTCGATGATCGCCTCGGTCACCTTGTCGGAAATGAACCGCCGGCCGCTCTTCTCGATGATCCCGCCGTGCTCGACGTAGATCTGGTCGCTGGCCACGACCATGATTTCGGTCACCGTCGGCGCACGCAAGAGGTCTTGCAGCGGCCCGAATCCGAAGATCGTGTCCTTCAGGTCCTTTTTGAGCGTCCGGAGAATCAGGTATTTTCGCAGTTCTTTGTGCAGGTGCGGCCGGACGAGATGAAAAATGTCGTTGAACTTCGTCTCGACCGTGTGGACCTGGTCGCTGACGTCGCGGCAGGAACTCAGGTCGAGCCGCTCGCGGACGAACTGGAGCAGGCCGTGCAGTTCCGACTCGCGCTCGGGCACGAGCGTGGCCGG
>JAFGFF010000029.1 GCA_016931075.1 Pirellulales bacterium | reverse complement strand
CTGGCCATGGAGCAAGGACGCGAGGTCTTTGCCGTGCCGGGGCGCGTCGACCAGCGGACCTCGCACGGCTGCCATCGTCTGATCCGCGACGGGGCCAAACTGGTCGAGACGGTTGACGACATCCTCGAAGAACTCGGCCCACTGGTCGAATCGACGCCCGGCGACGACGGCCGCGAGATTCGCCACCCGGCCGAGCTGTCGCTGAACGACTTGGAGCAGCAGGTCCTCTCGGCCATCGACACCGACGCCACGTCGGTTGATCAGATCGTCACCACCACGGGCCTACCCGTGCCTCGGGTACTTTCGACCCTCAGTGTCCTCGAAATGCGCCGCTTGATCCGCCGCCTCAGCGGCACGACCGTCATTCGGGCGTGACCAATATTTCCCCTCCCCCTTTCGGTAATATTCACAGACTAGTGTAGGAGGGGGCTTGAGTTGGGTGTAGATGGTGTGGATTATCAGTTTGGCTTGGATCCAGGAACGGACGCGGTGGAAGCATCGAACGCAACTAGGCAAAGGGTCCAGACCGGCGGCGTGGCTGGTGAGCCAGCCGAAGTGACGTTCGATGTCCTCGCGACAGCGGTCTAGCGCTTGACCAAACTCGTTTTGCAGCAAGGTGATCGAACACAAGCGGCCTGGCGAGTGGGGGCGGTGGCCCAAGCCGGCGCGAGGGCGATTGCGATGGGCCACCAGTTGATAGCCGGCACGGTTGGCCGCTTCGTGCAAGGGATTGCTGTCGAATTGTTTGTCGCCTAGGATGTATCCGCCCCCGCCAAAAGCCGGAATCAGGCGGGCCGCCACCTCCGATTCTCCCACGCTCGTCGGCGTCAGGCCCCCGTCGTCCGGCTACTCAGTCATGAACGCGAACTCCTTTTTACCAGCCCCCCAGCCTCCCCGAATGCGTCCGACACCTGTGAATAATCCTGCAAAAGGAGAGGGGAGGAAGTTGTTACTGCCGGACTTCTTCGGCAAAACACTTCGGCGAGAGGGGCTCGCCGGTGACGTCGCGGACGAACTCGGGCCAGGGCTTCTCGGAACCGGGCTTGAAGACCTTTTCCATGAGAAACTGGCCGAACTTCTTCTGGTTGACAAAGCTCAACGTCGACGTCGGGCCCTGGTGACCGACCTGATCGGCCAACGTGCGACGCAATTGCGCGGCGAACAGTTCGCCCAACATGTAGTTGTGGTAGTAGACCGGGGCGCACGTGAAGTGCGGCTTGGCTGCCCAGTCGGGTTCGTCCCGTTGGGGCGGGCGGGCCACTAACTGAAAACGCTCGACGTACGACCACCAGAGCGGATTGAGGTCCTTGCGGTCGGGGTTCTCGTACAGATCCTTCTCGAAATAGAGCATCACCAGCGTCCATCGGGCGAAAATCAACTGCTCGCGGCGACGCTGGTCGAGAATGGCCGCTTTTTGCTTCTCCACTTCCTCCGGCGACGCGCCTGCATAGTGGATCATCCAATTCGGCTCCTTGGCCAACGCCCCGAAGAGCATGGCGATGCCTTCGGTGGTGAAGATATGGGCCGGTTCGCGGAGATTAAACGGCAGGTTGGGATTGATGTCTTCGTCATACACGGCGTGGCCCGACTCGTGGAGCATCGTGTCCATCCAGGTGGCGTCCGGCTTGATGTTGCACAGCGTTCGGACGTCGCCCTTGCGGTCGATGTTCGTGCAGAAAGCGTGTTGGTCCTTGCCCTCGCGCTCGTACAGGTCGCTCCGCGCGATGATCCCGTCGATCGGCAGGCCGATGTCGTTGTAGAACCGCCGGGCGATCTCGACGATCTCTTCCTTCTTTTTGTTCTCGTAGAACGTATCCAGGTTGACTTCCTCGGAGGGCGGGGCCGCCTGGAAGAATGGGTCGTCGTAGTGCCAGGGCATCATTTTCTCGGGCGCGACGCCGAACCGGCGCGAAAGCTCGCTATCCATTTCCTTCTTCATCTTGCGGAACGGCTCGTCGGTCAGCTTCTCCAAGTCGGCGAAGATGGCCAGAAGCTGCTTGGGATCGTGTTCCTGCAGCCGGATCTTCATATCCCAGTAGTTCGCAAACCCAAGCTTCACCGCCGCCTGGTTGCGGAGCTTGGCCAACTTGATCAGGTCGGGACCGACCTGGCCGCCGACCTGCTTGAGCGCTTCCCAATACTTCTTCCGCTTCGCGCTGTCGGTTTCCTTGCGGATCATTTCCAACAGGTCGTTGTTCGTGTACTGCTTGCCGTCGACCGTGGCGCGGTAGGTGTTGAGCGTCTTCTCGATCTTGCTCGACAGCTTGACCATCGCCTCGAGCAGATCGGCCGGAAGCTGATTGGCCAAGTAAGACAGCCGGGCCACCTCGAGTGCCCGAGTGGTGGTCGGTTTGAGCTTGTCCTTTTCCTTGAGGAAGGCCTCGATTTGGGCCAGCGGCTTCGGGTCGCTGTGGAACTTGCGCAGCGCCAGCGAGGCGGCCGCCTGGCGGTCAAAGTCTTCCGCTTTGCCCGAGCAGGACGCATCCCACGAGGCGGTCGTCACCGCGTATTCGAGTTTGGCGAGCTTGGCCAGGTAGTCTTCCAGAAATGCTTCAGCTTGGCCGTTGAGAGTGATCATCGCCTTGAGCTCGGATTTGTCGGACAAGACATTGTACGGTTGACCCGCTTGAACCGTGACGGCCACGGCAAGCAGGCCAACAACTACCAAGACTACTCGCATGGTATTTCTCCTGGAAGAAGGGAGGAAAACCGGTCAGCAGGCTGACCAGTTAAGGTAGGAAAACTCTCCGGCCCCGGTCCCGATAGGATAGCCCACCCCTAGGCCAGACGCAACCGCACGGACGTGGGCACCGGAACCGGCGACAGGGTGGGCCTATCGAGTCATTATTGACCCCGGGGGGGCGGGAGGCAACAATGGAGGCGTCCGGCGGCTCGTTGTCAAGCATTATTGGGAATTACCGGGAGGAAACCGATGCGAATTGCAGCCCTGACACTTAGCACCGTCCTCATCTTGGCATGTGATACCGTGGGCCAGACCCCGAAGTGGGAACCGGCCGTCGGGCCGCTGACCACCCGTTGGGCCAAGGACGTCTCACCCGAGCGCGTTCACCCCGAGTATCCCCGTCCGCAGATGGTTCGGCCGAAGTGGCGGAATCTCAACGGCGTGTGGCAGTTGGCCGCCGGGCGATCCGATCAGAATCCGCCGATCGGCGTGCATCTGCCCGGGACCGTTCTGGTTCCCTTTCCCATCGAGTCGGCTCTGTCGGGCGTGATGCGGCAGACCGATCGGGCCTGGTACCGGCGGACGTTCGAAGTGCCGGCCGACTGGAAGGACCAGGACGTATTGCTGCATTTCGGCGCGGTCGACTGGGAGGCCACCGTCTGGCTCAACGGCAAGAAGCTGGGCACGCACCGCGGCGGCTACGACGCCTTTTCGTTTGACATCACCGAGGCCCTGAAGCCAGACGGACCGCAGGAACTGCTCGTCCGCGTGTTCGACCCGACCGACAACGGCAGCCAGCCTCGCGGCAAACAGATAACGGAGCCAAAAGGCATTTACTACACGCCGGCCACGGGCATCTGGCAAACGGTCTGGATCGAGCCGGTCCCCAAGACGCGAATCACCCGACTGAAAATGACCCCCGACATCGATCGGTCGTGTCTGCACCTGACCGTCGAAGGCCACCTCACGGGCGGCGCCCATTCGATCCGCGCGACGGTCCGCGACGGTCAGCGCGAGATCGCCCATGCGTTCGGCGGGCTGGGTGGCCCGATCAAGCTGGACATCCCCCGCGATCAACTCACGCTCTGGTCGCCCGAGAACCCGAAGCTCTACGACCTGACCGTCACCCTGACCGAGACAGGCGAGACGATCGACGAGGTGAGCAGCTATTTTGGGATGCGGAAGATCGCCATCGGCAAGGACGAGAAGGGCGTAATGCGGCTTCTGCTCAACGGGCGGTTCGTCTTCCAGATGGGCCCGTTGGACCAAGGCTACTGGCCCGACGGCATCTACACGGCTCCGACTGATGAGGCGTTGCGCTACGACATTGAGATGACCAAGCGGTTGGGGTTCAACATGGTTCGCAAGCACGTCAAGGTCGAGCCGGCCCGGTGGTACTACTGGTGCGACAAGCTCGGCCTGCTTGTCTGGCAGGACATGCCCAGCGGTAATAATAAAACGCCCGAGGCGAAACACCAGTATGAGGTCGAGCTTCATCGGATGGTCGAGGGTTTCCGGAACCACCCGTCGATCGTGATGTGGATCGTGTTCAACGAGGGCTGGGGCCAGTTCGACACGAAGCGGCTGACCGAGCAGGTCAAGACGTGGGACCCCTCCCGGCTGGTCAGCAACGCCAGCGGCTGGACCGACGAAGGAGTCGGCGACGTCCGCGACATCCACAAGTATCCTGGCCCGGGCGCCCCCAAGCCCGAGACGGCCCGGGCCGGCGTGCTGGGCGAGTTCGGTGGGCTGGGGTTGCCCATCCAGGGCCATGTATGGCCGGGACGCGCATGGGGCTATCGCCAGATGGGTGATCCCAGACAACTCGACGATCGCTACATCCGTTTGATGCGACGTGTCTGGGAACTGGACCGTTCCAGCGGGCTATCGGCCGCCGTCTACACCCAATTGACCGACGTCGAGACCGAGGCCAACGGGCTGATGACCTACGATCGGGGCGTGCTCAAGGTCGACGCCAAACAGGTCGCCGCGGCCAACGCGGGCCGGGTGCCCTCGCTCAAGTTCGTCGTCCCCACGGCCGAAAAGCAGCCGGGCCTCGACTGGCGATATACGCTCAAGATCCCATCGAAGGACTGGTACGCATCGGCCTTCAACGACGCGACCTGGCAGCAGGGCCCCGCCGGATTCGGCAAGAAGGGCACGCCCGGCGCCGTCGTGCGGACCGAATGGACCGACTCGGACATCTGGCTCCGCCGGACCGTCACGCTCCCGACGGTCCATCAGGAGAACATGGTTCTTCTGGTCCACCACGACGAAGACGCCGAGATCTATATCAACGGCGTCCTGGCCGCCCGGCTCAAAGGCCACACGACCGGCTATGAGGAAGTGACCATCGACCCCAAGGCCCTCGTCACGATCGCCCCCGGCAAAAACTTGCTGGCCGTCCACTGCCACCAGACCGAGGGCGGCCAATACATCGACCTCGGCCTGGCCGAACTCGTGCCGGCTAAAGAAGAATAAAGCCGGCGGTCGCGGCAACCTAGAGGGACGCGCTCCGTCGCGTCCGGGCCACCTGTGTCTGTCTGGAGGTTACGGACGGACCTCCAATTCCTTCTCGCCTGTCACCTTGCCGGCCACAGGCCCCATATCGAAGTTGATCTGGATCCTGTACAGGCCGTCGGCGTCGCTGGGCACTCGACACGAGTGCGAGCAGAAGCCGCCTCACGAAAAGCCCGACACGCCGCGATTGACGACTTCTCCGTCGGGCGACAGGAGCAGAATTTCGGCGTTTCCTTCCGCCTGCTCGGAACGAGCGCCGTTTTCAATCGTGCATCCGGAAAGCCAGAGCGATTTGTCGGCAACCAGCGCCGGTTCGATCGAGATGGTCTGTCCCGGCGTGGCCTGGGGGCCTTCCATTTCGAGCGAGACCCTCATGGCGACCTGTTTCAGCAGGGTCACGGTCGCCTCCTGGCCGGTCGGCACCGAGTAATTTCTGGTTCGCCGGCTATAAAAGTCATAAGTCCACGTTTTCCCATTCGAATCGGGAACCTCCAGCTTCAGGGAGGAAAGACGATATTGGCCGAAGGGGACGGGGGTCGCCTTGTCGAGTTGGTCGATGACCACCAATTCGCCCAGGTCGTTGACCAGTTCCGCCGTGACCTTGGTTTTGGGAGACGTCTTCTTCGCCAGCGTCAACCGCAACTTTCCTTGGCCGACGCTGCGGAGATTGGCGACCACGGCCGACGCCTCGACGTCGGAGCGAACCACGTAGACGTCGCGGTCGCGAGTGATGGGTTTTCCCAACGGGTATTGCTCGACCAACGGATCGAAACGGCCGTCCTGGTTCAAGTCGATCCACACGCGATCCCGGCCGACCGTGTCGAAGCAGCCGTTGGCGTTGCCGTCGACGAGCAGCGCCGCGAGCTTCGCGCCGCCGAGGTCCAAATGCCCCTGCATGTAACCACGGACCGTGAAGCGAAGCCCGTCGCCCACGGACGAACGGCGCAGCAAGAGCGTGCGCTGGACCTTCCGCGGCTTAGGCCCCGTCTGAACCGCGATCGCAGCGGGGATCTGCAGCTCGCGATCCGTCATGACATGACGCTCGTCGTCGGCCAGCCGTCCGTCGCCGTCGGCGTCGAGCCAGAGTTCCGGGCCGCCCTGGGCCTTGGGCGCCCAGACGACGTTCAAGGCGTTCTCCGGCCTAGGCCCGACGAGAACCACGCCGTAGCGCGTGCCGGCGCCGAACTTGTGCTCCGTCCCCAACGGGCGGACAGGCTTATTGCGGAACTCGATGACGCGATACTGCTGCACTGACCGGCCCTCGTAGGCAGTGCTGTCCTTGAATTCGAAGGCCGTGGGCGTTGCGGGGGAATCGGCGGCCATGCCAATTGCCACGGCCAGAAATAGTGCGGCGCTCATGTCCGTTACCTTTCGTAGGGGGAAAAGACGTTGTTATAGTCCCGCATTAGACGCTTCACCGCCTGTTTTCGATCGAGGCCCCAGAGTTCCAGCACTTCCTGGGCGGCGTACCACGTCGATTGCTTTTCATTTCGATCCTTGGCGGCGGCCAAGCGGCGTTCGATCAACTCGGCCGCGTGCGACGGGTCGACCAGCGCCCATGCCTTGAGCCAATCGCGGATCCCGATGCCGCAACAGCCCGAACCGATTGCGTCGCTTTCGGGCTCGACGGCCTGCAACATCTCCTTGGCCACGGGACGGTCGACCAGCGCGAAGAACAACGCCATGGCAATGTAGGAATCCTTGACCGCCACGGGGTTCCAGGCGTTTTTCATCGTGGGTCGCGAGGCCAACGCCCGGTGGATCACGCTCTGCATATCGGGATAGCCGGCCATGTCGGCCTGAATGGCCAAGAGGGCCGGCTGCGCGGCGCGTTCGCCCGCCATGTACTGTGACGAATCCGAAGGGTGCAAGTGGATCGCAAAGGCCCGATCAATCAACGAATGTGCCAGCTTGGGATCCTTCGGCGCGATCGCGGTGGCCAACCAGCCGAAGGCCGCGGCCTTCGTGAAATCCTCACGGCCGTAGTCGGAAGGCATGTTTTCCACCAGGCGAATCGCCTCGGCCGGCCGGGTCGCGGCAATCCGGTACGCCAACCGCCCTCGGGCGTCCCCCGCCTGCCAGCCGTCGATGTCCTTGAGCACCGATTCCGCCTTCTCCAAGTCGTCGAGCTTCACGACAATGCCGGCCAGACAACTGCCGCGGCTTTTCTTCTCGATCTTTTCCGCAAGTTCCAACGCCAAGGAAGGATCGATCTTGGCAACCGTTTTGGCCACGTCGGCCATTTGCCATTCCCGTCGCTCGGTCAATTTCCATTTGGCGGCCATGCCGGTGGCTTCTCGAGCAAGCTTCTCACCTGCTTCCTTTTCCCCCAATTGCGACGCGAGCACTCCCAACTCGGCCAGCGCCGAAACGCGATCGGGATCGTCCATGCTTCTGGCGCGGACTATCGCCTCGGACGTGAACCGCAAGGCCTTCTCGCGGTCGGAACGTGTAAACCGCCGGGCAAGATCCTTGAGTTGACGGTAGGCCTGATTCGGGTTCCGAGACACCAGGCTCAAGGCCTCGTCCACGTCCTCCTTGGCCACCTCGAAGAGGCTCTTTTTCCTCGGGCGGCTCGGTTTCTTGGTTGCCTGGGCTTTGCCGTCTTTGGGGGCCTGTTTGGCATCCAAGGCCGCCAGTTGCCGGAGGGCTTGCTGTTTCACGTTTTTGTCCGTTGCCGCTGACAGAAGCGTCAGCAACTTTCTCGTCGCCTTGAGCTTCGCTTCCGCGTCATTCGCGGCGGCCGGCGCGGGACGTTTCGGCATGGATTCCTCGTTGCGCGGCATCGTCACGACGGCGTCGGTCGCGCCGGAGAACGTCCTCGCCCCGGCAAAGCGATAGCCGTCCTTCTCGGCGAAGACATAGACCGTTCCCTTGCGAAACCCGGTCAGGCGGAACGCGCCGGCGGTGTCGCTAACGGTTTCGAGCGGTTCGGCCCCGTCGCCCACGTTGAACACGCGCGCGCCGGCCAGGGGTTTGCCCGACGAGTCGAGCACCTTTCCTTGCACGACTCCGCTGGTCGACGCGAGGACGATTTTTCCGAAGTCGAGGACGCCGCCTGCCTTGCCTTTGATTTCGCGCGTGCCGCGTTTTTCAAAGCCTTTTGCCGCGACCCGAACGTCGTACTTGTCGCCGGCCCAGAGCCCGCCGATCTCGAATCGCCCCGAGGCGTCCGTCTTGCACGAATCGCATGGGGAACTCGTTCCAAAGTGTCCGAACCAAAGGCTGATGATCAGCGTGACGTCGGCGTTGGCGACCGGCTGGCCCGCCTCGTCGACGACCGTTCCTTGCACCGTGCAGGACGTCTTTTCGTCGACGACAAGGCGAATCGGGGCTTTCGACTCCTTCACGTTGACGTTCACCGGCTCGGCCACGGCGTTTTTCGTCCGGGCGCGGATGCTGAGCCGGGAGTTGGGACCGACTCCCATCAGCGTGAACTTCCCGTCCTTATCGCTGATAATATCGCGACCGGGATAGAACGAATCTCCCATGTTCAGCGACGTACCGAAAATCTTCGCGCCGGCCACCGGCTTGCCCAACTTGTCGACGACGAGGCCCTCCAAGCTCTTCAACTTTTTCAGACGGATGGGGGGCAGAGTGACGTCCTTTTCCACGTCAATCGCGATCCTCGACGATTCCCAGGGAGACTGTACGTTGGGGCCGGCATGGTGCCAGGTGTTCAATTGGGCCTTGCCGGGCCGCACGTGGAGCGTGAACGCTCCTTGGGCATCCGTGGTTGCCTGACTCGTTCTCCCGCCCGAGCCTTTCTCGTCTTGGAAGTAGATATATACGTGAACGTTTTTGATTCCCTTCCCGGTCTTTTCTTCGACCACTTTGCCCTGCAGCTTCACGGTGGGTTTGAGCGTCAAGGACACGCGGGTCGTCTCGCCCGTCTTCACCTTCGTGGGCCGTGGGTTTTCGACGTAATAGTGGAACGTGTCGGGGAACATCGGCTCGAAGGTGCAGGTTCCCGGAGACACGCCTGTGAACCGGAAAGAGCCGTCCTTGCCCGTGACGCCCTTGGCAAGGCTGTAGACAAGCCAGTCGGCTTGCTCTCCTCGTTCTGGCGCCGAGTGCATTCGAATCTTGATCCCGGCGACAGCTCCAGGGTCTTGCTCGCACGTCACCGATCCCCGGACGTTGCCCGGTCGAGCGAGGGCAACGGTCATTGGTCTCTTGAGCATGAAGCGCGCTCCCGGGCGGCCGAAGTCCTGGGTTTCGATGCGCACGTCGAGCCTGCCGTTCGCCGGCACGCCGCGAAGCTGGTAATAGCCGTCGGTGTCGGTCTTGGCGGCTAACTCGCGGCTCAAGCCGTCCGAGAAGAAGATGAGTTCCTGAATGTGTTGTCCTTCCTCCTCGTGTTCACCCATCCAGAGGTTTGGGCGGATCGTCGCGTTGGGGATGGGGTGGCCCGCCGCGTCGACCAAGCGGCCGCGATACTCCTTCACTTCTTGGAGAATAATCCGGATACCCGCAAACGGATTCGACGGGGATTTTGAAGTAGGACGAGAATGGTGGACTTGCCCGCCGATTCGGCCTGACGGGTCCCTCGCGATCATCTGAATCTCGTCCGGATGCCGTGAGGGGCCCCCTCGTTGAATCGCCTCGAGCCTGAACTTGCCCTTTTCGTCGGCGGTGGTTTCGACTACCGCGTGGAATCCTTCCAGATAGTCGCCGCGAAGCAACCAGATCTTGGTCCCGGCCACGGGTTTGCCCGCGGTGTCAAATACCGTGCCCACGAACGGCCCGACGGTTTCTT
>JAFGFF010000028.1 GCA_016931075.1 Pirellulales bacterium | reverse complement strand
CGTAAGCCTCGATCTCCAGATAGGGCTCGGTCGCCAGGAAGCTGTACCGGCCGACCTTCTCGCCACCGATGACGCTCTCGAACAGGCAGGCGCACCGGCCCGCGTCGATCCGATGGAAGGCCGACACGGGCGTGAGCGAATCGCTCACCAACCGGCGATAGACGGGCACCAGATCGGCATCTTTTGCCAACCGGCTAAATGTCTCGAAGTCGGGCAGGTAGGTCGCCTGATGAGTGCTCATAAAAAAACGGAACGGCCCGGCCGTATTAGGTGGTTGAAAAATCCAATATCACATCGTGGGTAGCCCCGATAGCTCTGCTATCGGGGTCGCGAAGCGACAAGAGGCGAAAGGAAATCTTGTCCCTGTCGTACCGCGCCTACCATAAAGGAAGAAGATCACTCGTTACTCCGAAAACCTACGCTCCTCCAGACGCCTCTTGGGCCTGACGGCCCCCGGATAGCGGAGCCAAGGCCATCCGTGCCCTTATCCGCGACCGCGTTCAGTGTACGTGAAGTCACCAGTCTCTAACCATTTAACATCTTGAGTACGACGGTTCGCCACCACGTTCTCGATAATCGAAAACGCCTTCTCTCGCGGCATGTGATAACGGCTCGGATACCACAGCATTCCTACCCCGCAACACGAACACGCCTGACAGACGTGAAGCTCTGCTGGAACCTGCTCGCGCAAGTTAGCTTCAGAGTACGCATATCGAAACTCTCCGGATTCCTCATTCCGATATTCGCAGACTCCGTAACGTTCGGTGAAGCCTAGATTAAATTGGCCCGCATTAATGGTAACAAGAAAAACATTGCCTTCCGGTTGCAATTGTGCTGCAGAAACGGCTGCCATTACGGAGTCCATATTACTTTCTGCATAATACTCTGGTTGTAGCTGCCACTGCGCGGTCAGAAGTTCATTTGGGATTGATGAGGTCGCGCATTCCTCACCACTCGGCATGAAAACGGATCTATTTGCGAGCCGTCGCTCATATTCACTTTTCTCGGCGCGGAGTTCCGGCGGGATCTTGTTGCATTGGCCGCAGAGCCCCTCATTGTCCGCTGCCGTTTGGGGCAAGATCATGTTGTTGCATTCAATGCATTTAATGCGGTCGGTCATGATTATAACTCATACTGCAAATGTCTTATCTCTATTCCTTTTATCGTGATGTAGGCTGACCACTACAGTCACTTGATAGATCACTCATTGCATTTCATGCTTACAAAGCGGGTAGCCCCGATAGCCATGCTATCGCGATCGCGAAGCGACAAGAGGCAGAGGAAAATCTTGTCCTTGTCGGTCAACTCCTACCACAATGAAGAGACTTGATGGATTACTCGTTGCTCTTCATGCTTACACACCCCAGACGCCTCTTGGGCCTAACGGCCCCCGGATAGCGGAGCTATCCGGGCTACCCGCTACATCACAGCACAGTCAACATTCAACCTTAGCAGCCCGAGCGTTGCCCGACAAGCCGACTGGGGGGGAAGACGGCCGCCGTGTGGCGATATGGAATCATATTGGAAGGCAATGCACGGCGGTTCCCGCGCATACCACCGGCGCCGGTTCGGCTCGGGTTGACAGCAGGGGGGTCGGTGATAGAATCCCATGGGTAGTAGGCGTGGTTCCGCCGCCTCCGAAAGGGGTAGTTCTTAGTCTACCCTGCGGGGCCGGGCGTCTGCCCGCTCCTTTCGCCGCCCACTGTTTCCGGGGATCGTGTCGCCGAACGCGTGGGTCTGAACCGCCGAGATTCGATTCGCTGCCATGAAATGCCAAAAATGTGACAAACCGTCGACGTTCCACATCACGGAACTGACGGACGGAAAACCGGTGGAACTGCACCTGTGCGAAGAGCACGCGCGGGAGTACCTGACCCAGTCGAGCCAGGAGCCCACCACGGCCAGCAGCATGGCGGCCGTGCTGGCCCAGCAGATGGCCCAGCAGATGGCCGTGGGCCAGACGGCCGAGGAGCTGGCCGAGCTGGACCAGCAGATCTGTCCCTGTTGCGGGATCAGTTTCTACGACTTCCGGAGCCAGGGCCGGCTGGGGTGTCCACACGACTACTCCTGCTTCGCCCCGCAACTCGAGCCGCTGATCCTGAACGTCCACGGCGAAACGAAGCACGTCGGCAAGATTCCACGGCACGCGGCCGACCGGAGCGAGGCCCAAACCCGGCTCATCCAACTCCGCCGGCAGATGGAAGAGTCCGTGGCCGACGAAAACTACGAGCGGGCAGGCCAACTCCGCGACGAAATCCGCCGAATCGAACAGAGCGAGGAGATCCAGTAGCTTGGAACTGAACGACTTGGCACGCGGACCCGGGGAGTGGCTGCGAGGCTCCGGGCCGGAAGCCGACATCGTGATCAGCAGCCGGATACGGCTCGCCCGCAACCTGGCCGCCTTCCCCTTCGTCAGCCGGGCGTCGGAGAGCGACCGCGCCCGGGTCGAGGAACTGTTGCGCACCCGCGTGCTCCAGATCCAAGACGCCAGTCAGTTGCTCTACGTCGACGTCGAACGCTTGGCCGGCGTCGATCGCCAGTTCCTCGTCGAGCGGCACCTCATCAGCCGCGAACACGCCGAAAGCCACGGCTCGCGCGCGGTGGCGATCGACGGCCACGAAACGTTCAGCCTGATGATCAACGAGGAGGACCACCTCCGCATCCAGGTGATGCACAGCGGACTGGACCTCGACGGCGCCTGGGAGCAGGTCAACCGGCTCGACGACCTGATCGAGGAGAAGCTCACCTACGCCTTCCACGACGAGTTGGGCTACCTGACCGCCTGCCCGACCAACGTCGGCACGGGCATGCGCGTGAGCGTCATGCTCCACCTGCCCGCCCTGGTCCTCACCCGGCAGATCGAAAAGGTCTTCCGCAGCCTCCAGAAGATCAGCCTGGCCGTGCGGGGCCTCTTCGGCGAAGGCTCGCAGGCGATGGGCGACTTCTACCAGATCAGCAACCAGATCACCCTGGGTCAAAGCGAGCAAGAACTGGTCAAGCAGGTGGCCGACATCGTGCCCGTCATCATCGACTACGAGCGCCAGGCCCGCGACTTCCTCTTCCGCGAGAGCCACCAGAACCTGAACGACCGCGTCAGCCGCGACTACGGCATCCTCCGCAGCGCGAAGAAGATCAGTTCGGAAGAGACGATGCGGCGGTTGTCGAGCGTCCGGATGGGCGTGAACCTGGGCCTGATCGAAGGGCTCGACATCCCCGTGCTCAACGAGCTGTTCATCCACACCCAGCCCGCTCACCTTCAGAAGCTCATCGGCAGCGAACTCGAATCCGAAGACCGCAACGTCGAGCGGGCCCTCTACCTGCAACGCTACCTGCAGAGCCACACTCGGGGCGACGAATCGGAGCGGAACTGAACGATCCTTTCCAACCTATGTTCCGCCATGATCCGTCAACCGATTAAGAAACGGACTGCCATACTCTTGGGCGTGGCGTCGATCTGCCTGCTCGTGATGGTCTACGGCTGGCTCTCCTGGCGACAGCACAGGGCCAATCCGAAAGATACCACCATTCCCAACTTGTCCCAGTTCGTCGAAGGTTGGAAGCGGATAACCACGACCGACGCCGCCGGCGACGTCTGGATCCTCGAAGACGCCGCCGCGACCTACGGGCGGTTGGCCCTGGGACTGCTGACGGGCGTGGGACTGGCCGTTCTGTTCGGCATGGCCATGGGCTGTTTTGCCAAGGCCGAGGCCTTCTGTCTGCCGCCGCTGGGTTTTCTGGCTAAGATTCCTCCCACCGCCATGCTGGCCGTCTATTTCGTCATGGTCGGTACGGAAATGAAAATGTACGTGGCCATGATCGCGCTGGGCATCTTCCCCACGCTGGCCCAGGCCATCTACCAGGCCGCCAGGAACGACGTCAGCGACCACGCCCTCTACAAGGCCTACACACTCGGGGCGTCGCATCTCGAGGTCATCTGTTGCGTCGTCTTCCGGCAGATCCTGCCGCGGATTCTCGAAAGCGTGCGGCTTCAGATCGGGCCGGCCATGGTCTTTCTGATCGCGGCCGAATGGGCCGTGGCCGACGTCGGGTTCGGCTATCGGCTGCGGATCCAGAGCCGGCTGCTGAACATGAACGTCGTCTACAGCTACCTGATTATCCTCGGCACGACCGGTCTGCTGATGGACTGGCTCCTTTCCTTCACACGACGCAAGCTCTGCCCTTGGTTCGGCGAATAGGCCCCCCGGATGAAAGCCCTTTCGGTCCAACACGTCTCCCACGCCTTCGGCGACCACCGCGTGCTCCACGACGTCAATCTCGACGTGGCGGCCGGGCAGGTCGTCGCCTTGGTCGGACCCAGCGGCTGCGGCAAGTCGACGCTCCTGAGGGCCATCCTCGGGACCCATCCGCCCAACCAGGGCACGATCCTCGCCGACGGCCAGCCCGTCCGCGGGCCGACACGCAACGTGGGCATCGTCTATCAGCATTACTCGCTCTACGACTTCCTCACCGCGCAAAAGAACGTCGCCTTCGGACCGATGCTCGATGAGACGTCGATCCTCTATCGCACGTTCTGTTTACTGAAATGGCGGGCCAAGCGTCGACGCCACCTGGAAGAGGCCGTCTGTCTGCTCGAGAAGGTCGGGCTGGGCGAAGCGATCGACCAGTACCCCAGCCAGATGTCCGGCGGCATGCGCCAGCGTGTGGCCATCGCCCAAGCGCTCATCATGAAACCCAAGGTCCTCCTCCTGGACGAACCGTTCGGCGCCCTGGACGAGGCCACGCGGGAGGAATTGCAGCGGATGCTCCTGGACCTCTACCAGGAAAACGTCCAGGCCAAACGGGAAGGCCGCCAGCCGCCCCACACAATCGTCCTGGTCACCCACGAGCTGAACGAGGCCATCTACGTGGCCGACCGCGTGATCGGCCTGTCGCAGTTCCACTCCGGCGGCGAGCAAGGCGCAACGATCGTCTACGATAAGGCCGCCCCCGTGTTCGACACGAGCCAACCGAAAGACCTGGCCGCCCTGGTCCAACAACGCGAGGAACTCCGCCGCATCGTCTTCGATCCAGACCGGCTCCAAGACCGAGACGAATACGTGACGTTCTGGAAAGACGAGGCCGGGAAGATGTCGGAGGAAGGAAACCACCAATAACGGATAACGGGTAGCCCCGATAGCTGTGCTATCGGGGTCGCGAAGCGACAAGAGGGGAGGGGCATCTTGTCCCTGTCAGCCAACCGTCATAAAAGACTTGATGGATCACTCGTTGTTCTTCATGCCTGCACGTCCACAAATACCTCTTGGGCCTGACGGCCCCCGGATAGCAGAGCTATCCGGGCCACCCGCGCCGGAGGAAGGGAACCACCAATAACGGATAACGGGTAACGGGTAGCCCCGATAGCTGTGCTGAGGGCATCCGGGAATTCGAATCTGTAGGAGGCGACTCCTGTCGCCGATCGGGGGAGCAGAACACCTTCGGCGACAGGAGTCGCCTCCTACAAATGCGTTGATTACTTAGCTGACGGGCCACCCGCGATCGCTCAATTGCGAGACACAATAATTGAATGGAGAAACCGCCGCCATGACTCAGCACGCGTTCTTCGCGCAGTTTGCTCGGATTCTCAACTCGGGCCAGTCGCGCAGCGTCGTCCTTTGCGGCAACATCCATGACCTGTTCTTCAACGGCCAAGAATACGTCCCGCTGATTCCGTTCCTCTGCCAGAAGAGCAAGTCGCCAGGCATCCTGCAGCTCGTCTACGAGCTGAACGGCCCCATCCGTATCGCCGAGGAGAAGGACCGGGGCGAGCTGCGCAATGCCTGGGTGGCCTGGCGCTCGGGCATGGACCTCGACGAACTGATCATCCGCGACATGAACCGATCGCGCGGCGAGGTCGACCGGCTCCGGACCCAGTTCGACGACCATCTCCGCGAGGCCATCGGCAACCCGACCCTCGCCCTGGAGTTCCTCCGCCAACTGACCCTCTGTTCCCGAGCCGCCCTGCGGAGCAACCTGCTCATTTTCATCGAAGCGGCCGATCTATTGATTCCGGCGGGCACGGGCGACGTCACCGGGCTGAACGACCGGCAGCTTCGCCGCGTGGCCATCGTCCAGGACTGGTTCGGCGACCCGGCCTTCCTGCACGGCCAGGACTCCGTCTGCCTCGTGGCCGAATCGCGCCATTTGCTCCATCCGCGGGTCAGCCGGCTGCCGCAGGTTCTTTCGGTCGAGGTGCCCAGCCCGCCGCTGGAGACGCGAAAACACTTCATCGACATGTTCTGCGAAACGGCCCCGGCACGGCCGAACCTTTGGGCCGAGCCCGACCGGCTGGCCGAGTTCACCGCCGGCCTGTCGCTGCACGCGATTCGCCAGCTCCTGGCCGGCGCGGCCTACGCGGGCGAGACGCTCGAACCGGCCGGCGTGGTCGAAAAGGTCGAGGCCTATGTCCAGTCGCAACTCGGCGAGGACGTCGTCGAGTTCAAAAAGCCCGAACACCGGCTCGATGATGTGATCGGCTTCACCCAGCTCAAAAAATTCCTCCGCGAGGAGCTGATTCCCCGTTTTCAGGCCAAGGGGAAGCGGAGCCTGGCCGGCGCGGGGGTGGCCGGACCCATCGGCTCGGGCAAGACGTTCATCTTCGAGGCCATGGCCGCCGAATTGGGCGTGCCGGTCCTCGTGCTCAAGAGTATCCGCAGCCAGTGGTTCGGCCAGACCGACGTCATCTTCGAACGGCTCCGCCGTGTGCTCGAAGCGCTGGACAAAGTGGTCATCTTTGTCGACGAGGCCGACACCCAGTTCGGCTCGGTCGATGCCACGGCCCACGCCACCGAGCGCCGCCTGACGGGCAAGATCCAGGCCATGATGAGCGACCCGCGGCTCCGCGGCCGGGTCGTTTGGCTGTTGATGACCGCGCGGATCCATCTCCTTTCGCCCGACATCCGCCGCCCGGGCCGCGTCGGCGACCTGATCCTACCCGTGCTGGATCCGGAAGGAGACGACCGCCGTGCGTTCCTCAAATGGGTCCTCGGCGCGGTCCAGTCGACCCCGTCGCCCGAGGCGATCGACCGTCTCGACGCGTTGACCGAAGGCTACTCGGCCGCCGCCTTCGCCTCGCTGCGTTCGCACCTGCAGGCCCACCGCGCCGACGACAAGACGGATCTGCCCTTGGACCGGATCATCGAGCTACTGACCGACCACCTCCCGCCGGCCATCGGCCCCACGCGTCGCTACCAGGAACTCCAAGCCCTGGTCAACTGCACCCGCCGTTCGCTCCTTCCCGACGCCACCTCCCCCGACTTCGACTTCCGCCTCGCCCGCGCCGGCTGGGAGAAAGAGATTCGCGCGCTCGAGGCGATGGGGATTCATTAGCGGTGATGGATTTATGGAATCCTGCATAGTCCATGTTCGTGCTTCACCGCCGATGGGCCGCTTCGCGGCATGATCGGCTCACCCGGTTAGCGGGAAACGTTCCTTGGCAATGCAGACCTCAATAGAACGGAATTCTTCCATTAGTGAGTGTCATAACGAGCAGAAAACGGCGGGGGTAAATGGCGCAGTGGAGTGCCAGTGGGGATTTGTGGGGATTTGTGGGGAATTGGGCCAGTGTAAACCGGCCGAGGGGGTCTGGTGTCTTGTTGGCAAGGCACTTGCAACGACTTGCCGACTCGGACAACGGACAGCATGATGCGCGGCGTCTTGATTAAGCCAAAGACAACAGAACAAAACGGCAGAAAACAAAACGTGCTGCAACGGCGAGTGGTTCGCAAGAGGCGTACCGTCCCGGGTTGCCCAGCGGACGGTGAAGGGGGTGGTTATTGGTTGGTGTCTAGAAACCGGGCCACCCGCGCTGAGTGGATCCAACCAGGAAGTTTCTCCGCGTCCCCCGTGGTGGATTTCAGGCTGCTCGGTTTACGGACACGATATATTCACCACGGAGGACGCCGAGGATCACGGAGGAATTCGCCAGGTGGCCCTTCCTTCTTCTCGTGTTTTCGTACTTTCGTGCTTTCGTGATGAATCGGCCGGACACGCCCGCGTCGTCAGACGTCGAAAAGATAATATCCGGTAAAAAAATAAAAAAACGCGAAAAATAAATCCACGAGAAGAAAAACGGCCAGGGGCCGATATTTTCCGGCCAGTTCTTTGTGCGTGCTTCTGGCAAAGGATAAAAAACACGAGAAGAAAACAGGCCTGGCACGATTTTTTTAGGCCAGTTCTTCGCGCGCGCTTTTTTCCTCTGTTCAAGAGAGAAGTGGCCTAAAAAAAGCTTGCAATCTGCCAAGCGATATGCTAGGTTCGAGGGCGTTGAGTGGGTATCCGCAGAGCCTGGTTCGCCAGGTATCAAAAAGAGCCCGCCGGTGGAGAGCCTTTCTCCGTCGGCGGGCTCTTTTTTTGCG
>JAFGFF010000253.1 GCA_016931075.1 Pirellulales bacterium | reverse complement strand
GCGTTGCCGGCCCGGTCCCCAGGGTGTTACCCTGGGCTGGGAGAACCAGGCCCCGTTGGGGCGGACGGAAAGAGCGTGCCACCTAGCCTGGTCATCGGCTCGGCCAAGACGACAAAAGAGTAACCGCGCACAGTGGCGCACTGGTGACGAAGTATTTCCCTGCTTGGAAGTCCCTTTCTTGCCCCCGGAACGCCGCTCGGCAATAATCCTGGTAGAATGGGCTCCGGCTGGCCGTCTCGGACTGCCGGGCCAGAACATGCACTGGGGATCCCATTATGCGGATGCCACGCCGGATCTTCCTGGGAAGCGCCGTCGCCTCGACCGCGGGCGGATTCGTGACCAATCAAGCGGCGGCCGAACCGGCCAAGATCGATTCGACCGCTCTGGATCCGACGGCGCTCGTCCCGTTGGGTAAAATCTTGAAAGTCTCGCGGATCGGGTTCGGCACGGGCATGAAGGCCTACTTCCGCCAGAGCAACCACACCCGGTTGGGCCAAAAACACTTGGACCGGCTCTTCCATTACGCCTACGACCAGGGCATCCGGCTGTTCGACCTGGCCGACCTCTATGGGAGCCATTCCCATGCGGCACGATGCCTCGGCGGCAAGCCTCGCGAGAGCTACGTCCTGGTCAGCAAGATCTGGGACCGTCGCAGCGGCATCCCTGACGCCGACAAGGGCGACGCCGACGTCGTCGTGAAGCGGTTTTTGAAGGAACTCAAGACTGACTACCTCGACCTGGTCCAGTTTCATTGCATGTCAGGCCCGAACTGGGCCAAGAAACACCGCCGGCAGATGGACCTGCTTGCCAAACTCAAAGAAAAGGGGCTCATCCGGGCGCACGGCTGCTCGTGCCATTCGCTCGGCGCGCTCGAGACGGCGGCCAAGGAGCCCTGGGTGGACGTGATCCACGCCCGGCTGAATCCGTTCCAACTCAACATGGACCAACCGCCCGAGCGAACCCTGCCCGTGCTGAAGAAGGCCCGGGCGGCCGGCAAGGGCGTGATCGGCATGAAGATCATCGGCGAGGGCACGCTGCGCAACGACGACCAGAAGCGCGAACGTTCGGTCCATTTCGCCCTCGCGTCGGGCGGCGTCGACGCGATCATCATCGGCTTCGAACAGACCTGGGAGATGGACGACATCAAAGCCCGAGTGACCAGAGCCCTGGCGGCCATGGCGAAAAAGGACCAGAAGAAGGAGGGCTAAGGAGTTGTCCAAGAATAACATCCCGTTTTCGACTTCAACCCGCCCTCACCCCCCAGCCCTTCTCCCAAAGGGAGAGGGGAGTTGTTAGCGGACAACCGCTAAGCACGCTCCAGAAACTCGTTGGTTTGCTCGTGTTGTCGGTCCTTGGCGGCGCGACGAGCCCGGGGCTGTCCGCCGCCGAGTTGCTTCCCGCGGTCAGCAAGGACAAGGCGGGCTACATCAACTCCAAAGGCCAACTCGTTATCCCGTGCGTGTTCGAGAGCGGCAAGGAATTCTCCGCGATTCGCCTCGATGTCACCGATGGCTATGCCGTTGACGGCAAACCGTTTTCCGAAGGACTGGCCGCGGTCAAGTTCGGGGGAAATTGGGGCTACATCGACCGGGCCGGGGACTTCGTCATCGAGCCCCAGTTTTCCGAAGTGTCACGATTCCAAAAGGACCTGGCCTGCGTGACCGTGATCGAATACACGGCGGACGTGGGGCGTGGGTTCTATTTCCTCATCGATCGGAAGGGCAAGAGGCTGCGTCGCTTGACGTCCGTGTGCCCGCGACAATTCACCGAGGGGTTCCTGCAGTTCTGCGAATGGGATAAAAAGGCCGGCGTCAGCCGCTATGGCTACGTCAACACCCAAGGCAAGACGGTGATCGAGCCCCGGTTCGACCAGGCGATACCCTTTTATCATGGGCTGGCATAAGTCCGGTTCCAAGGGAACGACGCGTACATCGATAAACAAGGCCGAGTGCTCTGGACCGGAGAGGCGCGCGGAAACGAGCGCGTCACCAGCTACTCGGGCAGGCCGATCCTCGATGTCTACATGGAGGTCCTCGATGAGAAAGACTGGAATCGGACCCATTTCTACGTCCAGAAGATGAACCGGGACGAGCTGGTCGAGGGGTCCCGCAAAACCTTGGCGTGGCTTCTGAAAGACCCGAAAAGGACCGACGTCACCAACGGCGGACGCATGGGCGTGTTTTTCTACACCGCCGTGGGACCGTTCTTCCAGGCCTATAGCCGGTCGTTCGCCAAGGAGGGCAAGGCCATCGATCCCTCGCCCTTCCGCGCGATGTTGGCGGACAAATCGCTGGACGTGGATTTCCGCCGGGCCTTGGCCGATTGCTACGGAGATCCCGACTTCTACACGACGAGTTGGGAACAACTCAATAAGGACGCGGCCGCGCTGGGCCAACTGGCTCGTGACGCGACGGAGGACGAAAGGATCCGAAGCAGGGCTTCCAGCGCACTGTTCCGACTCTCCGCCGGGCTTTTCAACAAGTACTATCGCGAGACGATCCAGGACAAGTTGCCACATGGGGGCGGAAATCCCCGATCCACCGACCTCGTGGCTATGCTCGACCAGAAGCCTTGCCCCTTCAGCCCCGCTGAAAAAGCGCGATTGGAACAAATCGTCCGCGTCATGGACCAGTTCGCCTTGGACACGCTGAAGCTCCTCGACGAATCCAAAAAGCAAAGCACCCGGTTCTGGGGCCTCACCACGCTCAATTGGGCACAGGAGTGTCATCTGTTGCGCAACAAGGAGTCGCTCAAACGGATCCAAAAAATCATCGCCGAGGAAAAAGCCAATGAAGGGGGGCACTGACGTCAGAGCGGCAGGATGGATTGCGGGCAATTGCCTCGAGGACTCTCTTGCCAGCGGGACACCCTCGGGCGATAATCGGCGGCGGTTTGAATTCGTTCTCAACGAATGAGGCGCCGGTTTGTTTAGCCCGTCCGAGTTTCGCGATCTGGTCAGTGGTCAACGGCGGGGGCTGCGCGCGAGCCTCTTGCGAATGGGCTTGGGGCTGGCCGAGTTTCCCTACGCCGCAGCCGTCCGGTGGCGGAATCGGCGGTACGACTCCGGCGTGGCAGCCGTTGAGCGGGTCGACGTGCCGGTGGTCAGCGTGGGCAACCTGACGTTGGGCGGGACAGGCAAGACGCCCATGGTCCGGTGGATCGCCGGGTGGTTCCGGCAGCGGGGCCTTCGGGTGGCCGTGCTCAGCCGAGGATACGGGGCCGACGACGGCGGCGCCAACGACGAGGCTTTAGAACTTGAACAGCGCCTGCCCGACGTCCCGCATCTGGAAAATCCCGACCGCGTGGCAGCCGCCCAGGTGGCAATCGACGAACTCGACATGCAACTGCTCGTGCTGGACGATGGCTTCCAGCACCGGCGGATCGCCCGGGACCTGGACGTCGTCCTGCTGGACGCCCTGGAACCGTTTGGCTTCGGACACGTCTTTCCCCGTGGGACGCTTCGCGAGCCGGTCGCCGGTCTTCGCAGGGCCAACGTGATCGGGCTCTCCCGGGCTGATATGCTCTCGCAGGACGAGCGCGACGCGTTGCGCTGCCAGGTCCGGCAGTGGGTCCCAGAGGCTGCCTGGCTCGAACTGGTCCACGCCCCCGAGTTGTTACTGAGCGCTGACGGACAGGAAGAACCGCTTGAAAGTCTTCGCAATCGGGCGGTGGCCGCGTTTTGTGGGCTGGGCAACCCGGCCGGGTTCCAACATACGCTCGACGCCTGTGGCTATCGGGTAGTCGATTTCCGCGAGTTCCCCGACCACCATCGCTACAACCGCTCTGACGTCGAGTCGTTGGCCCGCTGGGCTGAGCGGTTGGACGTCGAAGTGATTCTCTGCACCCACAAGGACTTGGTCAAGCTGGCGCTGTCCCGATTGGGCACCCGACCGCTGTGGGCTGTGGCCATAGGATTGGATTTCCTCGCCGGCCAAACGGCACTGGAAGAACGGCTCGAAGCGCTCCAGCCGGACGTTCCCTAGCCGAGACGCGACCTGCCCGCCAAGAAATGAAACCGGCCGCTCTGAGTGAATCAGGGCGACCGTTTGGGCTCGTTCTCGTAAAGCGCCGTGAGATCAGCCGGCTGGCCGGCGGTTTCGCCGCCAGAATCCAGCCCCGACACACAGTCCAAGGACACTCCAAACAATCAGACTGGACGCTTCAGGGTTGGTGGAGTGCTCGGGATCAGGTTCGACTTCAATGTCATACCGGACGTGCCAGTTGGCGGCCATAATGGAAGCATCCAGATCGTTGATGATTCCATCACTGTTGAAGTCACCATCCGCCCACTCGCCCGGCCGAAGCCAGTGTGCGGCGAGGGCGCGGGCATCCAACACGTCGACATAACCATCGCCCGTGGCATCGCCAGGACCATAAAGGGAAGGCGACGCGCCGGCTACGCCAGCTAACGCGAGCAGCACCAGACCAGTCAGTCCGACAATCGAAGACGTCCGCATTGGCCAAGCCCCAGTCAAAGGTGAGTCCATTCCTAGTATGCAACAGATCCAATAACTAAACCATTCTTCTCGTTCGGTCAACCCTCCCAAGGAACGTCATTCCGCATTTCTTTACATTTTTAGCCCTATTGGGGGGAGTCACTCTATTTTCCACACTATTTTCATCAGAAATAGGTTTTATTCGCCTTCGCTCGGGAGCCGTACGATCGTCACCCAGAAATCGTCCAAGGATTGGATCAGCATAAGCAGGTGGTCCAACCGAACGGGCTTGCTGATGTAGCTGTGGCAGTTCAAATCCCGGGCACGGAGAATGTCTTCCTCCGCCTGGGAGGTGGTAAGCACGACCACTGGAATGTCACGCAGTTTCTCGTCCTTGTCCAGATCCCCCAGAAGCTCCCGGCCGTCCCGTTTCGGGAGGTTCAGGTCGAGGAGGATCATGTCCGGGCGGGGGGCCTCGCTGTATGCCCCCTCTCGTCGCAGAAAGGCTAGGGCCTGTTCGCCATCGGAGGCCACATGCAGGTTGTTCGTGATTTTGGCCTCGTTGAGCGTCTGTTGCGTCACCCAGACGTCGTCCGGATCGTCCTCAACGAGAAGGAACTCGACTGCTCGACCGATCATGGCTTGCGACCTCCTTTGGCAGTGCAATACGGGGTCTCTACTGCACGAATTATTCACCAATCAACCAATTCCGCAAGCCACCCTAGTGGTCCGTCTAACGATCCATGTCGGGCAGGGAAAAGGCTAATCTCATAGGCTGGGTCGTGACCCTGCCTACGGATTTACCTGACATTGACTGGTTGAGACCACCAGGACTATTCCCCCGACTTCCTCTCAGTAAGATCAGCGGCTAGGATCAGGCGGGGCCGTGGCATTCCTGGGACCAAGATCTTAACACCCTTCTGGCCGGGTAAACGGAACTATCATGACACTGGCCGCCGCCATTTTAGCAATACCTTTTCTCCTTTTGGGGTGTGCGCCAATAATCAGTTGGGCCATCAAGCCATTGACACAGGCAGCCGCGCGAAACAGAGGCCCTAGTCAGTTCACCATTGCGGATTTCCTTTGTTTGTTCGTACTCATTCAGGTCCCCACGGCACTGATTCAAATGATTCAGACTAATTCGCGATTATTACTGGTCTTAACCGGTGTGGCATGGCTCTTGGTCGGATTAGCTTGGGCTTACGGCGTTGGTCAAATGTCACAAGCGGGAATCCGGCGTGGTCGTCATCGAGCTGGTTATTTGTTGTTGATTTTTCCGACCGTTTTCTTATCCGTTATGTCCCTGCCATTTTGCATGGTGGCTCTTTTCGCAGGGCTGGAGAAGGGGCACATGCTGCTGGTGGTCGGCTCGCTCATGCTGATAGCTTGGGCAGTCGTTGGTCTCCCCCTTGCCAGGCGGTTCACTTGCTACATCGTTGAGACAGCCTTGGCTGACGAAAGAACCCGAGAACAGGCCCATGAATCCGATCAAGAGTAAGCATTCGCACTGCTATGAAAGGCCACACTCCGTCGTGGCCGGGGCCTTGCGATAGAACGTCAGGCGGGCGAATCGAATCCCGGCAGCATTGGCTGGACGTAGGGCTCGACGCGCTGGACGTAGCGGATGCGGTAGCCTTCGGCCAGGTGGATCATGATCTCCAGGACGAGCAGATCGGCCCGAGTCATGACGTGACGCGTGCTCCGGGCGCCGAGGCCTTGGACGAGTTCTTCCAGGACGTACAAATGCAATTGCATCGTCTCCCGAGCGGTCACGCCGACGCTGGTCAGCAAGCCGGCCAGGCGGGACAACTCACCGACCAGGTTGCCCGAGCCCATGATCACGTAGGTCCGCAGCAACTCGCGATAGTGGTCGATCAACTCGGTTGGTAGGTCGGGGCGGTCAACTCGTGCCGTGAGGGGAGACCGGCTGGCCGACGATTCCCACTCAAACGACTCGTCCAGATCGCTGCCCGACTGGAGCGTCTTCAGGTCGTCGATCAAGACCCGTTGCTGGTCTAGCAACCGGGCCGCCTCCTCGTGCTCCTGGTGCAGGCGGCGCTGCTGGGCCTGGGTCAGACGCTGGTTCTGGCGGATCAGCTCGTGGCGTTCGATCGCCCGAGCGAGGATCCAGATCAAGTTGCGCGTGGTCGTCGTGTGAACGCATACATAGGCGTCGGCGCCGACCTCGTAGCAGAGCGAACGCATCTCCTGTTCGCTTTCAGTGCCCAGGACGATCAGCGGTGCATCGGCCACGCCGGTGCGATAGCCCTCGATCAACTCCAGGGCGTCCAGCTCGCCCGGCTGATGACTTACCAGCACGGCGTCGAACAGCTCTTCGCGGAGCCGAGCCATGCCGGCCATGCTGCCGATTGCCTCTTCGAGCTCAACCTCCGACGCACTGTCGGCGGCCAGCGCCTTGGCCAGCCAGTCACCCGTCCGCTGGGTCGTGGCGATATAGAGAATCCGCATCCGGTCGGGCAGTCCCGGCTCGAAGTTCTCCAGGGCCGAGACCGAGTCCACTTGAGCGGCGAGGGCGTTCATGGCAATCGGACCACAAGAATGGGGGTCGTCTACGGGACACAGTGACGCGGTACTGTAGCGAGGTGGCCTACCCGGGTCAACCTCGTGTCGGCCTCCCTGCTCCGAAGGTCTCGCCCTGAGGGACACTTGGTGTCACAATAGGATGTCTTGGCCAGCACAACCTGGTGTTCCACCGACCAGACTAGGGAAAACCGCACCACCATGAAGACGGGCTACCTCGACTGCACTTGCGGGATCAGCGGTGACATGACGCTCGGAGCGTTGGTCGACGCGGGCGTGGAGATCGACCAACTCAACGAAGTGATAGGCTCATTCGGGCTGCCCGGGTGTCGGCTGGTTGCTCAGGAGGTCCGTAAACACGGGTTTCGGGCGACCCAAGTCACGGTTGAATACACCCCCGAGCAGCCTCCTCGCCATCTGTCTGAAATCCTTTCCCTGATCGAGGCCAGCCGGCTCAACTCGCATCAGAAAGACACAGTCGGGCGGATTTTCCGGCGGTTGGGCGAGGCAGAAGCGCGGGTGCATGGCGTGCCGGTCGAAAAAGTGCATTTCCACGAAGTCGGTGCGGTCGATTCGATCGTCGACATCGTGGGCGTGGCCGTCGGGTTCGATCTACTGGGAATCGAGCGGTTGGCCGCCTCGCCCGTGCCGACCGGCGGAGGCACGCTCGATATGGCCCACGGCCGATGTGGCATCCCCGCGCCGGCCACGGTCGAGTTGCTCCGGGGCATCCCGCTGGCCGAATCATCGATCCAAGCCGAGTTGACCACGCCGACCGGCGCGGCGATCCTGGCCACGTTGGTCGACCGGTTTGGCCCGGTTCCGGCGATGACGATCGACCGGATCGGCTGCGGGGCCGGCCAACGCGACCTGGAGGGCCAGGCCAACGTCCTGCGATTGTTCGTCGGTCGGGCGGCGGCCGACCAGAACGAAACGCCCGAGGCCGTTTGGGTCGTCGAGACCAATCTGGACGACCTGAGTGGACAAATGATAGGCTACTGCATCGAGCGGCTCTGGGAGACCGGGGCGTTGGACGTCTGGACCACGCCAATCCAGATGAAAAAGAACCGGCCCGGGGTGACGCTGAGCGTCCTATGTCGGGCCGACCAGATCGAGTCGGTCCAGGAGGTGTTGTTCGCGGAAACGACCACCTTGGGTGTTCGATGCTGGCCGGCCACGCGTCGTGTGTTGGCCCGGCAGGCTCATCAGGTCGAGACGCCCTGGGGTCCGGTTCAAGGCAAGATTGCCTGGTTGCCCGACGGTTCGGCCCGATTTGCCCCGGAGTACGAATCGTGTCGTCAGGTCGCCACAGAACGGAATATGGTGCTTCGACTCGTTCATGAAGTGGCGCGGAATGCGTTTGATCCGTCGACGGTTCGGCGCGACAATTGATGGGAGAAGAACGACCCGTTTGGTGGCAGACCATTGAAGAAGAGTGCCACTGGCTCTGCCAGTGCCTTGGATTACTTGAGTTCCAGCACTGGCAGAGCCAGTGGCACACGAAGCGTTGGAAGAGATGATGATCGTGGCCTTTTTAGAAAAACTTGGCGATTCGGGCCCAACGCTGGCGGTCGTGGCGGCGATGGCCGTGTTTTGTTGGGTGTTGCTCCGCCGGTCGCATCGCCGGTTGGGCCGCTGGCCGAAGGATCAGCCGACATTGGTCCGCACGCCTCGGCCCGAGGACGAATCCCACGATTCCGACGCGCCGCTGCCCGACGATCTGGTCCGCTGGGAAGTCCAGATGCACGAGACGGCCCGAAACTTGTCGGCCCAGCTCGATTCGAAGATGAGCGCCTTGGAATCGCTGATTCGCGATGCGGATCGGGCGGCGGCCCGGCTCGAGGCGGCCCGGTCGGGCGTCGAACCGACGATCGATCCGGCCCGATCAGCCGAAAATTATCGGGCACAAATCACCCAACTGGCCGATTACGGATTTTCCGCGGCCGACATCGCCTCGCGGCTGCTCCTGCCCGGTGACGAGGTGATCCGGATCCTGAACGAACGAGACGACACCCCGTAGCCCGACCATCATGCGGATTTGTGAACTCTTCCGATCGCGTCAAGGCGAAGGCCGACTGCGAGGAACGCCCAGCGTGTTCGTCCGCACGAGCGGATGCAACCTCCGTTGTGGTTACTGCGACACGCCCTACGCCTCGTGGACGCCGGAAGGAGACGACGTCACGGTGGACGAGATCCTCCGCCAAGTCAAGGAATTCGGCGACGAGCATGTCGTGCTCACCGGCGGCGAACCGATGCTCTTTGCCGAGTTGGCGCCCCTGTCCGAAGGCTTGCGACAACAAGGCCGACACATCACGGTCGAGACGTCCGGCACGATCTACCTGCCGGTCGAGTGCGACCTGATGTCGATCAGCCCGAAGCTGTCCAACTCGACGCCGTCGCTCGAGCGCGATCTCCGTTGGCCGGCCCGCCATGAACGGGCCCGCCACATGCCCGAGGTCATCCGGCGGCTTGTGGCCGAATACGACTACCAGGTGAAGTTCGTCGTCGACCGACCGGCCGATTGCCTGGAGGTGGAAGAGTACCTGGCCCAATTTCCCGAGATCGATCGCGCCCGGGTAATGCTCATGCCCCAAGGGACCGACGCGGCCGGCCTGGCCGAAAAGGCCCAATGGCTCCAGCCCTACTGCCGGCTCCACGAATTGGAATACTGCCCCCGGCAGCAGATCGAATGGTTCGGCGCAACCCGCGGAACGTAGCCGCTACTCCTGGGAAACGGTCTTTAACCTTACCCAAGAAAACCAGCGTGCCACGTATTCGGGTGAATCCGTGGCACGCATGGGGAATTGGCTTGAACTGGTACTTCGCTTGCTTCCGACCGGGGATGCCATGGCAAGGTTGCCATCAACGCCCAATATTTCGGAATGTCACGAAGTTGTCACACTAGCTCACGCGCATCGTCGGCCGGCACTTAGGCGGGCTTGACATTCTCGGCACGCGGGCCCTTGGGGCCACGGCCTTCCTCGTAGGTCACCATCTGGCCGACCTGCAACGCTTCGATCGTCGTTCCCTCGACCGCGCTGTGGTGGAAGAACAAGTCGCCACGCTCTCCCTCGATGAATCCAAAACCCTTGTCCGCGATCAGCTTTTTGATCGTCCCTTGCGGCATGACGCCACTCCTTCAGAAAAACACGAAAACACTCACTAAGGCCGCCGTTCTTCACCCCGAGCCCCACGTTCGCCGGGTAAGAACACAACCAAACAATAGAGGGAGAAGAACAACCGCAACCGGGGAAGGGCACCGCACGAAAACCGCGCCGCTACGCAAATCACCGGGTGACAGGAGCGAGAACACCACAAGTGGATCGGGGCTCACATTACTTCTCACCACTATCGGGGCATCCTACCACATACTTCAAGTGCTGAGAAGAGGCCTCTGACCGGATTTTTGGAAAAATGCCCAGACGGCTACCCTAGCCGCTTATTCTATAGGCTTCCCCCCACCAAATGCTCGTGTAACGCAGAAAGAAAAGCGGCCGATCCAAGTGGTTGATCCCCGCGCAGCCCCCTTATCCGGGTGCCATGGGCGGCTTGTCCGCCCTTGCTTGGAATCACAAGGGCGGACAAGCCGCCCATGGCACCCAATCGAGCATTGGCAATGAAAAACCTAATGGTCTCCCCCGCAGAGGGGCGTTGGTCGGTGGAAGTCCTTCGCTGCGACTGGACTCGCCTTGGCACGCTCCGAGGGGCCTGCTATAGTCCGCCCTCGCTTCAATCGTCCGGGGGACGGGCCGCGCGCCGAGAACCAGGACTAATAACGTGTTTGAGACAAACGGCTTGGCGGTGAGGCAAACCATGCGAAGGATACACGGCGGGTGGCTGGTTCTGATCGGGGTCTTCGTGGCCTGTGGACCGGTAGGGTGCAATGGGCCCGACGCTGGCGGGCCGTTTGCGTGGAAGAACCCCTTTGCCGAGGTGCCAGACAGCGTGCCGGGCGTCGTCCCGCCGTACAAGCGGATGGCCGAGTACCGCCGATTGGCCAAGGAGGGGACCAAAGCCGAGCCGGCCCGCCGGCAGGAGGTCGCCCAGCGACTGGCCGGCGAGATGCAGGCCGAGCCCGATCCGATGATCCGGGCTCAAATCGCCCGAACGCTCGGCGCCTATCCGACGCCCGAGGCGGCCGCCGCGCTCCGCCAGGCCCTGGAGGATTCGTCGACCGACGTGCGCATCGCGGCGTGCAAGTCGTGGGGTGATTGGTCCACCTGGGGCGATCCGAATGCCATCAAATGGCTTAACGAACGGGTGGCCTCCGACATGGACAACGACGTCCGCCGCGAAGCGACCGAACAGCTCGGCCGGACCGACAACCCGGCCGCCCTGACCGGCCTGAGCGTCGCCCTGGATGATCAGAGCCCCGTCCTGCAACGCCAGGCCGTCCTCTCGCTCCGCGAGGTGACCAACGAGGACTTGGGCCATGACGTCAGTCGCTGGCGTCAGTTCTGCCGTGCCCGAGTGCCCAACTCGGAAACGCCGACCGCCGTTGCGGCCCAACCGGATCAACGCTTCCAATGATGTAGCCAGCGTTCACTCGGCTATCTCACGTCTTCCCGGCGTTTTCCGCGCGCCAGTGGTCTGTTTGCGCTTGCCGAGAATTGCGAAAACGCTTAGCATAGTGCAGACTTAGGGTCGGTCCCCGCTCCGGTCGGCCGTTGTCTCTTGCGAGCATGCCATACGATTGCGGGACGCCCGGCCCGACCGTCCGCGATGCCTCCATCCCCCAGGTTCCCAGCCGCTTTGACCTGTATGACGCCACCACGACTAACCGACCATTTCAAGACGCTTTTCGGCATGGCCACCGAGTTGGTCCCGTCGGTTGGGGCCGAGGCCGTGCTGATCCTGGCCGAGGCGGTTGCCGACTGGGCGGCGATCCACAATCTGGCCGGGTCGGAAAAGGTCCTCGTGGCCGCCGATGTCGAGGCCTTTTTGGAGGGAGCCCGCGAGGCAGGGCTCGAAACGGTCCTTCTGGACATGCCCGAGAGCCCCGTCCACGAACAACTCACCCAGGCCCTGCTCGAAGCGGTGGCCGACGACATCCTCGAGCCGGGCGCGGCGGTGGTGGCCGTCTACAGCAGCTTCGAGGCGGGCATCCTCGACACGGTCAGCGTGATCAACCTGGGCGAACACCTCGATCGACTCAGCGGCCGGGAACTCCGCCAGTTGGAGACTCGAGTCCCGCTGGACACGCTCAAGATCGTCGTCGATCTGGCCGTCGAGATCGGCCGCGACGGTCGAGAAGGCCACGCCGTCGGCACGATGTTCATCGTCGGCGACTCGCGCAAGGTGCTCGCTTGCAGCCGGCCGGTGGGTTTCGACCCGGTCAAGGGCTACAGCCGCAAGGACCGCAACCTGGACGATCCGCGGGTTCGCGAGGGCATCAAGGAAATCGCCCAAATGGACGGCGCGATCATCGTCTCGGCCGACAACGTCGTCGAGGCCACTTGCCGCTACGTCGACTCGCCCGCCGCCAACATTACCCTCTCCAAAGGCCTAGGCGCCCGCCACTGGGCCGCCGCCGCCATCAGCCGCGCGACCAAGGCCGTGGCCGTCACCGTCAGCCAGTCCAACGGCACGGTTCGGCTCTTCCAGAACGGCGAAGTCATGCTCCGCATCGAACCCACCCACCGCCGCCCCATGGTCTGGCGCGAGTTCGAATACGAACCACCCAGCACCGCTTCTGAGAGCTGAACTTGGTTGTCGCACGAACACCCGGTTCCCGGCGACGGATTTCCGTTGGCCGTTCCCCAAAGTCGCGGTATAGTGACGACGGTGAACAGGCCGGTGGGCAGGGTCCTTTTTTCCGGAGGTGAGCCATGGCGGCGCAAGTCGAGTCGCAGCAGGAAGTGGAAGCGGCCCCAATGCGGGCACAGCCACCAGTGCAGTGGCGGGAGTTGGGGGCACTGCTGTTGCTGGTCGTGTTGGCCGATTTGACCCTCTATCGGGCATACGGATTTGCCGGCTACGCAGCCTTCTTCCTGATCGCGCCGCTCTTGTTGTGGATCGGGTCGCCGCGGCCCCGGCTGGGGCGGGCGTTTTGGCTCCTGGCGATCATGGTCGTACTGCTGGTGGCCAAGTTGCTCTGGTGTGGGTCGTGGCTGCTGGTGGGATGCGGATTCGCCCTGGTGGTCGGGCTGGCCATGGCGCTGGCCGGACTGCCGCCCTATGTGCTCGAGGCGGGCGTGTTCGCCTCGCAGACGGTCCTGGCTGGCTACGAAGGATTGGTCCACTACCGGCGTTCGGCCGATCAGCTCGGGCACATGGCCAATCCGAGGCTCGGGCTGAGCTTCTTCCTGCCCTTGGTCATCTTCCTGGCCTTCGCCCTGCTGTTTGTCGTGGCCAACCCGGACGAACTGGCCATGCTGGGCGATTGGCTTGCCCGGGCGGTGACAACGCTGCACGATTGGATCCTCAGCATCGCCCCGACATGGCTCGAGGTGGTCATTTGGCTGGTCGTCGCGTGGTTGGGCATCGGTCTCTTGCGACCGGTAATGGACAAGGTGGCCACGGCGGCGACCGCCCGCAAGGTTGGCCCGGCCGGCCCGGCGATGCTTTACGCTCCGTGGCGAAACACGCTGATCACCGTGATCGTCCTGTTCGCCGCCTACCTGGCGTTCGAGTTCTACACGCTCTGGTTCCGTGAGATCCCCGAGAATTTTCATTACTCGGGCTACGCCCATGAAGGGGCCGCCTGGTTGACGGTTGCCTTGGCTCTGGCAACTGTGGTTCTTTCGCTCATCTTTCGGGGCCGGATGCTGGCCGACGACCGGTTACCCCGGCTGCGACGCCTGGCTTGGATCTGGTCGCTCGAAAACCTCTTGCTGGCCGTGGCCGTCTACCACCGGCTGTTCATCTACGTCGGGTTCAACGGGATGACGCGGATGCGGGTGGTTGGGCTGTTCGGCATGACATGCGTCGTGGTCGGGTTCGTGCTGGTGGTCTGGAAGATCCTCCGAGGGCACGATTTCCTCTGGCTGGTGCGGCATCAGCTCTGGGCGTTGGCCCTGGCCGTGTTCCTGTTCGCCCTGACACCGGTCGACCCGTTGGTGCATCGCTACAACGTCGACCGCATCCTCGCTGGCGACCCGGTCCCGTCGGTCCAGATCAGCGTCCACCCAATCGACGCGTCCGGCGTGCCGGTCCTGTTGCCGCTGACCGAGTGCGACGATCCGATCATTCGCGACGGCGTTCGGGCCATGCTGGCAACCCGGCTGGACGAGGCCGAGCAGCGTGCCCAGCAGAACGAAAAGCACGGCTGGACGACCTATCAGCTAGCCGACCGCCAGTTACTCGACCGCCTCGAAGCCACTCGGGCCGACTGGGACCGTTTCGAGAATCTCTCCGACCGCGAAGCGGCCCTCGAGCGGTTCCACAAGTACGCCTATCAGTGGTTCTGATCGCCCGGCGTGGCCGGTTCACGGGCGGCCGTCAAGCGTGTCGTCGGCAAGGACGTCGGTGATCGTCACAGAGACAAGTTGCCCCAACAGATCCGAATTGCCGGGCAGTTCGACGGGCAGGTAGCGATCACTCGTGCCGACGACGCGGCCAGGGCGGGCGGCGACGGGCGACTCGACGAGCACTTGCAGCCGGCGGCCCACCAGGCTGCGGGCGTACGCCGTGCGGCACGGGGCGGCGACTTCGGCCAATCGGGCGGCCCGGGCGTGGCGGATGGGCACGGGCACCTGGTCCGGCATCTCGGCCGCCGGAGTACCTTGGCGAGGGCTGAACGGAAAGACGTGCACCTTCGAGAACCCGACCGCCTCGACCACGCGGCAGGTCGCCTCGAAATCGGCCTCGGTCTCGCCGGGGAAGCCGACGATCGCGTCAGTCGTCAGGGCCGGCTGGTCCAGCATTCGTTGGGCTTGCCGACACTGCTCGACGAACTCGTCGGCCGTCTGCCGACGCTGCATCCGACGCAACACGGCATCGGAGCCGCTCTGCATCGACAAATGCAAATGGGGACAAATCCGCTCCGGTCGCGCGGCCATCACTTCCAGCAGTTCAGGCGTTACCTCGGCCGCTTCGAGGCTCGAAATTCGCACCCGCATGGGCCGGTCCAGGTCATCGAGCCCGCTGACCGCGCGAACCAGGGACGCCAGATCGGGCCGGGGCGCCTGGCCGTCCAGGTCAACGCCGTAATGGCCCAGGTGGATGCCCGTCAGAACGATCTCGCGATGGCCGCAGCCGACCAACGCGCGGACCTCGTCGACGACGTCCTCGATCGGCCGGCTGATCAGCACGGGCCGAACGTGCGGGATGATGCAGTAGCTGCACGCCATCCGGCAGCCGTCCTGCACCTTGACGTAGACCCGGTGGCGACTGCCCGAGCTGTGCAGACCGCGGGCCGGATCGGCCAGACCCAGTCGTTGCAACAGAGCCGGCAGGTCGCGTTTGTCGGTCAGGACGTCGGTCACGCCAGGCATCGCGACCACCTCGTCGGCAGCCCGGGTGGCGTAGCAGCCCATCACAACGATCCGCGCGGCCGGGTTTTCCTTGGCGGCCTGGCGAATCGCCTTGCGGCTCTTGTGGTCGCCGGTCGCCGTGACGGTGCACGTGTTGATCAGATACAGGTCGGCCGGCTCGGTCCGCTCGGCCTCGCGGTAGCCGAGTTGGATCAGGCCCTGGCGGACATAGGCCGTCTCGTACTGATTGACCTTGCAGCCGAGCGTGACGGTCTTGAACGTGGGCATGTCACGCCCGGTCGAAAAAGTAGATGCCGGCCGGTTCACTCGTTGATCGGCTCGATCGTTGCCCACATCGAACCGGCGCTCGTTTTGACCGCGTCGTCCCGACCGTAGGCGTGGATCTGATCGCGTTTCAGTTCGGCGTGCTCCATGGTGGTCGTCAGAACGACCGCCCGGCCCTGCGTGTCGACCTGCTGGGCCAACTGGAAGCCGGTTTGCATCGGGTGGCCGAAGAGTTCCCGGAGCATGATGATGACGTACTCGTAGGTGTGATCCTCGTCGTTCCAGAGGATCACCTGATAGCGCGGCTGCCGCTTGGGCTTGCGGTGATCGCGCGTCGTGCTGCGTGTTCGGCGGATCGGCTCCGCCAGGAGGGTCGTTTCGTCCATGGCCAAACTCGTGGTTTATTAAGGAGGCGGTTTCATCCTTGGGGACACGGGCTCAAACGGTGGGTCGTCTGGGTGTCCTCTCGCCTCGGAATGCTCCGGCCGACACCGCGTCGCCGGAGTTGTATTTGCGGCCTCCCACTTGCCGCGTGGTCGCCATTCCCACCGGAGTTTGTCGGTCGTCCACGGGGGCGGATGGTGGGAATACGAAAGAGGCATTATATTGTACGGTAACCCGCAGCGCAAAGCCCCACAATGTGGGTGATTTCGCCCCTTTTGACTGATCAGATAACTCGGCCCGGAAGTCGTTTCCGACTGCCCGGTTCTCCTGGGGGGTAATGCGAGAAGTGAGGAAGCTTGGGTTGGCCATCTCCCCCAACCGAACTTCCCTTATCCGTGGTCCAAACGACAAAATGACTTGGCCCCTTTCTCATAAGAAAAACATTACAACGCACGAGGTTAATCATGCCCAACTTGGATGAATACCTACAGACGCACGCCGACCGGTTCGAGCAGGAACTGTGCGAGTTGCTTCGAATCCCGAGCGTCAGCGCCGATCCCCAGCATAAGGGTGACGTCCGCCGGGCGGGCGAGTGGTTGGCCGCGCAGTTGCAAAAGATCGGTCTCCCGGCCGAAGTGATCGACACGGACGGTCATCCGCTGGTCTACGCGCAAGGGCCCGAGGTCCCGGGGGCGCCCACCGCGCTGGTCTACGGCCATTTTGACGTGCAGCCGGTCGAGCCGCTCGACCAGTGGACCCGCCAGCCGTTTGAGCCGGCCGTCGCCGAGGGCAACGTCTACGCCCGAGGGGCCAGCGACGACAAGGGCCAACTGCTCACCCATATCAAGAGCCTCGAAACGTGGCTGGCCGTCGAGCGGCGTCTGCCGGTCAATATCAAGGTCTTGCTCGAAGGTGAAGAAGAAGTCGGCAGCGAGAGCCTGGTCAAATATCTGGCCGCCAATCGCGAAGCGCTGGCCTGCGATTGCATCGTGATCAGCGACAGCGGGCAGTTCGCCCCGGGACAGCCGGCCATCACCTGTGGGCTGCGGGGGATCGCCTACTACGAGCTTCGGCTACGAGGGCCGTGCCGCGACCTGCATTCCGGCTCGTTCGGCGGCACGGTGACCAACCCGGCCAACGCCCTGTCGCGGATCCTCGCCTCGTTGATCGACGACAAGGGCGTCGTCCAGATTCCCGGTTTTTATGATGACGTAGTTCCGCTTTCCGATGCGGAACGCAAGTCTCTCGCCGAGCTGCCTTTCGACGAAGCCGAGTACATGAAAGAAGTCGGCGTCAAGCAATTGGCGGGCGAGGCGGGCTACACGACGCTCGAGCGGCGCTGGGCCCGGCCCACGTTCGACCTGTGCGGCCTGACCAGCGGCTACCAGGGCGAAGGGGCCAAGACGGTCCTGCCCTCGCGAGCCAGCGCGAAGCTCAGCTTCCGCCTGGTCGCCAACCAGGACCCGGACAAGATCACCCAGAGCCTTCGCAAGCACCTCGACCGCGTCTGTCCCCCGGGCATCGAGATGGAACTGATCGCCCATCAGGGTTCCGGCGGCGTGCTCGTCTCGCAGGACAGCCCCTATATGAAGGCTGCCTCCCGTGCGATCGAACAGGCCTTCGGCGTCGCCCCGTTTCTCATCCGCGAAGGCGGCTCGATCCCCGTCGTCGGCAAGTTCGCCGAGATCCTCCAGGCCGACGTCCTCCTGTTGGGCTGGGGCCAAGACGACGACAACACCCACGCCCCCAATGAAAAGTTCTGCCTGGCCGATTTCCATCGCGGCATCAAAGCCAGCACAAGACTTTGGGAGGAACTGGCAAAGCTCACGAAGTAACAACTCTCCCCTCTCCCATTGGGAGAGGGGCCGGGGGTGAGGGTGCGTTGAACACAAAAAACTCGACAAGACGTTGGATGGCTTTCGCCATTATTTATCACGAAAGGACGAAAGTACGAAAACACAAAGGACAAGAAGACTGTGATCGTTGTTTAATATCACCAGCCTTAACATCGCGTGTTCCTGTCCACTCCTCTCCTTCTTCTTTTCGTGCTTTCGTGTTTTCGTGATTCCTTTGCCGGAAACCGTTTTCCCAGTGTAAGCCGGGTGGCCCCATGGTGCGATTTGTAAGCCCGGACGACAATCCAGAATGTCGCAACGGCACGATGACCGCCGACGATCCAGTTCCTGACCGTGACGTGCGGGAGGCCCGACCTTCGCGACGAAGGTATCAGTTCACCCTGTGGACCCTCCTAGTCACAGTCACGGTCGCGGCCGTGCTGATGGGCATCTGGATGACCTTCTGGGGACGCGAAAAACCGAGGAAATACTACTCGAAGCGCGAATTGGTCAAAAGGTTGCGTTTCGAAGGTCTGACAGTGCTATTGTGGCCCAAGGAGCAAGGTCCCTACGCTATCGGCAGTGGGATTTGTAGCTCCGGCAACGAAGACATTCTTGCAGGGCGATTCACATTCCAGGATGGAAAGAAGATTCAAATACGGTATCCAACGTACAGACTGAGTCTGTGTGCAAGGCCGATTATCCTTCGAAACGGAGACCGTACTCATTTGTTGGCTGCCTATGCCAAGGAAGACGATCCGCGTGTCCGCGAATGGATTGAGAAGTATAACCATGAGCAAAAGAAGATGGCAAGCGAGCGAGAGAGAACAAATGACGGGACACTCGGCAGCCAATAGTTCGCCGTCCAACATTTCTCATTGATCCGGCCCGGTAAGAAACTAATGAAACAAGAAAAGCCAACTCCACTTTTTCTCTCCATCGACGGCTGCGACGGGACGGGGAAGTCGACGCAGATAGAGTTGTTGGCCGGGTAGCTGCGAGGCGAAGAAACTCCGGCCGCCAGGACCGCATGAGAAGACGAAAGACTCTTGATTAGAGATCCCATGTAAACCAAAATCGACGTATTGTTTTGTTTAACAAGGTTGTGACTAGCATGGCACAGAGGATTGCTCTCAGGTCATTTGCGATATTTTGCATTGTCGTGTCGCTCGGCTGTTCCAATGACACTAAAGTGAGAGAACAGTATCGGCGAATCGTCGGTGCAACAACGATGAGCTTACTTATGGCAACGCTGCATGCCAACGAACTCGTCGTTAGCAAGATTCGTTCAGGCACCGATAGTGAACGAGATGCTGAACGAATCTCAGATTTGCTCGATGCGCTCAAACGACAGGACAGTCGTCTCCAGGAAATGCTTGATCACACCTATGCGCGTAGCGACTTGCGAGATCGGGACCGGAAGGTAATGCCGGTGTTTCGAAACATGGTCAAGGCCACCCAAGCCCTCAAAAAATACCTGGAAGACAAGGATGAGGGTGAATTGAAGAAGTACTTCTTGCACCGAGACGAGTTCCTTAACTCGATCATTCGCCTAAAAGATTCATTTGACACGGAGGCGAGCGAATGAAACAACAAATCCCACCTCCCCTCTTCCTCTCCATCGACGGCTGCGACGGCACGGGCAAGTCGACGCAGATGGAGTTGTTGGCCGGGTGGCTGCGCGGGCAGGGGCGGGAGGTGGTGGTGTGCCGGGACCCGGGCAGTACGCCGTTGGGCGAGGCGGTGCGGGAGGTGCTGTTGAGGCGGACCGATCTGAGGATCGACCGGCGGAGCGAGATGCTGTTGTACATGGCCGCCCGGGCACAACTGGTCGAGGAGGTGATCCGGCCGGCACTGGCCGAGGGCAAGACGGTGCTGTCGGACCGGTATCTGCTGGCCAACGTCGTCTACCAGGGCCACGCCGGCGGGCTCGACGTGCCGACGCTCTGGCAGGTGGGCCGGGTGGCAACCGACGGCCTCGAGCCCGACCTGGTCCTGCTGCTGGACATGCCCTCCGACGCGGCGGCCGCCCGATTGGCCCGATCGCTGGACCGGATGGAACAGCAAGGCGACGCCTTCCACGCCGCCGTGCGTCAAGGCTTTTTGGACGAAGCCGCCCGACATCCCGATCGGATCGTCGTGATCGACGCCGCCCGAGATATCGACACCGTCCAAGCCGACCTCCGCGCCGCGGTCCAGAATGCTCCCCTCTCCCTTTGGGAGAGGGGCAGAAAGCAACAATAAACCTGTAGGGAACGCCCTCCGTGGCGTTCCTTTGTAGTGGCGTTCCCGGTCGCCACATCGTATCGCTTCCCGTGCTGATTGAAAAAACCCGGAACGCCACAGAGGGCGTTCCCTACAGATTTACCTTGGATTGGATTTGATTAATCTGCCCTCAGCCACTGCCCTCTCTAGAGGCAAGATAACATCATGACCTGGCAAGGCATTCACGGCCACGATGAGGTGATCGGGCGGTTCCGCGAGGCCGTCGGGCGGGGGCGGTTGGCCAGCAGCTTTTTGTTCGTGGGGCCGCCGGGCGTCGGAAAGCACACGACGGCCGTGGCGTTGGCCCAGGCGCTGCTCTGCACGACCCATCCGGAATCGGAGCTGGCAGCGTGTGGGCGGTGCGAGGCGTGCGAGCAGGTGGCCGCACGGTCGCATCCTGATTTGGTTCTCGTCTCGAAACCGGAAGACAAATCGTTCCTGCCGCTGGAGCTGTTGATCGGCGACAAGGAGCACCGGATGCGCGAAGGCCTCTGCCACGACATCGGCCTAAAGCCGTTCGCCGGGGGGCGGAAGATCGCCGTGATCGACGACGCCGATTTTCTCAACGCCGAAGGGGCCAATTGCCTGTTGAAAACGCTCGAAGAGCCGCCGCCCCGCTCGGTGATGATCCTGGTGGGCACCAGCCCGGCGAAGCAGTTGCCGACGATCCGGTCGCGGTGTCAGATCGTCCGGTTCCAACCGCTTCCGGACGAGGTCGTGGCCGAACTGCTCTTGTCCCAAGGGCATGTGTCCGACCCGCGGGAAGCCCAGCGGTTGGCCCGATTTGCCCAAGGGAGCCTCCGCCAGGCGATCGAATGGCTCGACCCGGCGTTGTGGGAGTTCCGCGACGATTTTCTTCGCCAGTTGGCCCAGCCCGTGTTGGAGAGCGTCCGGTTGGCCCGATCGGTCGGCGCATTCATCGACGAGGCGGGCCGCGAAGCGCCGAAGCGCCGCCGGCGGTTCCATCAGGTCGTGGCCGTGGCGGTCGATTTCTACCGTCGCGTGATGGTCGCCTCGGTCGGTCGGGCGGACGAGGGCGACGACAAGCTGGCTGAGTCGGTCCGTCGGGCCCAAGCCGGTTGGGCCACCCACGCCGAGGCACCCGCCGCGTGCCTCCAGCGGTGCCTCGCTGCAGCCGGCCAGATCGACCGCAACGCCAACCAGGCCACTCTGATCGAGTGCTGGCTCGACGACCTGGCCACGGCAATGGCTGAGCGGTGATTTGGCCCGATCGGGGGGCGTGGCGGCGGTGGAACGTGCCTTGCGGCGTTCCCAGCCGACGAGTACAATTCGCCGCTTTTCTTGTCTTGAAGGGGGATACCTGTTTCGTGTCGGAAGGTCGCCTGGTTCTCGGGCGGGCCTTTCCGCGAAGGAGACGCTCGGATGAGACGTTTCATGTTCTGCCTGGCCCTGGCTGTCGGACTGGCCACGGTGGCCGGCTGCTGCTGTTGTGGCGGATCCTCCGGTTGCGACTGGGGCAACTGGGGCGGCTGCGGCTTCTCCGGCGGCCAGCCCGCCCCGATGGCCTGCCCACAGTAGGCTCTTGCGAATCGAAAATCTACTCTGTCGAGTGCCGCGGGCTATGTCCGTGCTCTTCGCCCGTATCACCGGCTCTGTCCGCGTGAGGGAACGGACCGCGCCAAGATCTTGAAGGCAAGACCTTCAAGTCTCCGCCTCGATAATCCGGAATCGCAGGCCCTTGATCGGGGCGCCGCCGTTGTGGAAGCGGATGCCTTGGTAGAGATAGTCGGCCATGGCGAGGTGGGTGTGGCCGAAGTAGACGTTCCGCAGGCCGCTGGCCGGACCTTGGCCGATTTCTTCGAGGTACTTCAGTATCCGTCGGGCGACCGTTTTCTTTCGTCGGGCCCAATGGACCACCGGCCGGTGGAGGTTGCCCGAGATGGCCAGGTCGTAGAGCCGGTTGGCCATCTGTCCTCGCCGCTGCTTGTGGAGCCAAGCCGCCCGGCGGTTGAGCAGTTTTCGGGCCGTCATTCGCCGATCGACCACGTCGCCGTGCAGGAAGACGGCCGTGCCCAGCCGGGCGAAGAACGGATACCAGGTCAAGTTGGCCAATCGTTCTTGCAGATGGTCCAATCGGTCCAGAAACGGCTGATGATAGTCGTGATTGCCCAGGACGAAATGAAAATGGCACGCCGGGCACTCGACGGCCAGCTCGCGGAGCCAATGGGCCGCCCGAACGACCGCCTCCTCCGGGCTGGCCATCGTGCTCCACCGGAAATCGAAGATATCGCCCCCCAACACCAGTCGATCGGCCCCGGCCGCCACCCCACGAATCGCCTCCTGATAACGGTGCTCCTGCGATCGGCTCGAAAACAGGTGCAGGTCGGAGACGAAAAACGTGCTGGGCATGGGGGATTGCTGATATATGTTGGTCCGAAACGACAATAGTCCGCAGTACATCGCCCGGGCAATCTGATGTGCAATGGCCGAGCTACGGTCCGAAGCCTTCTTCGGCCCAGGCGATGCGGGCCTGGCGGATTTCGGTGGAGGAGATGTCTTCGCGGAATTGGTCGGCCGGGACTTCGCGGCAGAGTGAGCGGAGCGGGTCGGGCAGGTCGAGGTGGCTGAGGCTGACGAAGCCGGTGCCCGTGTTGCGGCCGAAGACGAGGAAGCGACACCCTCGGGCGGCGATCCGGCTCAGGGCGGCGCGGCAGGCGGCCGGGTCGTCACCGTAATAGCGGGGCTGGGCGATCCGTCGCAGCGTGTCGGTCCCGACGACGAACGTGGCCCCAGGGAAAAGGATCGCCTTCTCGACGAACGTCGCCGCGCGGGTCAGCCAGACGGTTTGCCGGTCGTCGAATTGGGCCAGGCGGCGTTTCATCTGGTCGAAATCGATCGGCGGCTTGTCCGGGTTGAGGATCGAGATCTCGAACTCGACCGGCCGGCCCAACAGCTCTTCGGCCATTTGCGCCATGCCGCGATGGCCGGCGTGGATCGGGTTGAACGCGCCGGCGAAAAGGACCCGATTTTCCGTTTCGGATTCGCCCTCGGGCACGGGCGGTCCCTTGCGGACCGTCTGGCGATTGCCCAGCAGAAGTTCCTGCCAGGCGGGCGGGGCCACCGTTTGCGTCCGGTAGACTTCTTCCTCGTCCAGCAGATCCAGTTTGAGCGCCGGCTCGTTTCCACACGCCTCGGCCACCGCGTTGAGCAGCAGCCGTGTGACCAACTCTTCTTCCTCCATCCGGGTCCGCTCGTCTTTGCCGAACTGGACCGAACGGGTGGCCGTGAAGGAGGAGGTCTGGATGGCGACGTGGGCACGGTGGGGGCCGCGCTTGGGGCGATCGGTCGCCAGGCTGGCCGTGCAGGCCACGCCCGCCAGCGGAACGCACGAGTTGTCCAACGCCGTCGCTCGAAGCAGCGCGACCATGGCCATCCGCCGGGCCGTCTCAGCCGCGCAGAACTGATCAGGCCGGCCGCCCAGCCAGGCGACCATCGCCTCGGCCGAGTAGGGCACGATCGCTTCGAGCAGCGTCCGCGACGCCCCGGGCGATTGAGCCAAGGCCGCCACCGCGCCCGCCCCCCCGCCGCTGGTCGCCAGGACCAGATGCGTCGGCGAAGCATGGATCTGTTGCGTAAGCTGCTCGATCGAGCACGACATACGACCAACTCGTTCTCGAGACCAAAGTAGGATACCGGATTGCTGCTCTTACCCAATGTAGCGGTGTATCCTTGGCCGGCCAAGGCGACTTGCCACCGCAGGGGCAGTGCATTCGCTTCGTCTGCCCCTCGTTTTGGTGGGATGTGACAAATGGCCGGAAATCTCGCCCAGGTAATGAAGATCTCCTCGGACCGGGCGAATGGCCCCGTAGAGCGACACCTCGGCAGCCCGAGTGGTCGTTGCGTCCGTTGACGACGTTGCTCGGCGGACGTGTTGTTGGGGACTATTTCTGGAAGGGGAAGAGGGGACAGGCGCCATTTGTCATGGGCCGACAAGCGAGGCGTGCCCAAGAATGGTGTCTGTCCCCTTTCCCCGAGAATCTGGCAAGAGGAGATCGAGTCATGGTCAAGCGAGTACTGTTTGTCGTGGGAGGGGTAGTGATCGTAGGAGCCCTGTTCGCCGGGACCGGCGTGGTCAGCTATCTCCGAACGTCGGCCGCCTACCTGCAGAGCACGGCGGAGAACGCCTTCTCGACCGAGTTTCAGATCGAGCGGGCCCGCGGGATGATCGAAAAACTCGGCCCCGAGGTCGAGAAGAACATGCACCTGATCGCCAAGGAACAGGCGCATCTGGCCCAACTGGCCAAGCGGATCGAGAAGGCCGAGAAACGGCAGACAACCGACAAGGAACAAATCATGCGGCTGCAGGCCGACCTGACCAGCGGGAAAAACGTCTTCCGCTATGCCGGCCGGTCCTATTCCGAGAAGCAGGTCAAGATCGATCTGGCTAACCGTTTCGAGCGTTTCAAGACCGACAAGGCCACGCTCGACAGCCTGCAGAAGATCTACGACGCCCGAACCAAGGGCCTCGAAGCCGCGCGCGAGAAACTCGAAGGCATGTTGGCCGTCCGTCGCCAGTTGCTCGTCGAGATCGAAAATCTCGAAGCGCAGCGCCAGATGATCGCTGCCGCCCAAACGACCAGCGAGTATCAGTTCGACGACAGCCAGCTAGGACGGGTCAAGGAGCTGATCAGCGACCTGCAGATCCGTATCGAGACGGAGCGGAAGCTCCTGGACGCCCAGGACTACTTCCACGACCAGATCCCCCTGGACGAGGCGTCGCCCGAGGATATCGTCGACCAGGTCTCGGTCTATTTCCATCCGCCCAAGCCGGAACCGGAGGCCCTGGCCCGGGACTGACCCGGCGGTCGGCAACGTCTTGCCCCTGGCCATCATAGCGTGGACGTGTCACAATGATTCGATGGATGTTTCAGTCTCGGGAACCCGATTCGATGGATGCGATGTCGCAACCCCGATCCGATCGTTTTCTCCTCTGGATCGACGCGGTCGGAGGCTATTGGGTCTGCCTGGGTGACGAAGTCGTGCTGGGTCAGCCTTTGCGGCCCGGCTCGGTCGACGTGCCCATCCTGGGTGACCTCTCGAGCCGCCATGCCCGCATCCGTCGCGACGGCGAAGGCTACGTGATCGACGCCCTTCGCGACGTCTGGGTGCAAGGCAAACAGGTGGCCGGGACGGCCGGGTTGCGCGACGGGCACGAGATCCAGTTGGGCTCGGGCGTCCGGTTGGGCTTTCGGTTGCCTCATGCCCTGAGCGCCACGGCCCGACTGGACTTCCTCAGCCGCCACCGGACCCATCCGTCGGCCGACGCGATCCTGTTGATGGCCGATTCGTTCGTCCTGGGACCCCGGCCGCACAGCCACGTGGTCTGCCGGCAGTGGCGCCAGGACGTGATCCTCTACCGTCACGACAAGACTCTGTTTTGCCGGACGCAAGGCGACCTGGAAATCGACGGCCGTTCGCACCACAACAAAGGTCCCATTACACCCAACTCCCGAATCGCCGGCGACCGTTTCGCGTTTTGCCTCGAACCGGTCTGACGAATCGAAGGATATCAATTACTGATCCTCACATAAGTACCGGATGACACGGCCACGCTCAGAGCGTGGCCCTCCAAAGCAGCATTGTCTACCAAGTGTAGTGTCTCAATCGGATCGTGATTAATCACTATGACACGTACCTGTAGGGAACGCCCTCCGTGGCGTTCCGATGGCTCGGTCAACCGGGGAACGGCACAGAGGCCGTTCCCTACAGAATGCCAAGATTGTCCATGATTAATGCTACCCATTGCGAGACACAACACTAGAGAAAGTACTGCTTCACCCGGCCCGACACCGCTGACTCGGGGGGGATGCCAGGGTGAGTTCGGTTCCCCCCGACCGGTGACGTTCGTGATATAATAAGGTCTTCCCGAAAACGGTGGCCATCGTGCGAACCCAAGAAACCGTTCCCAACCCGCGGAAAAGGTGACAGTCACCTTTTGTGCAAAGCACCCGAAGGGCCGTTCCGGCAAAAGGTGACTGTCACCTTTTCCGCCGCTTGCCTCGGGGTGTGAGCGGTTACCAACCCAAGGGCAAGTTGTCATGAACCTACCGCCAACACAAAGGGGAATGCCCGACGGCGCGCAAACGTCCTCGGCGCCGTTTGCCCATGCGGGTGGGACACGGCCCTTGGACGGATACACGATCAAACGCGGCATCGGGCACGGAGGCTTCGGCGAGGTCTATTACGCCACGAGCGACGCCGGCAAGGAAGTCGCCCTGAAACTCATCCGCCGCAGCCTCGACGTCGAGCTGCGCGGCATCAAGCAGTGCCTGAATCTTAAGCATCCCAACCTGCTGGACATCTACGACATCCGGCAGGACGAACGGGGCGACCACTGGGTCGTCATGGAGTTCGTCTCCGGCAGCGCGCTGGACGACGTCCTGGCCTCCAACCCCAACGGCCTGGGCGAGGAAGAAGCGCTCCGCTGGTTCCACGGCATCGCCGCGGGCGTCGCCTACCTGCACGACCACGGGATCGTCCACCGCGACCTCAAGCCGGGCAACATCTTCTCCGACGAGGGACGCGTCCAGATCGGCGACTACGGCCTGTCGAAGTTCGTCTCGTGCAGCCGGCGGAGCGGACACACCGAAAGCGTCGGCACGGTCCACTACATGGCGCCCGAGGTGGCCAACGGACGTTACGGCAAGGAGATCGACATCTACGCCCTGGGCATCGTGCTGTTCGAGATGCTTACCGGCCGGGTGCCGTTCGAGGGCGAGAGCGTCGGCGAAGTGCTCATGAAGCACCTGACGGCCAAGCCGGACGTCTCGATGCTGCCCGAGCCTTATCGTTCGGTCGTCGCCCGGGCGTTGGAAAAAGACCCGAGCATGCGGTTCAGCTCCGTGGCCGAGATGCTCGCCCGGCTCCCGCGTCCGACAGGCGAGGGCGAGATCCCGCGAGTCGGCGTGTACGGCGCGTCGGCCCAGGCGTCGGCCCCCAACGGCAACGGCGCGGGCCAGCCTCCCTTCGCCATCGTGTTGCCGGTCAGCGAGCCGGTCGACGAAGAGCCGATTTGGGCGGCCGTTCGGGAGTTCGGCTGCAACCTCCGCGACGGATGGTACGAGTTGAACATTACAACCCGGGTAATTCTGTCCGTGCTTGCCATCATCGGCGCGATCATGACAGGCGGGATTTGGATGCCGTTGGCGTTTTTTACCGCGGTAGTGTATGGAGTCTATCGGATCATCCGCTCGCTCGTGTTGGCCGGCCAGCGGCGGCATGTGGTGGCCCAACCGGCTCCGCAACAACGGAACGCGCGGGCCGCCTCGCCCTCGCCCGAACGACCGGCCGCCACGGTCCGTCAGGCGAAGCTCCGGCGGGCGCGACGGCGTCCTCGCGAAATGCCTGCCCAGGCCCTGGTCCGCAAGCCGGTGCTCCAACGGATGGCCGACCTGATCGGGTCGATGCTCCTGGGCACGGTGGTTGTTGCGACGGTGTGCCTGGCGATGGCCCTGGTGTTCGGGTTCCACAGCGAACTGCCGGGCATGGAAGTCTGCGCATGGATGGTGTTGGTGAGCCTGGCTGGAAGCTGGGCCGTGATGATTGTCGGCAAGTTCTGGGAAGGAAAATCCGGAGACCCGATGCTGCGGCGGTTCGTGATGCTGATCGTCGGGCTGGGGCTGGGCGTGCTGGCTTGGGGCGCGGCCGATGTGCTCTTGGTCTCGCTGCCCTACACCCGCGACCTGAACGCGCCGTACATGAAGATGCCCACGAGCTTCTACAACAACGGCCCGTTGCTGCCGGCCTACGTCGTGGCATTCGGCACACTGATGCCGTTGGTCCGATGGTGGCATCAGACCGACCCGTTGCGCCGCGTCCGGCTGAGCCTCTGGACGATGCTGGTCACGGCGATCGTGGCCGGGGTGGTCGCCTGGGCGTGGCAGTTCCCCCAACCATGGTTGCCGATGGTCGCCTGCGCGATGTCCGCGTCGGTCCAACTGGCCAGCCTCTGGATCTCGCCTCGCAAACGCCTGGCGACCTTGGAAGACGAAAGTATGCAAACCGTGGCGTAGGAATCCCATGATGGATTTTTGTGTTTATTGACCCCTTGATTTGGAGGGCCACGCTCCGTCGTGGCCGGGAAGGACCGAATACCGCGGACGCGACGGAGCGCGTCCCTCCATAGACTGAACGCTTGCGGGTCCTATACGACCTGACAAACTCAATAGATCGCGTGTGCTGATATGGATCAAATCGCCTTACAAACCCCGCACTCGCCAGGTGCCGACATGGCTCTCGTAGTGTTCATGCTGGCCGGCTTGGGCGCGCTTTTTGTCGTGGGGCTCATTGCCCTGTGCTTCCGGCGCACACGACTGGTGGGCGGCCTCCTGGTGGCCGTTCCGATTCTCGGCGTCGGTTTTTTGTCGCTGGTAGCCGTTCGGTCGTTCGAGGGCGTTGCCCAGGTCGACTATCGCGGAACACATGTCACGGTTCAACGAGGAATCCCGCTCGATGAACCCATCATGAAGGACGAGCCGGCCGCGGGCGATTCGGTTCAAAAAACCGTTCAAAAATCGGGCCAGAAAACGGTCGAAAAACGAGCCGACAAAACGGTCGATAAAAAGGCTGCTAGCAACAAAAAAACGGTCGACAAAAAAGCGGCTCATCCGGTGGCGTCGGACTCTTCGTCGGACAAGGAGAAGTCTAAGAAGAGCACGGGGATGATCCGGTCGCTCCGCAATGCCGTGGGCGAGATGTTCACCGGTTCCTCGACGCAGGTCAAGTCGGCGTCCAAACCGGTGCCGGCTCCGGTCGAGACGCCCATGCCGCCCCAGCCGCCGATAAAGGTGGATCCTGCGGTCGAGAAGGAGAAACCGACGGTCGTGACAGTCGTGACGCCGCCGGCCCCGAAGATCGACGATTCGCGGATGAACGCCCTCGTGAAGAGCCTGGTCGGCGCCGTGGTCGAGGAAATGCCCGAGGGGGCCGACGAATACACGGCCCTGCGGATGTTGGGCCACTACCTGGGCCGGGCGATCGCGGCCGAGCAAGCCCGGACGGACGATCCCGAAAGGGCGCTCACGCCGCTCGCGTCGCCCGCGCAGACTGATCGGCCCGCCTGGGTGGGCGCCCCCGACGGACGCTACGGTAAAGGCTATCAGATGGTCATCAAGATCGGTCCGTACACGTCGCGGAGCGTGTGTGAGCAGGGAATGCCCCGGGCTCTCGAAGAAGCGGCGAGGGAATATGCCCAGCGCCTGCTAGGCCGCTCGACCCATGGCCAGGATCTTCTTTCTTACGAATACATGCGCGAACGCATCGTCAAGGAGGAATGGGAAGAGCAGGTCGAGGAGGTCATTCCAGGTGAGCCCATGGTCAGCCTGCACCTCCTCTTGCGGTTCGATGAGGACGATAATCGACGGATCAAGGGTGGATTGCACGAAAACCAGGTGAAGAGACGCGTCGCCATCGTCGGCAGCATCCTAGGCGGCTTCCTCCTCGTGTTGGGCCTGACGTTCGGCGCCCTGAAGTTCGACCAGGCCACCGAAGGGCGGTTCCGAAAACTGGGCGCCGCCGTCCTGGTCGTGGGAGGCGTGCTCGCTGCCGGAGTCGTTCTGTTGCTTATGGAGGAAATCCGTCCGATCCCGGAACGCCGTCCAGCGGTAGAGGTACTCCAACCGATCACGCATCACGACGAAGTTCCCCCGCCGCGTCTCACGCAGGTGCTTCGGGAGGCGAGCGAGGCGCGCGAGTCCGCGTCGGTCAGCGTCTCCAGCCGTGCAAGGGCGGGAGGGCGTTCGCAAGGTGAATTTTCCTGGGCCGCGATCGGCGTGCTCCTCGTGGTCCCGTCGGGCCTGGTCGTCTTCCGGCGAACCCGAACGGCCGGAACCGTCCTGCTGGGAACCGGCGTGGCGGTTGTCGTCATCCTGCGGTTCCTGGTATCATGACGAACGTTCTCAAGTTTGTAGGAGGCGACTCCTGTCGCCGAAAGTCTGCCGGATGACTCTCCATTCGGCGACAGGAGTCGCCTCCTACAGATGCCATGTGGTAACTACTAATCCTCTATAGCCATAGACCATGTCCGACGCCAGCCAAACCGACCAACTTCTGATCCAGCGGATCCGCGCCGGGGACGCCGACGCGTGGAACGAGCTGATCGCGCGGTTCGAGGGACGGCTGCTGGCGTTCGTGCAGAGTCGGGCCAACTCGAGGGCGGCAGCCGAGGACATCGTCCAGGAGACGTTTATCGGATTTCTGACCAGCCTGCCCAACTTCGACGACCGGCGGTCGCTGGAGAGCTACCTCTTTTCGATCGCCGCGCACAAGCTGACCGATTTTCTTCGCCGCGAGGGCCGCCGGCCGACCGTGCCCTTGGCGTCCGGCTCGACCAGCGGCTCGTGGGAACTGCCCGGCAGCGGCCGACCGGCCAGCAGCATCATGCGCAGCGGCGAGCGCCGCGGGATCGAAGAGACGGCCCTGGCCGAAGCGATGCGCCAGCAGATCGACCGTTGGCGTGGGCGGGGCGATTGGGAAAAACTCAAGTGCATCGAACTGTTGGTCGTCCGCGGCTGGGCCAACAAGGACGTCGCAACCGAGCTGGACCTTTCGGAACAGGCCGTGGCCAACCACAAGTTCCAGTTCCTCGCCGGCCTGCGCACCTCCGTTCGCAAACAGGCCCTGCCCGAGGAAATCTTCCCCGAACTCTACGAAGACAACTAACCACCCCAATCCCCAATCCCCCTTTCACCCCCATGCCCCGATCTCTCCGCCCGAGCGAACTGGAAGCGTACCTGGACGAGGCCTTGCCGCCGGAGGACATGGCCCGGGTGGAGCGTGCCCTACGCGGCAATCCGGCCTACGTCGAGCAGTTGGTGACGATCAACTCGCGACGCGACGCGGGCGTTCACTCGCTGGGTGAGATCTGGCGTCGTCACCGGCTGAGTTGCCCCACGCGAGAACAGCTCGGCAGCTACCTTTTGGGCGTGCTGCCCGACGACACGGCCGAATACGTCGAGTTCCATCTTCACAAGGTGGGCTGCCGCGTCTGCAGGGCCAATCTGGCCGACCTCGAAACCCGCCAGGCCGAAGCGCCCGAAGCCGTCGAAACCCGCCGCCGCCGCTACTTCCAATCCAGCGCCGGCTATCTCGGGGCGAAGCGGTAGACGGTGTCCCCACGCCGGTCGCCGTGGTATTCTGAGGAGTAGCGGCTACGGCCGTCGATTGCCCAACCTTTGAACCAGGAGCCCTGCCATGAGACGCCCTGCTTTCGCTTTTCTTGTTCTTGTAGTAATTGTCGCCACTGCACAGGCCGACCCGCGGCCGGACAAGGTCGATACATACAAGACGGTCGATGGGCATAAGCTGCGCGCCTTCATGTTCTTTCCGCCCGGGCACAAACCGACCGACAAGGCGCCGGCCATCGTGCTGTTCTTTGGCGGCGGTTGGAAGACGGGCGCCCCGGGCCAGTTCTATCGTCAGGCACACTACCTGGCCTCGCGGGGGATGGTCGCCGTTTGTCCCGTCTACCGGACCGAGAAGCGGCACAAGACCACGCCTCAAGAATGCGTCAAGGACGGCAAGTCGGCCATCCGTTGGGTCCGCGGCCACGCTGCCGAACTGGGCGTCGATCCGGACCGCATTGCTGCCGGCGGAGGCTCGGCCGGCGGGCACGTCGCCGCCGCCACGGCCACGCTCGACGGTTTCAACGAGCCGGGCGAAGACACCTCGATCAGTTGCCGCCCCAACGCGCTGGTGCTCTTCAATCCCGTCTTCGACAACGGCCCCGACGGCTACGGCCACGACCGTGTCAAAGACTATTGGAAATCCATCTCTCCGATGCACAATCTCAACAAAAAAACCCCGCCCACGCTCGTCATGCTCGGCACGGCCGACTCGCTCATCCCCGTGGCCACAGCCAAGCAGTACAAACGCCTCATGACCCAGGCCGGCGTCCGCTGCGACCTGCGCCTCTACGACGGCGAGAAACACGGCTTCTTCAACCAGTCCAAGTTCCACGAAACCCTCCTGGCCACCGACGAATTCCTCACCTCGCTGGGCTACCTCGAAGGCAAACCGACCCTGAAACGGGGTCAGTACGAGCGGGAGAAGAAAAAGTAGGACACCGGGCGCTGTTCGGGAACACTAATTTCCACTGATCGACGCTAATGCCATTCCATTAGCGAAGATTAGCGCGGATTAGCGTTCCCTCTCGAGGTTACCGGATCTGGTACACCTCTGGCAAAACGCCTGTGAACGGGCGTGTGGAATGCTCCAGCCTCCAGGCATCCAGTATGTGCTTGGCAGCATTGCCCGAGCAGAGTAGATTGATGCCAGACAGACCCCGGTAAGAAATCTTCGCGTGACGAGAAAACCGGATGCAGTACACCCTCAAAACGCTCCTGCTCGTCTTTGTCCTGGTTGCTGCCACGCTGGCCTTGTTTGGCCCGTGGGGGCTGCTGCCGGTGGCATATTTGACTTGCCTTGTGGTTGGCGGGCGCCTGGTTTTCCATCGAAAGGCACTGGGAAAAACTAGCCTTCTGCTGGTCCTGCTCTTCTTCCCATGTCTGATGATAACCAGCTATCCGCTATGTCGCGAATCGCCACTCTTTTTCGAACGAGGGTTATGCAGCAATAACGCACGAGAAATGGGAATCGCTCTTCGCTCCTACCACAAGGAATACGGCAGCTTTCCCCCCGTGTGCGTGACTGATTCAAAGGGGCACCCCATGCATAGCTGGCGGGTGTTGCTCTTGCCCTATCTCGGCAAATCAAGAATGTATCATGAGTATCGCCTCGATGAGCCGTGGAACAGCATGCACAATCGCAAGGTCGCGGCAGAAACGCCTTCTTGCTTTCGTTGTCCTTGTCGACCCAATCCAATATCAGGAACCACCGATTATGTAGCCGTGACGGGGCCCGGCACGGCATGGCCCGTGGACGGTCCGATCGGAATGAGAGACTTCAGGGATGGTCCGAACTACACATTGTTGGTCATCGAGATCGCCGATTCCGAGATTCCCTGGAATGCGCCCCGGGACCTAACATTGAACAAGATCCTGGCCGATCCTGAAGGCACGAAGGCCATTATGAGCTATCATGACCATACTTGCAGACACGAAGCCCGATCCTCGGGCAACGTGGTACTTGCCGATGGCCTGAGCCAGTACATCTACGGCCGTCTTCCGCCCGAGACATTCAAGGCTATGTCAACCATCGCCGGCCGTGAACCGGGTCGTTGGGATACCCTCAAGACGATCGCTCCCGGTCCTTCCCCTGTCAAACCCAATGCTTGGGCCAAACCAGTCGGCTGGCTCGTGTTGATTATCTCCTTCCTCCTCCTAGTTTCCCGCCCTCTGCCCGAAGCCTGGACGCGCCGGAAGGACGGGACTGAACCGACACAACCTGAGGATCGATGATTGCGCTTGTGAGAACACGTTGATGCAGTACACCCTCAAAACACTCCTGCTCGTCTTCGTCTTGGTCGCCGCCGCGCTGGGCCTAATCGGTCCGTGGGGGCTGTTGCCAGTGTTGTATTATGCGTGTGTGATCATCGGCTATCGTGTAGCAAGCCACCGGTTACCGTCTGGTGGGAATCCGAAGATTCTGCTGTTGTTACTGGCGCTACCGATTATGGTATTCATATGGCCGGCGGGGCACGCACCGCGTTGGGCAACACAAGAACACATGTGCGGCGAGCAATTGAGGCAGATCGGGAAAGCTCTCCGCGAGTACCACAAGGACCATGGCAGTTTCCCTCCCGTATGTGTACGAGATGAAGAGGGAAAGCCTATGCACGGTTGGCGGGTGTTGCTGTTGCCCTATCTTGAGGAAGGCGATCTGTACAAGAACTATCGTTTGGACGAACCGTGGGACAGCCTGAACAACTCGATGGTTGCCGCGACGGCGCCGTCTTGCTTTCATTGCCCTTGTGGTCCCGCACCGAATACACGCACCACGGACTATGTGGCCGTGACCGGTCCAGGCACGGTTTGGCCGGACGAGGGCACGGTTACCAAAGAAGACATCAAGGATGGCTCGAACCGCACCTTGATGGTTGTCGAGATCGCCGATTCGACCATTCCGTGGAACGCCCCTGTTGACTTGACACTCGACGAGATTATGGCCGATCCGGAAGGATCGAAGGCGCTGATGAGCTATCACAGTGGTCAGAAGAGCCAACCTGTTGCTCGAGGCTATTATCTGATGGCCAGCGGAGCAACCTGGTGGGTCGCAGGTCGATTCATGCCCGAGAGCCTTGAGGCCATGTCGACCATCGCCGGCGGGGAAGACGTAGACGAGATCAAGGCTTTGCCCGCACCCTCCAACCGTATCCCACATACACAATGGTCCTGTGTGACCGGTTTTCTCGTCCTTGTCATCACCTTTGTTTATCTGGTCACCCGCCCTCTGCCCGAAGCCTGGACGCGCCGGAAGGACGGGACTGAATCAACACAGCCTGAGGATCGATGATTGTGCTTGTGAGAACACGTTGATGCAGTACACCCTCAAAACCCTCCTGCTCCTCTTCGTTGTGGTCGCCGCTGCGCTGGGTCTTGGCGGGCTGGGGGGGCTGCTGGCGGTGGGGTATCTGGCGTGTATAATCGTGGGCTTTCGCGTGGCGAGCTATCGGATACCGTCGTGTCAAAACACGGTGCTTCTGTTCTTGTTGCTTGCTCCGTTGATTATTACTCTCCTATTGCCCGCTTTTGTTACACCTAGATCGGTGGTGCGTCGAGTGATGTGTCAATGTAACCTGAGGCAAATCGGAGCCGCTCTTCAGGAATATCATGCCGACCACGGTAGTTTCCCACCGGCTTGTGTTCGCGACGAGGATGGAATGCCGATGCACAGTTGGCGGGTGCTGCTGTTGCCGTATCTTGAACAAGGCGATCTGTACAAGAGAATTCGTTTGGACGAGCCGTGGGATAGCCTGAACAATACGAAGGTGGCCGCGGTAGCGCCGTCTTGCTTTCATTGCCCTTGTGGTCCCACATTGAACGCATTTACCACGGACTTCGTGGCCGTGACCGGGCCGGGCACGGTCTGGCCTGACAAGGGCACGGTTACCAAAGAGGATATCAAGGACGGCCCGTCCCGCACCGTGATGGTTGTCGAGATTGCTGATTCGACCATTCCGTGGAATGCTCCGGTTGATTTGACACTCGACGAGATCCTGGCCAATCCCGAGGGCTCGAAGGCATTGATGAGCTACCACAGTGGTAGCGAGAGCCGACCGGTTGCCCGGGGCCACTATCTGATGGCCGACGGAGCGGTCTATTCGGTCGAAGGGCGATTCAAGCCCGAGAGCCTTGAGGCCATGTCGACCATCGCCGGCGGGGAAGAGGGAGACCGCATCGGGTTCACCCCCCTGGTCTTGGTCCTGCACACCTACTGGTCCCGACGGATCGGCTGGCTCATCCTGATCGTGTCCTTTGTTTACCTGGTCTCCCGCCCTCTTCCAGAAACCTGGACGCGCAAGCCAGTTAAGAACGCGAAAGAGTTGTTCAAAACGCAGTGACGGAAAGAACGCACAACAGGGTGCCATCAGCAAGACACCGGTTAGCCTAGGCGCACAGCATAAGCCTGCCCAGGACGCGAATGCCGTAGGAGATCAGATAGGCGTACTAATACTTCATCCACCAAGTATATGCCGGTACCGTTCGGGGAATACTCGCCGAGCGTCCATAGGGTTGAAAGTCCAACGAAGGGTTGCTTTTCGACGGATGCGGTTGCGAGACCAGACCGCGGCATGACATTGTACGTTTTCCAACGCCGCAAGGCGTCGGGTCAGGCGTTGTTTCGTAAGCACCGAGATTTTAATCGGCCATGTTCAGCCAACGGGCGTGTTTTAGCGTGTGATGTCAGACGATCCGCTTCAGAAGGGGTGCGGCGCGTCGTACAGCGTTCCTTCCAAACCCCTATCACAACACGTCCCGGACCGTGCGTTCCGCACATCCAACGTGCTCGACAATTTGCAGATCCGTGAGACCCGCATCGGACTTCAACAGGATCAAGGCCCGCCGGACCACACGCACTGGGCGCGTGCCCGACTCAACCAGCTTCCGCAATTCGCGTCTGGCCACGTCCATGAGAGGTACAATATGTTCCTTCATGCCGGGAGTTATGCTACCGGCGGACATTTCATGAAAGACGCACTTGGACCATCTGCCGTCGCCAAGGTACAATGGAAGGGAATCACGGGTGATCCCGTCAGCCTGGCTATCGGGTTGCCAAAGGCGCCAGAGGTCTTGCGGAAAACGAGCCATGCTCACCTGGAAACCGATCGCCTGGATACTGCTCATCGCACTTGTTGCATGCCCCGACGTGCTGGCTGCTGAACGAACGCCTGTGCCTAAGCCCGAATGGGCGTTCGAAGGCTCGAAGGACTTCACTGCGTGGCAGACCGGGCTGCGCCGGCGGCTGCGCAAGATCCTGGCCGTGCCGAGCGAGTGGAACCATGCAGTCCAGGCGACCGTTGAGCCCGATGAAGAGACGGAGACGTACACGGTCCAGCGATTCCGGTTCGAGTCCGAGCCGAGCCAGACCGTGCCAGGCTACTTGCTCGTGCCAAAGGGGAAAAAGGGCCCCTGGCCGGTGATGATCTGCCTGCAAGGGCACTCGCCCGGCATGCACATCTCGCTAGGCAGAGCACGCAACGAAGCCGAACGCAAGTCGGTCGCCGGAGGGCGCGACCTGGCCTTGCAGGCCGTCCGCCACGGTTGGGCCGCCGTCGTCATTGAGCAACGCGGTTTCGGCGTCCGGGCAGAAAAGGGCGTGAAGTGTGATGAACTCGCCTTGCGAGAACTGCTCAAGGGGCGACCGCTGACCGGCCAGCGAGTGTTCGACGTAATGCGGACGGTCGATTTCATCGCCACGAGGCCCGAGCTGGACGCCCGGCGGATCGCCTGCATGGGCAACTCGACCGGCGGCACGGTCAGCTTCTACGCGGCGTGCGTCGACCCGCGGATCCGGCTGGCCGTCGTCTCCTGCTCGTTCGGCACGTTCGAGTCGACCTGGCTGTACAAGCGTCACTGCGCGTGCGGCTATCTGCCGGGCATCCTGAAAACGGCCGACATGCCCGACCTGGCGGGGCTGATCGCGCCGCGGAATCTGATCGTCGTCGCGGGCCGAAAAGACCGCATCGCCCGATTCGAAGGCGTCCAGGCCGGAGTCCGCGCGGCTCGGCGCATCTTCGCCGCCTCCGGACACCCCAACCGCATCACCCTCGTCACCGGCGACGACGGTCACCAGTTCTATCCAGACAAGGCCTGGCCGGTCATTCAGAAGACGCTCGAGTCGTGGAGTTTACGGGCCGAAGGCCCAGCCGTTCTCCCAGCCCAGGGCGCCGCCCTGGGGACCGATTCGACGCAGTATCGAATGTATCGGCCCAACGGGCCAACCGTTCGCCGAACTGTTGGGCCGTTGGCCCGAAAACATGCGCGTTGCCGACCCGAATCCCCAGGGCGTTGCCCTGGGCTGGGAGAACCAAGCCCCGTTGGGGCAGTAGTGGCACCCGTACACCCGTATTACTCGACTTCAAAGATGGCTTCGATCTCGACGGCCGCGCCGAGCGGGAGGGAGCCGGCGCCGAAGGCGCTTCGGGCGGCGACGCCGGCGTCGGGACCGAAGACCTCGGCCAAGAGTTCGCTCGCACCGTTGATCACAGCCGGGTGTTGGGTGAAGTCGAGGGTCGAGTTGACCAGGCCCAGCAGTTTGACCAGCCGGCGGACGCGTCCCAGGTCGCCCAGTGCCTTTTGGAGCGTGGCGAGGATGCCCAGTCCGGCGAGTTGGGCCGCCCGATAGCCGGCGTCCAGGTCCAGGTCGTCGCCCACGCGTCCGGTGACCATTTTGCCCTCGGCGTCGATCGGCAGATGCCCGGCCGTGTAGGCCATGTTGCCGACCACGATGATCGGCCGATACACGCCCTTCGGCTCCGACGCCGCCGGCATCGCCAGGCCCAGTTCGTCCAGTTTCTTCTTCAAATTCGCTTCAGCGGTCATGGGAGAATCCTTCTTGGTTGTTGAAAGGAAGGGGCCACAGATGAACACGGATGAACACAGAGAAAGAAGGAAAGGAAACCGCGGATGAACGCAAATTAACGCAGATTGTCTGAAACTGAAATGAGGATAGAGTGAGTGCCCCTCTCTGCATCATCTGTGTTGATCTGTGTTTATCTGTGGCCCCTTTCCTCTTTTCATCTGCGTCTATCTGCGTTCATCCGCGGTTTCCTTTGTTTCTTTCTTTATTTCTTCAGCATCGCCTCGATTTCCGACCGGGCTTTCTTCAGGGCGTCAGGAAGTTTATCCGCATTCTTTCCGCCGGCTTGGGCCAGGTCGGGGCGGCCGCCGCCGCCGCCTTGGACCAGCTTGGCCGCGGCACGAACCCATTGGACCGAGTCGACGCCCTGCTCGACCAGGTCGCGGCTCACACCGGCCATGAGCATCACCTTGCCTTCCTCCTGACGGGCGCCCAGCATCACGGCCACGGGGGCCGCCTTGCGTCGAATCTGGTCGATCAGTTGGCGGAGCGTGTCGGCCGTGGCATCGGGCACGTCGGCCAGGATCAGCTTCGTGCCCGAGAGGTCTACGGCGCTGCTCAACAGCTCGTCGACCGAGACGCCGCCCGATTTGGGCCCGGCGGCCGCTTGTTTCTTGAACTGGCGGACTTCTTTCATCAGGGCCTCGATCCGGTCGGGCGCTTCCTGGACGGGCACGCGCAACAAGCCGGTGATCTTGGCCAGCGCGGTCTCGGCCTGGTGGACATGTTCCAGTGCGGCCATGCCGGTCAGGGCCGTGATCCGCCGGGTGCCGGCCGCAACGCTTTCTTCGCCGACGATCTTGAACAGTCCGATCTGGCCCGTGTTGTCCAGGTGTGTCCCACCGCATAGTTCCTTGCTGTACTCGCCCATCGAGACGACCCGGACCACGTCAGGGTATTTTTCGCCGAAGAGCATGGTCGCGCCGGCCTTTCGGGCGTCGGCCAGCGGCATGTTTTCGAACACGACCGGCTCGGCGCGAAGGATTTTGGCGTTGACCTCGTTTTCGATCGCCGTCAGTTCGTCGCGCGAGAGGCCCTTCGGGTTGGTGAAGTCGAACCGGAGGATGTCGTCGTCGACCTTGGAGCCCTGCTGCTCGGCGTGCTGGCCCAGGTGGGTCCGCAGGGCGTGATGAAGCAGGTGCGTGGCCGAGTGGGCCCGGCGGATGCCCTGTCGCCGCGGCTGGGTGACTCGGGCGGTCACGACGTCGTCCAGGCGGATCTGGCCTTCGCGGAGATGTCCGACGTGTACGGTGAACGCCCCGTCGACCTGTGAGTCGGTCACTTCAAACCGGAACCCTTTGCCGACGATTTCGCCCTGGTCGCCGACCTGGCCGCCCATCTCGCCGTAGAACGGGGTCTGGTCGAGGATAACTTGGATCGAGTGTTCGTGGTCCACTTCGTCGGCCTTGTCGCAAAGCTGCCCGGCCGCCACGATGCCGACGACCTTCGCGCCGGCGACTTCCATCGACTCGTATCCGACGAACCGGCTGCCGTGCAGGGCCTTTTTGAGCGAAGCCAAGGGATCGTGCTTGAACAACTCCGCCGCCACCTCCAGGTTCTGCGAGACCTTGCCGTGCTGCTCCATCGCCTTGCGGTAGCCGTCCCAGTCGAACGCCAGGTTGTGCTCGGCGGCCATCGTTTCGAACAGTTCGGGCGGGAAGCCGTAGGTCTGGTACATCTCGGCCGCTTCGGCCCCCGGGACCATGCCCCGGCGGTCGCGTTTCATGGCGGCGAAGACCTTTTCGATCTTGTCCAGCCCGGCGTCGATCGTGCCGAGGAAGTTGGCCTCCTCGCCTTCGATCACTTGGGCGACTCGCTCGATGGTGCCGCCGAGTTCGGGATAAGGCTCGGCCATCATTTCGGCCACCTTGCCGACCAGCTTGTGCAGGAACGGCCGGTCGAGGCCCATCTGACGGCCGTCCAACACCGCGCGGCGCAAGAGCCGCTTGATGACGTACTTCTCTTTGTTGGGGCCGGGATAGACGTTTTCGTGGATGGCGAACGTGCAGGCCCGGACGTGATCGGCGATGCGGCGCAAGCGGCGGCCGTCCTCGCTGGCCGGATCGTACTTGCGTCCGCAGACGTCGCCGGCCGCTTCGACCAGCGGGCGGAGGATGTCGATGTGGTAGTTCGTCTCGACGCCCTGAAGCACGGCGGCCGTACGTTCCAACCCCATGCCCGTGTCGATGTTCTTGCTCGGCAGCGGCCTCAAGTTGTCGGGCGGATCACCCACGCGGTTGAACTGGGTGAAGACGAGGTTCCAGATTTCGACCTCGCCGAACTCGCTGTGGAAGTAGATTTCGCTGCACGGTCCGCAGACGCCGTCGGGCCCTTGGCTCGGGGCGCTGGCTGGCCAGAAGTTCTCGTCCTCGCCGATCCGCTGGAGCCGCTCCGGCGGGAGTTTCACTTGCTTGAGCCAGATCTCGGCCGCCTCGTCGTCGTCGAGATAGATGGTGGCCGAGAGCTGCTCGGGCGGCAGACCGAGCCACTTCTTGTCGGTCAGGAACTCCCACGCCCAGGTGATCGCTTCGCGTTTGAAATAGTCGCCGAAGCTGAAGTTCCCGAGCATCTCGAAGAATGTGTGGTGATAGGCGGTGCGGCCGACGTTGTCGATGTCGCCCGTCCGGAGGCATTTTTGGCAGGTGGTCGCCCGGGTGAAGTCGAGCTTGCAGCGGCCCAGGAAGTGGTCCTTGAACTGGTTCATCCCGGCCGGGGTGAAGAGGACGGAGGGGTCCCACCGGGGGACGAGCACGTCGCTAGGGCGGCGGACGCAGCCCTTCGTCTCGAAGAATGCCAGGTATTTTTCGCGAAGTTCGTTGGTTTTCATGATTTCGCCATAGTGCCTATTTTCCGCGTTCATGCGTTATTTGCGCGGAGGACGCGAGGGTTGGTATTCGAGAGCACGTCATATGGGCCGACCGAATTTTCCATGATATCGGCAGAGCCGCAGGGTGAAAAGCGGCGTGGTGAGTGGGGGCGGGGGCAAGGGGCGGGGGAACGCTGAGAATTGGTGCTTCCCAATGACTTGGAAAGGGCGGGCCTTCGCAGGTTCGCTAGACACCCAAGCTTATGCATTCGTACCGCTTTACAAAATCGCCAAGGGCTCGTTAATGCTCAAGACCGGCATTACCCATACCGATAGAGTCGATGGACGTTGTGCGGTCCCGGTGGACCGTGCGCTTGAGGCGTCCGCCCTATCAACACGAGATCCCGGTTTCCGACCCAGCTTGTCAGCGAGGGGAGTCGCTATGGAGAACTACGGAATGTATGACGGGCCGATTGACCGACCCACGGAGTTCAACGCGGAAGCCAGGGACTACTATGGGATGGGAGGCAATGCCGACGTATTGGCCCGGGTGCCGAACCTCGACGCAGCAACAACTCCACCGAGCAAGCCGCCCCTGAGCCACGCTCCGAGCCATGCTCCGACGGGCGGACCTACGTCGACCGTGACGTCGGGTCATCTTGGCGCCTCTTCCTCGACCGTCACGAAGTCGATTTCACCCCGGTTGGGCATCGCCATCGCGGCCGTGTTGCTGGTGGTCGGGATTCTCGGATTTGCCGTGGGCCGTGCGACCGCGCCGGACACCGCGGCGGTACCCGACGCCTGGTCGCCCGAGCCGCCGGCTCCCGATGCGCCGGTTGCCCCGATCTGGAAGGGCGGCGCCTTGAACACGGACGCGCCGATCAACAATGAATCGTCCCCCTCGGTCGTTCGGAGCCTGCCCGCCCCAGCCGCCCGGACGTGCTGTCCGCCGACTCAACCCGAATTCGCTTCCAACCAGACGCCCAGCTATCAAAACACAGCGGGCCAGCCCTACGCGCCGCCGGTCGAGCCACCCGCGCGTAACTATAGCGACACGGACCATTGGCCCGCTCCAGTGACACCGGGCGTAACCGCCCAGACACCCACACCGCCCGTGGCGGATCGTTTTTCGGTCGAGCGGGCCCAGGCCGCGTTGAACGGCGCCTCGGGCGCGGTGGCCCAATATCCGGACACGCCGTACGTCGATCCGTCGGTCCGCACGGGGGCCAACCAGGTCATGGCGTTGGACGGGAGCGTGCCGCCGGCGCCCACCTACGGGTCGGATAATCGTGCCCCTGAAGATTGGCGTTCGCAGCCGGACCAGCGGATGGCTTTCCGCCCACGTCCGAACCAAACGCCCGAGACAGCGCCCGCGCCCTACAACTACAACCCGCCGCAGCCGGTTCAGACACCGTCGTATCCGCCGGCCGGCTGGTCACAGCAGCCCTATCAGACGCCCAATCCGGCCGACGCTTCCTATCCGCCGTCGGCGCCGCCTTATAGCCAACCCAACGGCAGTCAGCCCAACGGTTCGTACCTGAATCCGGCTCCGGCGACTTACGGTCAGCCGGCCGGCACTGGGTACAACCAACCGGCTCCCGGAATGGTGCAACCCGGCTACGGCCAACCGGCCGTTCCCTATGGGCAGCCGGCGCCAGGCTACAACCCGACGGCGACTTACAACCCGGGCACGGCGACGTACGGTGCTCCGGCCTACGGAACGACGGGCACGGCCCGATTTGAAGGCGTGATTCAGAACCCCGGCGTCAGGACGACCCCATGACCGCGTTGGATAAGGCGTTCGTCAAGGCCTATCAGCAGGCCGGCGCGGCTCCGACGGCGACCCCGTTGGCGTTTGCCCGGCCCGTGCGCCTCAGCGACGCCCTAGTCGACGATCCCGAACCCAGCGAGGAGGAATACTCCCAACTGG